>JADFQN010000151.1 GCA_022561755.1 Bacteroidota bacterium
GGCGGTGCGGGTAATCGGCGCTCATGCCGCCTCCGGTTTGCCACGCGAGACCAGCAGAGCCGCTCCGACGACCAACATCCCGCCGATGAGTGCCAACGGCCCGAGTTGCTCGCCGAGCAACGTCACGCCGAGGGTAGCGCCAACGAGGGGCTCCAGATTGCCGAAGACGCCCGCCTGCGCGGCTTCCGCACGCTGCAGGCCCCAGTTCCACAGCCAGAACGTAAACGCTGTGCAGATTACGCCGAGGGCCACCACCGAGGCCCACACGCCCAGCGATAGATCAACCGGCGGCGGGCCCTCCAACGCGATGGCGCATGGCAGGAGGATCAGCGTTCCGAGGCCGAAAAGGATTGTCGTGGCTGGTACGACGCCCACGCGCCGAGCAATGCGGCGGACGAGAAGTGTCCACACTACGGCGGCGATCATCGAGATGAACACGAGGCCGTCGCCGAGGAGCGTGCGGCCTTCGCCCGGACCCCCAACGAGCAGCCCAACACCGATCGCAGAGAGGCCAATTGCAATCCAGATCCAGCGTCCTGGGCGTTCGTTGTCAACCAGGAAGCCTCCGATCGCCATCATCGGCGGGGCCGTTCCCACGAGAAGCGCAGCGCTGGAGGCCGTGGTGCGGTCGAGGCCCTCGAATTGAAGGAGGAACATGATCGGCCCCATCAGGAGCGCGCCGAGGACGAGTAGCCCTGCGTCGCGCCGGGAGATCTGCGGGCGGGCACGCGGGACAAACGGAACCAGCACGATGGACGCCAGCACAAATCGATACAGGACGAGGTAGGCAGGTCCCATCTCCTCCAGCGCAATCTTCCCTAAGAGGAATGACGTCCCCCACAACGCACCGGCTGTGGCGAGGGCGGCGTAGGCGAGTTTCGTGGAAGAGGGGGCAGGTGAAGGCATCGCGCCGGAAGATCACCCTCAGCACCTACGCCAAACCGTCAATGTGTGGTGGATACCGTGTTGTAGGGACGACCCGACGGGTCGCCCCTACAAAAAACATTGTGTCACCGCCCATCCGTCAGCGGAAGGCTCACGAGGTTGGCGAACATGCGCCACGCGCCGGGATTGAGCGCCTCCAACTGCCGGTACCACACGAGCGATGAGTAGAGGTACGTGCCCCCGCCGACATCGGCCAGTAGAAGGCCACCGCGGAGGGCGCCCTCGCCCGGATCGTTCATGGCCAGCAGTTCGGCATAACGCTCGTCGTACTCTCTGGGGAAGTAGAGGCCGCGCTCCTGCACCCAGTCGTCCCAGTCGTCCGGAGTGATAGTGTGCGGTGACTGGAAAAGGACGTGATCGTCTTGAAGGACGTCAACCGGGGCATCTTCGCGGGTAACGCGGCTGCGTCCCAGCGTCAGCGGATAGGGCGCCCACCCTTCGTCCGGCACTTCCACCACATCCATATCGAAGAAGCCGCCGGATCTTCCTGGGTTCCACTCGAACGTCTTATGGTAGCCTACCACAAGGTGGCCGCCGCGCCGAACCCAATTCAAAAGCCGGTCGCTGTGCTCGCGCAGGTCGGCACGCACGAGGTACGCCCGGATGTCGAGCACAATGGTGTCGAGATCATCGAAATCACTCGTCGCGAGCGCGGTTGAATCGAGCACGGTGACGTTCGCGCCCATCGCGCGGAGCGCATTTTCCGTGACTTGGCCGTAAGACCGAACGAAGCCTACTCGGAGACCTTCCGCCACATGGGCGGCAGGAAGCACGGCTGCGGGTCGGGTCACGACGTACGGCTCAGCCGGGGCGCTGGTTGGGCCAGCCATGGCCTGCACTGCAACGCGATAGCGGCCAGGCGCTACGTCAGCCGGTAGCGAGAACCGGAAGACAGCTTGTGTTTCTTCCGGCGTTAGTAGCTGGTATTCTCGGAACGTGACTTCCGTCATTCCCCCATCAGGTATCACAGCGAGACCAACTTGTACCGAATCGGCTGCCGGATCGAACGTCCGGACATCAACCTGAATGACGTTGTCGCCAGGCGAAAGGCGAATGGGCGCTGGCGGAAGATCAATTACGACCGGGGGGGCGACTTCGAGAAGAAGCTCCCGTCTCGCACCATTCTCAATCTGGAATGAAGTAGTCGAATGAATAGCATAGCGGTCGTATTGATATCGATGTGCGGGAAACGTGGTGTGAGCATTCGGGCTTACGCGCAAGTCTACACGGCTATCAGATTCGACTGTTACCGTCGTATCAATACTGCCACGAAGGCGTACCGACAACGAAGATCTCCATTGTCCTCGCACTACTTCTGGAACGAGGACTATAGTTTCGCCCGGTGTCGCGAGGCTTGGTTCAAGCCTGATGCTATGGCCTCCGTCGGGTCGATTAATCAGGGAGTAGCCACCTGACTGTTCGAATTGCAAGGCCGTGGCCGCGTGGGGATTCGGAGGCAATCCCATCGCTAAATCCTCTGCGCCCTGGGGTACCGGCGGTGCATCGGCAGCCTCCCGAAGCAGCCTGAAGTGCGTCGAGTCTGCACGAAAGCGCGCGGCGAACTTGTCGAAGCCCTGCGAGAAATGCTGCCCGGCCGCTCGTACTGCTAGGTCGGTACAGTCGTACGCGGCCTGAAGGACTCGAGAGGGGCATGGGTCGCCTACGGGCACTGACACGTCCGGATTGTTCGGGTTTCGCCATTGCCTCAGAAACAGCCGCTGCGGCTGCCAGAGATCGACGCCGTCCTCCTCCAGCTGCTCGGGGTGGAACGACGGATCGGCAGCGAGAGCGAACGCGTCGTAAGCGGAGTTGCCCACGGCCTGATGATGCCCGTGCTGGGTGTTTGGGCCGACCGTGAGGGTGTCGTGGTTGGTGAAAAGGACATCCGGCTTGAGCTTCCGGATGAGGTATACCAGCCGAGCCGTCACTCGCTCGCGCCCGGCCTTGGCGCTCACGATGGGGTCGTCGGTATCCCAGAAACCGCGCCGGTCGCGGCTCCACTCAGCGAAGGTCTCGTCTGCGCTCTTGGAGTAGCCGAAGTCGTAGAAGTTGAGGAAGAAAACTTGCGTGCCCAGGATGCGCGCCGCGGCTTCCGTTTCCGCCGTGCGGATGGCGCCGAGGCGCTCGTAAAGCTCCGGCCCCGCCTCGTTTTGTCCGCCCTCACCGCGTGTGAAGATCACCGAGTACGCCACCGCGTTCTCGTGATGGCGGTAGTAGGCGAGCGTGTTGCCGTCTTCGTCGTCGGGGTGGGCTGCGAGGTTCATCACCACCAGCGGACGGGGCTGCTCAACCTGTGCATAAGCAACGATGGGGAAGAGGAGGAGGGCGAGAAGTACGTGGCGGAGCATCGTGTAGGGATTCGTGATGGCTTTCCTACGTGTGATGGAGAAGTCCGATCCGATTCAGCAAATGGAAAGTCCCCCTTGCAAGGGGGTGGATCGGGCGAAGCCCGAGACGGGGGATGTCGGATTGGCTTGAAGCGCACGGCGTGCAGCGGCAACATCCTCCGACCTTTCCCGACGATGTCGGGATCAGCCACGAGTATCCTCGCGCTTGCCTCGCCGCGGCACTGTGCGCCGCCCCTCAAAGGAGGACTTGCGATGCCTAGCCTCGACCATACGGGCGATATCCGGATTCAATCTCGACTAACTTCACTGACCCAAAGCCAAAAGCCCACATGACCAAAGCCGACCGCGCCTTTCTCTTCGAACTGCTCAACACCCCCAGCCCAACGGGCTTTGAAACACAGGGCCAGCGCGTGTGGGCCGGGTACGTGAAGGACCACGCCGATTCCGTGGAGGCAGATGCTTACGGCAATGCATGGGCAACGCTGGAAGGCTCGGATCCCGAGGCGCCGACCATCATGCTCGAGGCCCACGCCGACGAGATCGGGTTCATGGTGAAGTACATCACAGACGAGGGATTTCTCCGTGTGGACCGCATCGGCGGCTCCGATCATGCCATCGCACGCGGCAAGCGTGTGGTTCTGCTCGGCGACAAGGGGCCGGTGAAAGGGGTAGTAGGCAACACGGCCATCCACCTGCGCCCGCGCAACGGCGACGAGAAGGCGCCGAAGCTGGAAGAGCTGTTCATCGATATTGGCGCGGAGAACAAGGACGAAGTCGCCGAACGCGGCCTGCGCGTGGGCCACCCGGCCGTGTACACGGAGTCGGTCGAGGAGCTGACGAAGAAACGCCTCATGGGCCGCGCTCTGGATAACCGGCTCGGCGGATTCGTCATCGCGCAGGTGGTGAAGAAGCTGGCGAAGGGCAAGCGCCCGGCATCAACCGTGCATGCTGTAAATGCCGTGCAGGAGGAGATCGGCGGAAACGGCGCGCGCATGGTCGCCTACCGCCTCGAACCCGACCTCGCCCTCGTCCTCGACGTCACCCACGCAACGGACTCTCCCGGCATTGAGAAAGCCAAGTTCGGCGAGGTAAAGCTTGGTGGCGGGCCGTCCATCACCCACGGGACGGTGAACCATCCGAAGATGGTGGAACGGCTGATGGATGTGGCGAAGAAGAAAAACATCCCTCTCCAGCACGAGTCCAGCAGCCTTTTTTTGGGCACCGATACCGACGTCATCTTCCGGTCACGAACCGGCATTCCCAGCGCCCTCACGTCCATCCCGATGCGCTACATGCACTCGACCATCGAAACCGTGGATCTGGATGATGTGGAGCGCATGATCAAGCTGATGACGGGGTTCGTGCAGTCGGTGACGGCGGCGGACTCATTTGCTGCCTCCATCCTGTAGTGCTTCTTGATTTTGAGCTTGCTGATCTTTAATCTGAGAACTCCTCACCCAAGAGAAACTGTCATGCGAATCGTAAAAGCACTCCTCGTTATTGGATTCATCCTGGCTGTCAGCCTTCCTGCGTGTAACTGCGACGAAGGGTACATCACGTCGCCGGATGCCGACGTGACCTCGACGGACGACGCTCCAGTAGAGCCTGCCGAGTAGGTCCCGTTTCACGTGTTTTCCCCTTCCGTTGGCTTGGCGCTTCCGGCCCGGCCAGCGTAGGTTTCTGCTCCAGCGCCTACCGCCAACGTAGCTCAGTTGGTAGAGCAGTTCACTCGTAATGAACAGGTCACCGGTTCGAGTCCGGTCGTTGGCTCCAGCCTCGCGCCCCGAATGCCTGCCGCGCTCGGGGCGTTGTTGTATCGTGTTCGCTGATCTTCCAACCGAACGATGACCACTCTGATAAACTGGCTCCAGGGCATTCAGGGCGGCGCAGCCATTGTCGGTCTGGCTGTTTTGCTTTTGATAGAGCACTCGCACCCCTTTTTCGATCTGTTTCGGGGTTCTCGAAAAGCATGGTCGACCCATCTCGTCAGGAATCTGGTGCTGGCCGGAGTAAACGGATTGATCGTGGCCTTTGTATTTGCCGGGCTATGGGTGATGGCAGCGGAGTGGGCTATCGCGCACGGTTTTGGAATGATGAACCTCCTTGCAGCGTCTTCGGGTGAGCCCTTCTGGTTGCACGCTTTTGGCTCCATTCTACTACTCGACGGATGGACATATGCGTGGCATCGCCTCAACCATCGGATTCCGTTTCTCTGGCGGTTCCACCGCGTCCATCACGCCGATGCAAAGATGGATGTCTCCACCGCCGGCCGCTTCCATTTCGGGGAAATCGTCTTCTCGTCGGCCTTGCGGATTCCGCTGATCGCCCTGGTCGGAGCCTACGCCTGGGAATTGATCCTGTACGAGACCATGATGTTTGCCGTGGTGCAGTTCCATCACGCCAACATTGTACTGCCCGCGAAAATTGATCGGGTGCTGAATTGGTTCATCGTCACGCCGGCTATGCACAAGGTCCACCATTCGCGCCTCCGGAACGAAACCGACTCCAACTACAGCGCCTTCCTTTCGATCTGGGACCGCCTCTTTCACAGTTTCCGCCTTCGTACCGACCTGAGCAAAATAGATTTCGGCCTGGATGAGTTCGACGCGCCGGAGGACGGAACGATAAAAGGGTTGTTGCGGATGCCGCTGAAGACCGTCGAGCGAGGCGACGGTCAGCTGGAGTGATCGTGGATGATCGCCCAGCCGTGTTCGGTGCGCTCCCAGATAGTGGTGAACCAGCCCGTATTATCGTTCAGGCCGCCGCCACTTAGGAGGCTGTTGAATTACGTGCTCTGTCGCCGAGACGAGCGCATCTCGGTTGAGATCAAGGCGCGAGATCGTAGTCGAATCGGTGATTCGGCGAGCATCCCGCAACGAAGAGATCGGCCGAGAGTCCTGCCACATGGCGGGAAGGCAGGATGAAGTAATTCAACAGCCTCTTAGGATAAAATGACCGGTTGCCATCGCGTGGTTCTCGCCAAGCATTCGCACGGTCAGATGATCGAAACTTAGCTGCTGTAGAGGGGCGCCGTTCTGGAAATACGCTTGTTCGAGGAGCGTTGCCGTGCGCTCGCGCCCAATGGCCGGGCCGTTCCCGGTCATGAACGCTGCCGAATCCGCATACATCGCTACGTGGCCGTTGAGGGCCGCGTTGTTCCACGCGTCGGCAGAGGCTCGGAGAGCGGAGGTAATTATGGCTTCGACGGAATAGTCATCCTGTGCGACTGCTGGGCGGATCGTGAATGCAATCAGGAGTAGGGTAAAGGAGGGAAGGCGATTGATGACGGTCATTGCAGGAGAGTGGACGAATACCTAAAAAGTACAGCACGCGGAGTCGTTGCGAGGAGCGCAGCGACGAAGCAATCCCGCGAACTGCAACGCACCACATTACCCATGATCATCGGTCCAATTGCGCAATAGGGCACTTTCGGTAACGTTCAGTAGCCATCTTTCACCCACTCGCACTCCTGATGGCCCCACACGCTACGCGTTCACCAAAATCCTTCTTCGCCGCGTCATTCGCGATCCTCTCAACGGCTTTCCTGATTGCCTCGCCATCCTTTGCGCAGGGAGGTGGCGACTCGGCCGAAATGAGCGCCGTTCAGGCCGTAGAAGCCGTTCTTCAGGCATCCGACGATGAGACGCGCCGCGCGTTCACGGTGGAGCACCTCGATCCCGACTACGTGGCGTCGATGGGTGATGCTGCAATGCTCGTTCACCTTGCTGAACTTCAACGTGCTGTGTCCGGCGCGGGAGGACTAGATATTTTGCTGTCGCCTGACGGGGTTAGGATGATGTATTCGGGCGCCACGTCCACAACCATCGGCGTTGATTTCGCCGGTGATTCGTCAGGGCGGATC
>JADFQN010000152.1 GCA_022561755.1 Bacteroidota bacterium
GAGAATATTCATGATCCGTTTTTCTTCGCGGGCGACCCCAATAGGCCCAATAAGATTCGCTCGAGCTCTTCGCAATGCCGCTTCCAGCTGAACTCGGCCACGACGCGCTCTCGAGCGGAGCGTCCTTTCGCACGGGCTGAGTCGATATCGTCAACGAGCGCGCGGATGGCCTCGGCGTCGGCTGAAGTTGCCTATCGCCCTCCGCGGACGGAAGTGCTAAAGGTCTTGAGCATCACCTTCCCAGCGGGATCAGGTACTTCTGCGATCCAGGCGTAGCTGCCAGGCTCAAGATCAATCACGAAGTAGCCCGTCTGGCCCGCAGGCATTTCGTGCAGCCCGCCGAGGAATTCGGCCGGCGCAGGAGTCTCGAGGCCTCTCGGTTGGGTCCAGTCCATCCAGGCCTCCAACGCATCGAGGTCCGTGTTCTCAGTTAGTCGGGCGAGGTGGACATCGTGGCCCAAGAAGTGATCGTAGACCACTTGGTCTTCGAAATGGACAGCTACGGTGTGCCTCCCAAGTCCAATGTCTCCTTCCACCTCAATCCCGCGCTCACTTGAGATCGTCAACTCGATGTCGGCTTCAGGCTCCGGGGCGCCGGATGCTTCCTCCGTCACCGTGATCTCGTGCACCATCCCATACAAGTCGGGGATGGGGTTGAAGGAGTGAAATACGCCCACCGTCTTGACGTAGCATTCGAGAAGGTACCTGCCCGGCTCCAGCAATACGGTCATCTCAGCGGTTTGCCACGGTGATATGAAACCGACCCCACCCGTGAATACAACGTCGTAAAACCATTCGGGGAGCGTACCGAACATCTCCGTCGCCTCATCCGCCTTGCCTTCGTTGAGTAGGTTCATCCCCGCCTGGAAGACTGGCGCAATCTCCCGTTGCTGCTCTTCTATTCCTATGCCTTCGGGGAGTCGCTCCAGTATGGCAAAATGCGTCATCCCAGACGTGTTCTTGAGCCTGATCGTCGTCCAGCCAGAGGAGACTGTGTCAGGCCCATCAAACGCGAGGCCGATGATACTCATTTCTATCACATTGGAACTATCAGGTGTAGTCCGCGAGGCGGTATCGCCACCACCGCAACTGAGAGAAACGAGTGTGAGGGTGGCTACGAGCGTCACGACGAGCATTGAGTGCTTGGCCGTAACATTGACGGTAGCTGTGTCATTCATGCCTGTATCCTCCAAGGCCTGGAACCGCCTCGTGCCGCAGAGTTGCCACCTCGATTGACATCCACCGCGTTGGATTGAGCGCGAAGCTGCGTAGCGCCACACAATTGGCGAGAGTGAAGTCCGTATACAGCAAATATACGACATCACGTTAGTATCGGCGTGCACGGAAATGGATGGTCTCCGTGCGAGGATTACCCTTAGCTGCATAGCTATGGATTCCGTTCGAGTGACGATCTCAGGCACATGGAATTTCATTGAGAAACAAACCATTAGGTCTCATGTTTGTTTTCGATATACGATTGCTTCAAAGCCCCTCAACCGCAGCGCATTTGTCAGCACGAACACGCTGGAGAGGCCCATGGCGGCGGCGGCCAGGATGGGCGAGATGAGCTGCCCGGTGAGGGGGTAGAGGACGCCTGCGGCCACCGGGATAAGCGCGGCGTTGTAGGCGAAGGCCCAGAAGAGGTTTTGGCGGATGTTGCGCATCACGGCTTTTTGCTGCGAGGGAATGTGGAGTCAGTCCGTGTGACCGTGTTTGATGGAGGCAACACTCAAAGCGTCGTATCGAGGGCGAAACGACGCCAGCAGATCCAGCAACCGGTAGTTGATGAAGTATTTCTCACGGTGGACCTGTAAGCTCCTGAGCACGCCGAGCCGTTCCAGGTCGGCGAGGTAGCGCGACGCCGTAACGCGGGACGCCAGCCCCTCCTCCACCACGAACTGGATTTTGCAGTAGGGCTGGTGGAAGATGAGGCGGATGAGATCGCGGGAGTAGCCGTTCTTCATGCCGCTCTTTGCCGTTTCTGCCAGTTTCTCCAGCAGAGCGTTGACGTCGCGAATGAGGCCGAGTGTAGCGTGTGATGTTGCCTGCACGGCTTCCAGCATGTAGCTCACCCAGTCTGCCCACTCGCCGCGCTCCGTCACGCCCCGAAGCAGCCGGTAGTAGTCCGTTTTTCGGCCGAGGACGTAGGCGCTGAGGTAGAGCACGGGGCTGTCGAGGAGCCCCTGTTGCATGAGATAGAGGACGTTGAGGATGCGGCCGGTGCGTCCGGTGCCGTCGTAGAACGGGTGGATCGCCTCGAGCTGATAATGCGCCAGCGCCATGCGAATGAGCGGGTCGATGTTGGCTGCCGAATCGTCGCCTGCGTGCATGAACACCTCCAGCGCGCCGAGTTTGTCGCGCAGGAGCGCTTCCCCCTCCGGCGGTGTGTAGATCACCGCTTCGGTCACGGGGTTGCCGATCACGACCTGGCTCGTGCGGATTCCTGCGGTGTTCTGTTTCAGACGTTGTACGATCTGAACGAAGGTATTGGTGGTCAGCAGGCCCGTCGTTCGGAGTGCGTCCCAGCCTGAGTAAACGGCTTCGCGGTAACGAAGAACTTCTTTCGTCGGGGCCGGGATGGCATCCATCGCCTTCCGGGTATCATTCGCAGCTGCCGCACGGAACAACTCGTCCTGCGTGGTGACGATGTTTTCGATCTCCGAGCTGTCCTTGCCTTCCTGGAGAATCACGGCGTTCAAGAGCAACTCAGGATTTGGCAGGGTCTGGCAGTAGCCCTTTAACTCAGCGAGGCTGCGGTGGGCCAGCACGATCTGCCGAAACATCTCAGATGTTTCGATAAAGCTGAGATCCGGCGGCAAATCCGGGAGATCGTTGAAGGGCCGGTCGGGATCGAAGCTCATGGCCGAGCAGTCGCCGGATGTAGCTATGAGGCTGTTGAATTACGTGCTCTGTCGCCGAGACGAGCACATCTCGGTTGAGATCAAGGCGCGAGATCGTAGTCGAATCGGTGATTCGGCGAGCATCTCGCAACGCTGAGATCGGCCGAGAGGTGCCGTCGCAGGCAGGATGACGTATTTCAACAGCCTCCTAACAGGATGGAAGAGGGAGGATCTGGGTACGAGGGCTCGTGTTCAAGCGATGGACATGAACCCGCTTCATGTTCAATAATAGCACAATAATGAACATGACGCTCGAATATGTTCACGCTGTGTACATGACGTCGTCGAGGCTTCCAAGCCAACCTACCTGCTCTTCCACACAGCGTTCGAGCTCTGGTGTGATCAACAAGCCTACGCCGGCTCAAACCCCCTCAACCGCAGCGCATTCGTCAACACGAACACGCTGGACAGGCCCATGGCGGCGGCCGCCCAGATGGGCGAGATGAGTTGGCCGGTGATCGGGTAGAGTACGCCGGCAGCGACCGGGATGAGGGCGGCGTTGTAGGCGAAGGCCCAGAAGAGGTTCTGGCGGATGTTGCGCATCACGGCCTTCGAGAGGGCGAGGGCGTTGGGGACGCCGTGCAGGTCGCCCGCCATGAGCACCACGTCCGCCGTTTCGATGGCCACGTCCGTGCCCGTACCGATGGCCACGCCCACATCGGCTTGCGCGAGGGCCGGGGCGTCGTTGATGCCGTCGCCTACAAAGGCCACGGATTGGCCGTCGCTTTGGAGGGAGCGGATGGCCTCTGCTTTGCCGTCGGGCAGCACCTCAGCGTGGACCGTGTCGATGCCCACACGTCGTGCGACGGCTTCCGCCGTGCCACGCGCGTCGCCCGTGATCATCGCCACGCGCAGCCCTTGCTTGTGCAGTGCGTCAATGGCCGTTCTGGTAGTGGGCCTGATGGGATCGGCCACGGCGAGTACGGCGGCGAGCCTGCCGTCAATCGCTGCGTAGAGGGGTGACTTGCCGTCATTCGCTAGCCGCTCAGCCTCATCCGTAAACGCTGACGTGTCAATCTCAAGACGCTCCATGAACCGCGCCGCGCCGATTTGCACGAGTCGGCTCTCGACCGTGGCCTGCACGCCGTAGCCCGGCACGGCCTCAAAATCAGATGCCTCCTGGAGCGTGAGTCCACGTTCTTCGGCAGCCTTTGCCAGCGCGCGGGCGATGGGGTGCTCGGAGGAGCGTTCGGCCGAGGCGACGACGATCAACACATCATTCTCATCAAACCCTTCGGCCGTTTTCAGATCCGTGAGTTTTGGCCGTCCTTCTGTGAGTGTGCCCGTCTTGTCGAGTGCGATCACATCTACTTCCTGCAAGGTTTGCAACGCCTCGCCACGTCTGAAGAGGATCCCCAATTCAGCCGCTTTGCCACTACCGACCATGATGGACGTGGGCGTCGCCAGTCCCATCGCGCACGGGCACGCTATGATCAGCACGGACACAGCCGCGACGAGTGCCAGCGGTAGAGCGGGTTCAGGTCCGACGATCAGCCAGACCATGAACGTGACGGTAGCAATCGCCAGCACGACCGGTACGAAGACGGCCACCACACGATCCGCCAGCGCCTGAATGGCCGGCTTCGATGCCTGCGCCTCCTCGACCAGCTTGATGATCTGTGCGAGAACGGTTTCGGCCCCAACGCGCGTCGCCTCGAACGTGAAGCTGCCCGTTCCATTCACCGTCCCACCGACGACTTCGGCGCCTTCCGCCTTTTCAACCGGGACGGGCTCGCCGGTGATCATGGATTCGTCTACGAACGACGAGCCCTCGGCCACGACGCCATCCACCGGAATGCGCTCGCCGGGGCGCACGCGGATAACGTCGCCGGGCACGACCTCGTCTATTGGGGTGCTGACATCCTGCCCATCCCGTACGACCAGCGCCGTTTTCGGCTGGAGGCGCGTTAACCGCCGGATGGCTTCGCTCGTGCGCCCCTTCGCCACCGCCTCCAGGTACTTGCCTAGAAGGACCAGGGTGATGATGGCCGCGGCAGCCTCGTAGTAGACGTGTGCGGTGCCCTCGGGCAGCACGGACGGCAAGAACGTAGCGACGACCGAGTAGCCGTAGGCTGCGCTCGTGCCGAGGGCCACCAGCGTGTTCATGTCGGGACTGCGGTGCCGGACAGCCGCCCAACCGGCCCGGTAGAACCGCCGGCCCGGCCCGAACTGCACCGCCGAGGCCAGCACGAAACCAATGAGGTGGACGCCGTTCGGTGGAAGGACGTTGTGGAGCCACCCGCCGAGAGCAGGAACGAGCATCGGTCCCATCTCGAGGATGAGGAGTGGGATTGCCAGTGCCGCGGCTGTCAGCAAGCGGAGGCGGAGGGCCAGGCGCTCGTGGTCGCGGGCGTCGTGCTCAGCGTCGGGCTTGTCGATCGCCAGATCGAGGGGCTCATAGCCTGCGTCGCGGATTGCAGCCTTGAGCTGCGAAGCCGTCACCGAACCTGCGGTGAATCGCACAGCGGCCCGCTCCGTTGCCAGGTTGACCGACGCGGAGATCACGCCTGGAGCACCCTGCAGGGCCTTTTCCACGCGGCTTACACATCCAGCGCACGTCATTCCACGGACGCCCAGCGTGAGTTCGTCGCTACGAACGCCGTACCCGGAGTCCTCTACCGCCTTCACCAGCGTCTCGGCAGTCGTTCCGTTGGCGTTGAACGAAATGGTCGCGCGCTCCGTCGCCGGGTTGACGCCCGCGCCCACCACGCCCGGCACGTGTTGCAAGGCCGTCTCGACCCGCGCCGCGCACGAGGCGCAGGTCATGCCTTCGATTTCGAGGGAGAGGGTGGGCATGGATTGGCGTGGCGATCAATTGATTAAAACCGCCCCCTTCAGGGGGCTCCCCGCCGCAGGCGGTGTGGGGGTGTTGGTTTACTGAGGTGAACTGAAGATTGGCCTAGGCAAATCCGCAGGGCTCCCGCCATTTGCCGGGGTGTTGTCTTGGGCCGTGTGAACTCTGTCCGACCCCACTTCGTTCGGCTACTTCTTCAAAGGGAGGAATTTCCTTCCAGCCAATCCGCAATGCGAGTCTCGACGGCATCGATCTCTTTTAGGACTTCATCGTTAGTGAACCGGAGGATGTGCAAATCCTGCGATTCGATGAATTGCTGTCTGATCACATCTCGTTCGAACTGTCCCTCGTGGCTGCGCCCGTCTACTTCAATGACCAAGGCTGCATCCGGGCAAAGGAAATCGACCACATAGTCACCAACTGGTCGCTGGCGAAGAAACCGAATTCCCAGTTGCTTGCGGCGGAGCCTAGACCATAGCAACCGCTCCGGGAACGTCGCGTTCTTGCGGAGGGTGCGAGCGATTGTCTTGAGGTCTTTTCTATATGGCAGCACAGGGTTGGCTCATTCCAGGTCTGAATACGAAACATAAAGCAAAAACCGCCCCCTTCAGGGGGCTCCCCGCCGCAGGCGGTGTGGGGGTGTTGGATTGGCGAGGAGCAATGCCGATTGGCCGTGGCAACACCCTCCGACCTCACTTCGTTCGGCCACCTCCCTCGGAGGGAGGGGTTCTTGAACTGACTGCTTCTTTACCAATTCCACCGAGAAGCTGGGAAACCGGAAGGCGTATCATCCAAGTCTCGGAAAAAAACAGGCTGCCAACGGCCTGTGCTACACCTTCCATGAACATCACCTTACCCGACGGGTCATCCCGCCAGTTCCCGGACGGAGCGACCGGCCTCGACATCGCTCAAGCGATCTCGCCCGGACTCGCCCGCGCTGCGCTGGCCGTAAAGGTAGACGGCGAGGTGCGCGACCTCACGCGGCCCATCGAGGGCGACGCGGCGGTGGGCATCCTGACGTGGGACGACAAAGAGGGGAAGAGGGCGTTCTGGCACTCCTCGGCGCACCTCCTGGCCGAGGCTCTCGAAGCGCTCTATCCGGGCGTCAAGTTTGGGATCGGTCCGCCGATTGAAGGCGGCTTTTACTACGACGTCGATCTCGGCGACCACACGCTGACGGCGGACGAACTCGAGCCCATCGAGAAGAAGATGATCGAGCTGGCGCGGGCGAATTCGGCCTACCAGCGCCGCGCAGTCAGCAAGCAGGAGGCCCTCGACCACTTTACCGAAAAAGGCGACGAGTACAAGCTGGAACTGATCAACGAACTGGAAGACGGCACAATCACCTTCTACCGGCAAGGCAACTTCGAGGATCTATGCAAGGGGCCGCACATCCCCAGCACGAAACCCATCAAGGCCGTAAAGCTGCTCAACATCGCC
>JADFQN010000153.1 GCA_022561755.1 Bacteroidota bacterium
GAGCTACGTCGGCCAGTTGATGATGATGACCTACCCGCACATCGGCAACTACGGGTGTTTTGAGGAAGCAACGGAGGCCGATCGCCCTATGGTGAGCGGGCTCATCGTCAGATCATTCACGCACCGCCACTCGAACGAGGTAGCCGAGGAGTCCCTGGATGCCTACATGAAACGGCACGAACTGGTGGGTATCACGGGGGTCGATACTCGGAAGCTGGTTCGCCACATTCGCTCGAAGGGGGTAATGAACGCGGTGGTTTCGTCGGTAGATCTGGACGATGAGAGCCTCGTGGCCAAAGCCAAGGTAGCGCCGAGCATGGCCGGCCTCGAACTCGCGAGCCGTGTCACGACCGAGGTATTGTATGACTACCACCTTGGCGACGGCCCACGCATCGCGGTGTACGACTTCGGCGTGAAGCGCAACATCCTCCGCTCGTTCGCCAACCGCGACTGCACGGTGCGGGTTTTTCCGGCAAGCACGGCGCTCGCAGGCGTTCTGGCCTGGAATCCGGACGGCCTCTTCTTCTCGAACGGCCCTGGTGATCCCCGGGCGATGGAGGAGTCGGTAGAGATGGTCCGAGAGGCCACGAAGACGGGCATGCCACTCTTCGGGATTTGCCTTGGCCACCAGCTGATGTCGCTGACAGAAGGACTTGAAGTCTACAAGATGAAGGTGGGCCACCGAGGCGCCAATCACCCGGTGCTCAACCTCGAAACCGGCCACGTCGAGATCACGACCCAGAACCACGGGTTCGCGGTGGACGGTGCGTCGATCAACTCGGAAGCAGCGACCATCAACCACAAGAATCTGAACGATGGGACGGTGGAAGGGCTGCGGTTCAGGCGTTTCCCAGGCTTTTCCGTCCAGTACCACCCAGAGGCCTGCCCTGGACCCCACGACAGCCACTATCTGTTCGATGAGTTTCTGGAACTTGTGGACAGCCGGCAACCCGTTGCTTCAACATTCGCCTGATGCAAGATTCTTCAGAAGACCCGCGTGGTCGCATCCGGCGAGTCGTCGGGCACTCGCCCAAGCGTGATCCGCTCGAAACCGTCTGGCGACTCCGCAACGAGCTTAAACGGCTGGGCATCCCAAATTCCACCTCCGACGATCATGACGTTCGCAGACGCGTTGGCCGTCCTCGCAAAGAGGGAGGTTGAATTCATGGTGGTCGGCGGGCTCGCTGTGGCACGGGCGGGCTATGCACGGATCACAGACGATCTGGATTTGCTCGTCGAGGCCTCGGAATCGAATCTGAGCACGTTGATTGACGTCCTCTGCACGTTCGGTGAAGGCGCGGCAGCAGAACTGACTCCGGCTGACTTTCCTCTTGAGGAAGGATGTGTTCGGATCGTCGAAGACTTCCCGATCGACATTTTTACGCTAATGAGCGCGCGGACCTACGCGGATCTCGAACCCCTTTCCGTACCTCACGAAGTGGAAGGAGAGGTCGTCAGATTTTTAAGCGCTGAGGGCCTTATTCAACTGAAGGCAGACTCGCTGCGCCCGAAAGATCAACTGGACGTGCAGGTCCTCCGCGACATCCTCAGCCGGAAAGGCTCATCCTGAACCATGCCCAGAGAATACATAGCCATCGTCGTTCACTACGAGCCCGGTTCGGGCAACGCCACCGACGAGCTGAACGCTCTCCTCAATGACGACTGGTCCATCGTGAGCACGGCCGCGATGGGCGGGGCGGGTTCTGAAGCTCTGCCGGGCACGCACTTCGCCGCACTGGTCGTCCTCGAACGAGAAGAGAAGAAAACGGTCGGAGGCTTCCGCAACGCCTGATGGAGGAGTCGGGGTTTTCCGAATCTTCACCCTTTAAGTCTTCATCTTTCAAACCTTTCTCGATGCCCAAGCGCACCGACATCCGCAAGATCCTCCTCATTGGCAGCGGCCCCATCGTGATCGGGCAGGCCTGCGAATTCGATTATTCCGGCACACAGGCCGCGCGTGCACTTCGCGCTGAGGGCTACGTGGTCGTCCTCGTAAACTCGAACCCGGCGACGATCATGACCGACCCCATGACGGCCGACAAGGTGTACCTCCGAGAGCTCACGCCGGCGTCTATCAAAATCATTGTGGAGGAAGAGCACCCCGACGCCGTGCTACCCACGATGGGCGGCCAGACGGCTCTTAACCTTGCCGACAAGCTTCACCAGGAGGGCTATTGGGAAGAGCAGGGCATCGAGGTCATTGGCGTGGATATCGACGCGATCCACATCACCGAGGACCGGCAGGCCTTCCGCGACCTCATGGAGTCCATCGGCATCGACCAGGCGCGGAGCCGCGTGGCGAAGTCGCTGCTGGAAGCCAAGGAGATTACGCAGGAGTTGGGCGGCGAGCCCATCGTCATCCGGCCCTCGTTTACGCTCGGCGGCGCGGGAGGCGGTATCGTGTGGAACCACGCCGAGTTTGATGCCCGGGTGACGCGCGGTCTGGAGATGAGCCCCATACACGAGGTGCTGATTGAGGAGTGCCTGTTCGGCTGGAAGGAGTTTGAGTTGGAACTCCTGCGCGACGCCAACGACAATGTCGTCATCATCTGCTCCATCGAAAACATCGATCCGATGGGCGTTCATACCGGCGACTCAGTGACGGTGGCGCCGCAGCAGACGCTGACCGACCAGCAGTACCAGGCCATGCGCGACACCGCCATCAAGGCGATGCGCTCGATTGGCACGTTCGCGGGTGGCTGCAACATCCAGTTCGCCGTGCATCCGCAGACGGGCCGGATGATCGTGATCGAGATCAACCCGCGCGTTTCCAGGTCGTCGGCGCTGGCTTCGAAGGCAACGGGCTACCCAATTGCCAAAGTGGCTGCTCGGCTCGCTGTCGGCTACACGTTGGATGAACTACCCAACGAGATCACCGGCACCACCTCGGCGTGCTTCGAGCCCGCGCTGGACTACGTGGTCACCAAAATCCCGCGCTTCAACTTCGAGAAGTTCGAGGGTGTGGACGAGGAACTGACGACCCAGATGAAGGCCGTCGGCGAGGTGATGAGCATCGGGCGGACGTTCACCGAAAGCCTCCAGAAGGCGTGGCAGAGCCTCGAGCAGGGCCACGCGGGCCTCGGCGCCGACCGCGAGTTGCCGGATCGCGCACTCGTCCGCGAGCGCCTCACGAAGCCGTACTGGGACCGCCTGCTACACATCCGCAACGCCTTCCGCTACGGCGCATCCGTCGAGGAAATCGCCGACATTACCAAAGTCGACCCTTGGTTTCTCCACCAGATACAACTGCTCGTGGGTACGGAGAAACTGCTCGAATCCACCCCGATCCAGGATCTCGACCGCGACCTTCTGCTGGAAGCCAAACAGCACGGCTTCTCGGACATCCAGATTGCTTTCTTGCTGGGGGAGAAGGTCTCCGAGGACGACGTCCGAGCAAAACGAGAGGGCTTCGATCTTCGCCCCACGTACCGCGTGGTGGATACCTGCGCGGGCGAGTTCGAAGCGAAGACGCCCTACTTCTACTCGACGTACGATCAGGGCGAGAACGAGTCCGAGCGCAGCGGCCGAAAGAAAGTGCTCATCCTCGGCTCGGGCCCGAACCGCATCGGGCAAGGCATTGAGTTCGATTACTCGTGCGTTCACGGCGTGCTGGCGGCACGGGAGCTGGGCTTCGAGACTCTCATGATCAACTGCAACCCCGAGACGGTCTCCACCGACTTCGACATCGCCGACAAGCTGTACTTCGAGCCGGTTTTCTGGGAGCGCGTCCGCGATGTCGTTGAGCTGGAGCAGCCGGACGGTGTCATTCTGCAACTCGGCGGCCAGACGGCGCTCAAACTTGCGCGGCAGTTCGTGGACTACGGGCTCTCGATCTTCGGGACGACATTCGAGCAAATGGACCTCGCCGAAGACCGAGGCAAGTTCAGTCGCGTGTTGAAGGAGATAGAGATTCCCTTTCCGCCCTACGGGATGGCGCGCACCGTGGAAGAGGCCGTGGAGGTCGCGGAGTCCATCGGCTACCCGATTCTGGTACGGCCCAGCTACGTGCTGGGAGGCCAGGGGATGCGCATCGCTATCAACAAGGAGGAGGTGGCCGAGTACATCGCCAACATCCTCAAGCTCTTCCCGAAGAACGAAATCCTGCTCGATCTCTTCCTCGACAACGCCGTCGAGATCGACGTGGACTGCCTTGCGGATGGTGACGAGGTTCACATTGTGGGCATCATGCAGCACATCGAGCCCGCAGGCGTCCACTCGGGCGACTCGACCGCCGTGCTGCCGCCCTACGACCTCACCGACGAAGTCATCGCCACTGTTCGCACCTACGTCACCGACATCGCGAAGCATCTGGAGATCAAGGGTCTAATGAACACGCAGCTCGTCGTGAAGGAGAACACTGTGTACGTGATTGAGGCGAACCCGCGTGCCAGCCGTACGGTGCCGTTTGTGGCGAAGGCCACCGGCGTGCCCGTGGCGAACATCGGCTCGAAGCTGATGCTTGGGGAGAAGCTTGCCGGTTTCCGCGAGCGAGGTGAATTGGAATCGAGTCTCTCAGGCTACGCCGTCAAGGAGCCTGTATTTTCGTGGGATAAGTTCCCCGAGGTCAACAAGGAGCTCGGCCCCGAGATGAAATCCACCGGCGAGGCCATCGTCTTCGTGGACGACCTCACGGACGAGCACTTCAGCAAGCCGTACGAGATGCGGAATTTGTATCTGAGTAGGTAGCCTTCATTTTGCCCTGTAGGGGCGATTCATGAATCGCCCCTACGCATTTTGGTGAACGAACAAATGCACCAATACCTGTCTCTCTCGCGAAGGCGGAAGCCTATTCCGCAGGTAAGCAATAAGGTAGGTGAGCGGATCACTCGATCGCAATACATTGGGTGATCCAGCAAATCGACCGGAATGGATCCCACCCTGCGGCGGGATGACAAAGTGGTGGTTTTTGAGGCTTGTTTTGCGGGAATGACGAATAGGGTAGGTTTGCGATCAGCTTTTGCTGACGCTCATGAATCGAAAACGCCTGTGTCCCGACCTAAAACCACACCGGCCTCACCATCGCATCATGAAGCGTTCGTGAGGCGAAAAACAAGCCCCATGATCATCCGTACGCGGAGGCGCTTCCACAACCCAAGAAGCCATGAAGGAAGTCCTCCGCATCCACGGCGTAGACGCTGCCCCGGCCGCCGACGGCATGGCTCCGAGGCCACGTGTGATCGTTATCGGTGTCGGGTTTGCCGGGTTGAAGGCGGTAAGGGAGCTGCGTCGCGAGCCGGTAGACATCCTCCTGATCGACCGGAACAACTTCCACACCTTCCAGCCGCTGCTGTACCAGGTGGCGACGTCGGGCCTCCAGCCGGGCGACATCGTCCAGCCCGCCCGGCACATCTTGCGCGGGCAGGGCAACGTCGACTTTCGCCTTGCTACGGTCGAGGGCATCGACTTCAACGAACGGCTGGTTTTCGTGGACGAGGGCGCGCCGATTCCATACGACTACCTGATTCTCGGGACGGGCGTAACGACGGCCTACTTCGGTGTGGAAGGGGCCAAGCAGTACGGATTCCCTCTCAAGAGCACCGCCGATGCCATTCGGCTTCGCAGCCACATTCTGCGCTGCTTCGAGGAGGCCAACGAGTACACGGATCGGGTGGAGGAGGGGCTTCTCACCTTCGTCATCGTAGGCGGTGGGGCGACGGGTGTGGAGATGGCCGGGGCGCTCCACGAGTTGTTCAGCAAGGTGCTGCGGAAGGACTTCCCCGGCCTCGACGTGGACCGGGCGCGGATCGTACTTGTGGAGATGGGAGATCATCTTATGAGCGCGTATAAAGGCAGGCTCCGCACGTACACGCTGGACCAGCTTCGGAAGCGAGGAGTTGAGCTCTTGCTCGAAGAGGCCGTAGTTAGAGTCGAATCGGACGGCGTCCGTCTGAAGTCCGGCGAGAACATCCCGGCGAAGACGCTGATCTGGGCTGCGGGCGTCCGGGCCACATCCCTCGCCGACAAACTGGAGGTGGAGCAGACAAGTAGCGGCCGCATTGTAGTGAACGACTCCCTTCAGCTTCAGGGTCATCCAGAGGTGTTCGTTACGGGTGATCTGGCAGGCGCGACGGACGAGCAAGGGCAACTCTATCCGCAGGTGGCGCAGGTGGCCATCCAACAGGGCAAGCACGCGGCGAAGACCATCATCCGGCAGCGAAGTGGTCTCGATGCAGAGCCTTTTACGTACAACGACCTCGGCATGATGGCGACGATCGGGCGGCACGCAGCCATCCTCGAGCGTCCGAGCGGGTTCTCGCTGACGGGCTGGCTGGCGTGGCTGGGCTGGCTTTTCATCCACATCATCGCCCTGATCGGTTTCCGTAACCGGCTTTCGGTGCTGCTCAACTGGGCCTATAATTACGTGACGTGGGACCGAGGGCCCAGGTTGATTTTGGAGGTTGGGGCCGAGGATGGCGGACAGCAGACGGCGGACGGCGGTTTGTGACCGAGAGCTAGATGCTGTTAGTGGTCAGGGGTCAGGGGCCGGTCGTCAGGGGTCAGGGTTATCGTATTACGGTCCTCGGTCTTCGATTCTCGATAGGCCAACCGGCGTGCTCGGCGATCACGTCCTACCTCGGTCCTCC
Source organism: Bacteroidota bacterium (assembly GCA_022561755.1). Lineage (GTDB taxonomy): Bacteria > Bacteroidota > Rhodothermia > Rhodothermales > Rubricoccaceae > JAHEJB01. The sequence goes on from JADFQN010000153.1 coordinate 6,585, forward strand.
GTCTTCGGTCCTCCGTCCTCCGTTTTCAGTCCTCCGTCTGCGGTCAGCGGTCTGCGGTTGTAACCATCGCCACGGCAATCTGCGCCGCCACCCGCGCATTGTTCTCCAGCAGCGCCAGGTTCGCCGCGACGCTCCGGCCTTCCGTGATCTCTGCAAGACGCTTCAACAGGAACGGCGTAACCTCCGCGGAGCGAAGTTGCGACGATTCTGCCTCCGCGACAGCTTCCTCGATGGCCGGGTCGATTTCAGAGGCGGGAATGGCGGCTTCCAGCGGAGGCGGAACGGTGACGAGCAACGCCTGTGTCATTCCGAGAGTATCCCGTGCTTGCGCCAAAGCGGCGACCTCATCAGCCGAATCGCAACAAACGTCAACCGGCAAACCACTTGTTGGGCTGTAGAAGGCGGGCATCTCATCCGTGCCGTAGCCGACCACTGTCACGCCGCGTGTTTCGAGTGCTTCCCGCGTATCGGGCAAATCCAGAATCGCCTTCGCTCCGGCACCCACGACCACCATCGGATAGCG
>JADFQN010000154.1 GCA_022561755.1 Bacteroidota bacterium
AGGCGTTCGCCCTCGGTGGTCGCCACCTTGTCGACGGGGATGCCCGTCATCATCGAGACCACCTCGCCAATGTCTTCCTCCGTGACGGGGTAGGTCTCGTGTTCGGACTGCCGCTCCCACTCGTTCTTGGCGTTTTCAAGTTCCTCCTGGATCTTCTTCTCGCGGTCGCGGAGGCGGGCAGCCTCCTCAAAGTTTTGCGTTTTGACGACCTGGTTCTTCTCCTCGCGGACGGCCTCAATCTCCTCCTCCAGTTCCTCAATTTCCGGCGGCACCTTGATATTAGCGAGGTGAACGCGCGCGCCGGTTTCGTCCATTACATCAATGGCCTTATCGGGCAGGTGCCGGTCGGTGATGTAGCGCTCGGAGAGCTTGACCGCCAGCTCGAGGGAGCCCTCTTCGTAATGGACGTTGTGGTGGTCCTCGTAGCGATCCTTGATCTGCGTGAGGATCTCGATGGTTTCTTCCGGCGTGGCCGGATCGACCATGATTTTCTGGAAGCGGCGGTCGAGCGCGCCATCCTTCTCGATGTACTGGCGGTACTCGTCGAGCGTAGTCGCGCCGATGCACTGGATCTCGCCCCGAGCAAGCGCCGGTTTGAACATATTGGAGGCGTCCAGCGAGCCCGAGGCGCCGCCCGCTCCCACGAGCGTGTGCAGCTCGTCGATGAAGAGGATCACGTCCCGGTTCTTCTCCAGTTCGTTCATCACCGCCTTCATCCGTTCCTCAAATTGGCCGCGGTATTTGGTTCCTGCAACGAGGGCTGCCAGGTCTAGTGTCACGATTCGCTTGCCGTGGAGCACGCGACTCACCTTCCGCTGTATGATGCGCAGGGCGAGGCCTTCCGCAATGGCCGTCTTGCCCACGCCCGGCTCGCCGATGAGCACCGGGTTGTTTTTCTTGCGGCGGCTCAGCACTTGAGCCACCCGCTCGATTTCGCGCTCGCGGCCCACGATGGGGTCAAGCTTGTCTTCCTCGGCCATGGTGGTAAGGTCGCGGCCGAAGTTGTCGAGGACGGGGGTCTTGCTCTTCTCGGACATTTTCTGGCGTTCGCTGGGGCGGGAACTGCGGCCGGAGGGGGGCTCGTCTTCTTCGGTCGGGCCGGAGCGCGGCGAGCCCGAGGCCTTCCCGCTGATGATCGAGTCTAGCTCGGAACGGACGGCGTCGTAGCTGACGGAAAAAGCTTGCTGCAAGATCTGCGCCGCGATGTTTTCGTCGTCGCGAAGGAGGGAGAGCAGCAGGTGCTCGGTGCCGATGACCTCGCTCTTGTACAACTTGGCTTCGAGGTAGGTGATCTTGAGCACTTTCTCCGCCTGTTTGGTCAGGGGGATGTTGCCCACCGTGAGTGTGCCTCCGGTGCTGCGCACGGTATCCTCTACCGATGATCTCAGCTTTACGAGGTCTGCGCCGAGGTTGCGCAGGATTTTGACGGCGATGCCTTCTCCCTCGCGGATCACGCCGAGCAGCAGGTGCTCGGTGCCTATGTAATCGTGCCCGAGCCGTATCGCTTCCTCGCGGCTGAAGGAGATTACATCGCGTACGCGATTAGAGAAATTGCCTTCCATGCGAGTCACGGGGGAACGGTGCGAGTTTGTAATGCGGCGGAGTTATGCGGCGAAGCTGGAGCCGCAGCCACAGGTCTCTGTGGCGTTGGGGTTCTCAAAAACGAAGCCGCGTGCGTCGAGGCCGTCGTGGTAGTCGATCGACGTGTCCATCAGGTAGAGGCCGTGGCGCTTGTCCATGAAAATGGTGATGCCCTGCTCGGCGAATTCGAGGTCGTGCTCGCGCTGCTTGTCGAAGCCGAGGATGTAGCTCATCCCGGAGCACCCGCCGCCCTTCACACCCACGCGGAGGCCGTAGCCTTCCGGGATCTGCTTGTTGGCGATAATCCGGCGGACCTCAGAAGCCGCGCGGTCAGTCAGTTTGACGGGGCTCGGGCGCGTCGACTTAGAGGCCTTCGCGGTTGGGGAAATAGGGGGGGCTGCCGTGCTCATGATTCGAGGCTGTGTTTGAGGCTGTGTTTGAGGCTGCGTTTGAGACAACCTGCCATTTGGGCAGTCGAAACGGAATGGAAGGAGTACAATTCACTACCGGCAAAGGCTGTTCCCTGTACGGCCAACCTTTGAACAGAGTTCGCAGGGGGGACGGAATGGTACCGTTGTAGAGGTGCGAGAACGGATGAGCAGTGGGGCTCAAGGTCGCGCGGAAACGCGGATGCGGCAAGTGTTCGGGGAAATCGTAACGCGCAAGGGATCTGGTCGTTTTAGGGTTCGTGGAGAGGCAAGCGGGGAATGGGCCGATGGTCTGCCGCCACAGTAGAACCATCCGGAATCTGAAAGGCTCCCCCAAAGTTCAGAACCTGCGTGCCAACACGGCAACGCCCCGGTGGGCCTCGTTCGACGCGCCCTCCACGTTCACGGCTTCCAGCAGCACGATGTAGATGCCGATGCGGAGCTGCCTGCCGTCGTCGCCGCGCCCGTCCCAGAGCAGCGTGCCGGTCGGGCCGCTGAGGTTGCCGTCCTCCAGTTGCCGCACGAGGCGCCCGGCTCCGTCGAAGATGCGGACGCGGACGAGAGCGGCGTCGGTGGCCAGCGTATATCGTATCGCCGCCGACTGCCCAGCGTCCGGATCGAAGGGCGAGTCGATTTCGAGACCGGGGTTGCCGGGAGGCTCGCCTTCCACCACGAAGGCCGTGTTCATCATGCCCGGCGTTCCGCCGCGTGGGTCGAGCGAAGACGACCAGTTGCTGGGATCGGTGGCCGGGGCGGCCGGGTCGATGCGTTCAAGGGAGATACCGGACGCGTCCTCCAACTCCACACGGTGCCAGTCGGGCTCGTACGCCACAGAGTCGATGGCCACCCCGTCGTGAAACAGCGAGAGCATGTCGCCGTCGTTGTTGAGGCCGGGGAAGGACCGCGCTTCGAAAATGGGAGCATCCAGGTCTGTGAATGTCACGCGAAATGAATCGCGATCAGCAACCAGCACCACGTAGCTATCGGGTGGGATGATAGCGGGCGTTTCGCTCGCTGTAGTGGCGTCCGGGTCGCCGTCGTCGGTGAAGACAAGTGTGCGGAGGTCGAACAGCTTGTCCGAGCGGTTGAGGAGTTCCACGTATTCGCCGTCGCTGCCGTTCACAGGATCGAACATGATCTCGTTGATGACCAGTTCGCCCGGCAGGGGCGCGTCGGCTTCGCCGAAGAAGAGCACGGCCGTTCCATCCACGAGGATGTTGCCGGTGGGGTCTGCGATGCCGTTGACGGTCAACGTGTAGAGGACGCGCTCGTCAAGCGGGGTGGTGAGGACCAGTTGTGCGCGACTGTCGTCGCCGTCGAGCGGAAAGACGACCAGCTCCGGACTGCCGATGCCGCCGTCGATGACGTAGTTGGAAGGATCGGCGGCCGAGGCCTCGGTCACGGTCTCCGAGAAGCGCACTTCCATCGTAGATGCGTCCAGCGCGAAGGCCGTAGTTAGGCTAGGCGGCGTCTCGTCCGGTTCAAACGAAAAAGGAAAGGCGACGCCCTTCGCCTCGTTTCCGAGGAAATCTTGCACGCCCGTGACGCCGAGGACGTACTCACCCAGCGACAGGGGAGAGGCCAGTGTGAGTGTGACGACCGGGTCCGGCGCCAGCGTGTAGACGGCCTTTCCAACGGCTGGAGAGACGGGGCCGGTGACCGAAAACGCTCCGGCGGAGACCGAGGCATCGTCCAGCGGCTCATCAAAAGGCACGGCAAGCGTCAAACCATCCAGCGACACGGCAACGGCCAGCGGCATTGGCCCTTCTATATCGGGCAGGAAGACGGAGTTCAGTTCGCCGGGCGTGCCGCCGCTCGGGTCCGTCGTCGTCATCCAGTTCACGGCAAAGCCGGACGGGCCTTCGGGGTCTTTGCGCTCCAGCGAGGCATCCTCGCCCCCCCAGGAATCATCGTAGAACAGCGAGTCGATGGCCGTGCCGGCGGAGCGGAGCACGACGGCGTCTCCGCTGTTGTTGAGGGAACGCCAGCCGGAGACCTCCACAAACGGAACCGAAGGGAAAACCGTTGAGAATGCTGTCGCGTCCTCCACGAGCACCGCGTACTCGCCGGGCATCACGAAAACGGGCTCGGTGGATATGTCGTTCTCGCCACCGGAGTCGCCCAGCGTGAAGTCGGCGAGGTCGAAGACCTTGGCCGACCGGTTGAATAGTTCGACGTACTCGGCCGGATTGTTCGTGGTCGGCTCGTCGTAGAGGAACTCGTTGATGACGAGGTCGCGGGGCTCGGGCGCTTCGCCTTGTCCGAAGAAGAAGGTCGCCTGATCGCTTGCCAGCACGTTGCCTACGATGTCCTCAATGCCGGTGACCGTGAGCGTGTACGACGTGTTGGGCGCCAGCGCGTTGGCCAGGAAAAGCTGCACGCGCTCCGGATCACCCTCAGGCGCTACGTCCGCAACGGCCGGCTGCCCGATTCCACCGTCGATCGAATAGTTCGCCGGATTGCCTGCCGTGTTGGGATCGACAGGCTCCGAAAAGAAAACATCCACCAGATTAGGATCCGACGCCGACACGCTGGCGATTGCGGGCGGCGTCACATCCGGGGCAAAGACGCTGTTCTGAGCCCCCGGCGTGCCGAAAAACGGGTCCGTGGTGGTCGCCCAGTTGGAGGCGAAGTTGCTCGGCCCGTCGGGGTCGATGCGCTCCAGTGAAGCATCCGAGCCTCCCCAGCCCGGTTCGTAGGGCACGGCGTCAATCTCGACGCCGTCGAAGAGGATGGCCGGGCGGTCTCCGGTGTTGTTGAGGCCTGGGAAGCCCGGCACCTCAATGAAAGGCACGCCGGGGAAGGCCGCCGCGAACTCCACGCCGTCATCCACGAGGACTGCGTAACCACCTGGGTCGAGCGGGGTGCTCGTTGTCGTGACCTGAACCGGTGTGCTTATGGCGTCCTGGATGGCGAAGCCGATCAGGTCGAAGGTCTCCGTACTTCGGTTATACAATTCGATCCACTCGTTTCCGCTGGGTTGCGGCGCCGGCGGGTCGTACATGATCTCGTTGATCACCACATCGCCCGGATCGGGTTCATTCAATGTGCCGAAGAAAAACGAGGTGTGATCGGAGACGAGTACGTTGCCCGCAAGGTCAGCCACATCCGAGACGCTGACCGTGTACGTCGTGTTGTCCTGGAGCGGCGCGGCCAGTCCGAGCGATACTTTCTCCGGCGTGCCGGGAACGAGCGTAGCAGAGGTTGGCGTGCCTATGCCGTTGTTGATGGCGTAGTCTGCCGCCTCGGGCACGACTTCCTCGTCAAACTCAACCTCCACCGTTAATGCGTCGATGGCTTCGGCTCGGATGAGCACGGGCGGCGTGAGATCGGCAACGGTAGGATCCTGAAAGACATCATCGAAGAGGTAGGCTTGTCCCGCAGTGGTAGAATGCTTTACCCACACGCCCAGATGCGTGCTCGTATCGAACGAATCGTCCGTGACGCCCGTGATGTCCGGCACATCGTCTACGAGAATCAGCCATTGCCCAATGTCGTCGCGGAGGACGCGGAGATTGACAGTCCCATTGTCGCCGGCGAGGAGGCCTTCGGTCCCGGTCCCGAGGATCGTTCGGTCGGATGAGGCGCCGTCTTGAATGTACAGGCGCACCTCGTCGTCGTTGTTTGTGCCAAGTTGGAGGAAATAACCCTGGAGTGTTCCCTTCAGGTCGGCGTTGTTCGACACCAGATAGATGCGGACGCCGTTCGACGTGGACAGGTTGAAGTTCCACTGGAAGAGGAACCGCCATTCGCCGCGCGCGCCCGTGGAGGGCGTGGACATCGAAATCGTGTCCGGCTGCGCCAGACCGTCGCTCTGAAGGGCGAAGTCCGCCCCGAACGGCACGATGGTAAACCGATCCGTATCGCCCGACCACGGCGGGTCGGCCGTGAAGTCGCCATCGGAGAAGTCGTCCATGACCTGCGCGGTTGCAGACAACGAGAGAAGGGCGAATAGAAGAAGCGCCAGGCGCATGAGGATGAAGCTACACTTCATTCCCCTGTCTTGGTGCAAGGGAGTACTCTCGGCCGATTTGATCAAGAATCGCCACATTTCACACCTCTGCAGGCGGTCAATCGTGATTGATAGTGTCGAATACGGAGAGTACTTTCAACGTTTGTCGGTATCGGAGTTCAATCATGACCAACTACCAACTGGGCCTTCTAACCACGTTTGTGCTTGTAGTCTTTGTTCTCCTTTTGCCTTGGTCAGCTAAAGCAGAATTCTTATTGGGAACGAGAGACGGTTCGATTTATAGGTGGTTCTTTTTCATTTGGTTAGGTAGCATGATTCTATTTTTGAGGTTCATGTACCGTGGAGACAGGAAGGCGCGGATACGCTGTATTGCTTGGAGTAACCTTTGTTACCCTATTGTTTTCGGCACTGCTAGCAGACCCCAACCGAGTTTACTCGCGCGCGGGAGCGCGACTGACTGCAATGGGACAAGTTCAGCGGACGGAGGGCTCGCTCTATCCAGAAAGACAAGCCACTGAGTTACATGCTAGACAGCTAGAGTATCGAGCTGCAGAGGTTAGGCGAAGCGGTGACCCAGAGTATTTCCAATCGCGGTTCACGTCGTATATACTGGTCTTGTTGGCTTTGCTTGCAGGCTTGGCAACCGTTGAATCTCTTAAGCCGGAGTGGCAAGACTACCACAAGAACGAGTGATTATTGGACGGGCTCGTACAGGTCATATTTCTTCATCAGCGAAGCAAAGCGTTTCCGAGCACTTCAGTCTTCTTCCCCGCCCGTTTCTCCAGATTCCTGATCAGCACCTCCGTCATCAGGCGGGTAAGGCCTCAAGTTCAGTCCACAAACAACAAGTCGATCCTCCGCGCCTCCACACTGGCCGAGGCAATCTGCACACGCACCTCGTCGCCCAGGCGGATGGTCTGGTTGGTGTTCGAGCCCACGAG
>JADFQN010000036.1 GCA_022561755.1 Bacteroidota bacterium
TTTGGAGTTTGGATCTTGGTACTTCAGACTCACAATTCCCTACGAGTCTGTTGAATTTCGTGCTCTGTCGTAGGCCGCATGACTTATTTCAACAGCCTCTTAGGTGGATGTCGCCGATGTGATGGACCACCTGCCGCACCGTCCATCCGTCTGGACGATAGGGCGTGTCGAGTTGCTCTTCAGAGAGCCCCTCCACTGCTGCACGCACCTGACGGGGTAGTGCGTCGATCTGGTCGATCCAGCGAGTGACATCTTCGCCGGCGATCTCTCCTTCGTGCTCGAATTGGCCGATGGGATAACGGAGGTCGGTCATTTGTGAGTGGTTTGAGACGGTGGCATCACCGAAGAGAAACCCGTGAAAAGGCTCGGACTTGGGCAAGGCGGGCAAACCCTCGCGGTAGATTGCGGCTCGCGCGGTTTCGGAGCAGGTCCGGTGCCGCGTTTGTTATCTGGACGTGCGCCACTTCCCGAATGATCCCCCACGATGGAAACCACGGTCACCCCCATCAACGACGTTGACTACAAGCTCGACATCCGCGTACCGAGCGATGAAGTCGAGCCCCGAATGATGGCCGTCCTCAAGCAGCAGCGGAAGGGTATGAACCTGAAGGGCTTCCGGCCGGGCAAGGTGCCCATTGCTCACGTCCGCAAGATGGTGGGGCCGCAGGTGGCCGTACAAGTGACCGAGGAGATCATCGGCGAGGCCTTCCGCGATGCGATTTCTGAGAACGACCAGTACGACGTCCTCGGACAGCCGCGCCTGAGCGAACTCGATTACGACTTCACCAAGGGCGGCGACCTCAAAGCAGAAGTGAAGTTTGCCGTGCGGCCGCAATTCGAACTCGTCGACGTGACCGGGATGGAGGTGACGAAGTTCGTTCGCGAGTTCGCCGACGAAGACATCGACGCCGATATTGAGCGCCGCCGTGAAGCGGGCGCTACACTGGAGCCTGCTGAGGAAGGTGCCACAGCCGGCGAAAAGGATGTCGTCACCATCGACATCCAGCCTGTTGACGAGGAAGGCGAAACCACCGGCCCGAAGCAAAGCGACACCGAGATCATCCTTGCCGATCCCAACCTCCGCGCTGAGCTAAAGGAGGCGCTCCTTGGTTCATCCGTAGGCGATTCCAAGCGCGTCGACTTTCCCCACCAGCACGGTTCGGACGAGGAGCACGACCATGAAGGCCACGATCACAAGCCTGCCGCCGCAGAGGCGGGGGATCAGGTTGATCGCTACATGATCGAAGTAAAGATGATCAGCCACCGTATCCTCCCGGAGGTCGACGCCGAGTTCATCAAGGCGCAAACCAATGGCGAGTCTGAGGAGCTGGACGACCTCAAGGCGCAGATCCGCGACCAGCAGGAGGCTTCGTGGGAGCAGCGGTCGCGGCAGGCGCTGGAGGGCAAGATGGTGGAGCAGCTCGTGGAGGCCCACACTTTCGCCGTTCCCGAAACGCTCGTAGACGCCACGATTGACGTGATGCTCAACGAGATCGCGCAGCGCTCGGACGGCAAGCTGCCCGTGGGCTTCGACGTGGAGCACTACCGCACGGAACAGCGCCAGCAGGCGGAGCGGCAAGTACGCTGGCTGCTCGTCAAGCAGAGGTTCGTTGACGAGGAAGGCCTCGAGATCACCAACGAAGACCTCGAGGCCGAGTTCGAGAAAATTGCCGGCGACGATGTGAGCCAGGACATGGTGAAGCAGTACTTCATGGAGCAGGAGGGCCTGATCGAACAGATGAGTGACAACCTGCTCAACCAGCGCATCTTCGCGCTGCTGGAGGAACGCTTCGAGATCGTGGAGAAGACTCGCGAAGACCTCGAACGGGAGCGTGAGGAGAAGGCCATAGTCGATGCGGAGGCAAAAGCCGCCGAGGAGGCCGCCGCCGAAGCCGCTGCCCGCGCGGCCATGAGTCCGGCTGCGAAACTGAAGGGCTTCTTCAAGCGCAAGAAGGACGGCGCGTAATCCGCGATTTGCATTTCGGCAAGAGATTTTCGCCGGGCTGTGTTTGCGGCGGAACCGAGTGCGTAGACTGCGGGTGCCAGTCCGCGCATCCATCACCTCATTCTCTCAACGCACACATGATTAGCGACTTCGTAAAGTTCGCCAAGAGCATCACCACGATGCCGAAAGGCATTTACAGCGGCACCTTCGACAGCGCCCCTATCGACACCCTCGTCCCGATGGTGGTGGAGCAAACGGCGCGTGGCGAGCGGTCGTACGACATCTTCAGCCGCCTGCTCAAGGACCGCATCGTCCTCTTCGGCACGCCCGTCAACGACACGACGGCCAACCTCGTGGTGGCGCAGATGCTGTTTCTGGCCAGCGAAGACCCCGACAAGGACATCAACCTCTACATCAACTCGCCGGGCGGGCACGTCTACAGCGGCATGGCCGTCTACGACACCATGCAGTTTATCAAGCCCGACGTGGCAACGATCTGTGTGGGGCTCGCGGCTTCGATGGCTTCTGTATTCCTGCTGGGAGGCGCTGCCGGAAAGCGGGCGGCCCTTCCCAACAGCCGCATCATGATCCACCAGCCCTCAACCGGCGCACAGGGGCAGGCCTCCGACATCGAGATTCAGGCCAAGGAGATCCTCTTCATCAAGCAGCGCATTATCGAGATCATCGCCCACCACTCGGGCCAGACAGTAGAGAAGGTGGAGGAAGACAGCGACCGCGACCGCTTTATGAGTCCAGACGAGGCAAAGGAGTACGGCCTCATCGACACCGTGCTGACTGCGGGGACCGGTGGGGCCAAGAAGGATGGTGATAAGAAGAAGGATGGTGATAAGAAGAAGGATGGTGATAAGAGGAAGGATGGTGATAAGAGGAAGGATGGTGATAAGGAGTAGCGGTTTTGGCTTTATCGATCCTGGCTTGACGACGCATTTGCCCACGGCCGAGCCCGTTGTTCTTGAAGGGCAACACGTACGCCTCGAGCCGCTGAGCCTTGACCACCTCGACGCGCTGTGTGACGTGGGCCTCGACCCTGGCCTTTGGGAATGGATTCCGAACCCCGTTTCTACACGGGAGGATCTGGAGGCGTACGTTCGCGCCGCGCTGAAAGGGCAGGGGCGTGGGACGATGCTTTCGTTTGCTACGGTTGAGCGTGCGAGTGGCCGCGTCGTTGGAAGCACGCGCTATGGCAACATCGACCTGAAGAACCGTCGACTGGAGATTGGCTGGACGTGGGTGGCAAGGCCGTGGCAGCGGACGGCCATCAACACAGAAGCGAAGCTCCTCATGCTCGGCCACGCATTTGGTCCGCTGAGGTGCCTTCGGGTCGAGTTCAAGACCGATGCCCTTAACGAGCACTCCCGCCGCGCTATCCTGCGGTTGGGTGCGAAGGAGGAAGGCATCCTCCGCAAGCATATGACAACGGAGACTGATCGCGTCCGCGACACCGTCTACTTCAGTATCATAGATGACGAGTGGCCGAGCGTCGAGCGCCGGCTGCAAGAGATGCTCAAGAGGCTGTTGAAATACTACGCCGTAAGCGAGGCGCACGAATTTTGGCCGAGATGAGGCGCGAAATCGCAGGCGAATCGGTGATTCGTTGCGAACGCTGTGCACGGTCGGAGCGTGCGAAACAGAGCACTAGCTGGGTCGCTCTCGGTAGCCGGAATTCATGCCCCACTTCTCCCATGTATTCGAGATAAAACCAGTTCGGGATGTCAACCGGGTTCGTCCCGGGTTCGACTCCCGGCATCTCCACAACCAACGCCCTGTCTCCGCAAGGAGGCGGGGCGTTGGTGTATCGAGCGACGACGTAAGAAGTGCCCCCGCGTCTATCGATATGGTATATCAACGAATATCAAAGACTGGTGTCGATTACGCCAGAAGGAGCCAACCCGAGTAGTTTTCGGACATGCGCATATCAACGAGCATCAAAGACTGGTGTCGATTACGCCAGCCGCCCATTCCACTGCCAAGCGAGCTTGCTTTGCACTGGTGCGCCACTCATCCTCATCTACCTCCCCAAAATCGCCGGGGTATCGGCTGAGAACGGCGTACTGGGCCAGTACGCCTGCCGCACGTACACCAGCAGGCACATCGATAACATTCTCGAGCGCTGCTATCAGTACATCGATGTCGTGCGTGTGGGCGGGTCGAATTCCATTCGCTATCAGGACTGCTTTGATCGCCTTTTCGGCAGCCTGTTGGGCATGAAAACAAAGCGACTCCAGCTACACGCCGGAAGGATGACTGAGTTCGGCGAGCGCGAGATCGCTCCGGGCATACGTCAGCCACTCGCCGGCGTTACCAGAGTCACGACGCGACATAGACATCAACCCCAGTTTCGAGAATCTCACTGTAGATGAGTCCAACGTTCTCGCGGTGCTGCTCCAGAATGGAGGGGGTCGTAACGAGCATATCGGCGCCAACTTTCGTGCGCCTCACTGTACTGTACAACCTTCGCATCGTCGCACGCGGGGGCGTCCCGTCCGGCATTACGACAAGCAAGTCTATATCGCTGTGGTCCCCGGCTCGGCCCGTTGCACGCGACCCGAAAAGAATGACGCGAAGAGGATGTACTTCTTCTACGACCTGGTCTACGACATCGCTCACGACATCGTCAACGCGTGTGATTCCTGATGGGCTGTTTGAATGCATGGCATCCAATCTACCAACGCACGAACGGGCGGTTCTCCGTACCGTCGCGAAAGAAGAAAGAGCGTTGTCGGTTTTCAAATGTGCCGGAACCGACATCGCGGATGCAAGTTGGAACCAAAACGCAACCATTACAACACCATTATGGCATCCCTCACACTAAAAGGCCTCCCAGACCGGCTTCTCGAACGGCTCCGGGATCATGCAAAAACTGAGCGCCGCAGCCTGAACCAGCAGGTCATTCGGATGCTGGAAGAAGCACTGGAACCACAGCAACACACCTACGCGGGGCCACCGAACCCTTCCATGCTTCGTGAGCCCGGGTATCAGTTACCACCGCCCTTGAAGTTGAAAGGCGGGCCCATTACAACAGAAGAAATTGAAGCGGCCATTGAGGAAGGACGCGCGTAGATGCTCGTCGTTGACACGAACATCCTCGCTCATCTCCTGATCGACGGGGACAAGACAGACGACGCCCGGACCCTATTTGGGAGAGATCCCGACTGGCGAAGCGATTCATTCGTCCTTATCGAGTTCTCTAACGTCCTTGCTACGCAAGTACGACTTGGAATGACAGATGCTGGATCCGCCGGTCGCTATTTGTCTGAAGCAGAGAAGCGTATGCCTCATCTCGTGCAGACGCCCCACTCCATCGCGCTCTCCATAGCCAACGAGTTTGGAGTTACGACCTACGACGCTCGCTTTCTGGGTGCGGCACGAGCGCTGGGCACAAAGCTCGTGACGGAGGACAAACGGCTGAGAAAAGCCGCACCGGAGCTAACCGTGTCGCTGGACGATGCGCTAAGAGGCTGTTGAAAAACTCCACCTACCTGCGGCGGCGCCTCTTGCCCGATCTCTGCGTTCCGAAATACTCAACGAATCACCGATTCGCCTGCGATTTCGCGCCTTGACCTCGGCCAAGATTCGTGCGCCTCGCTTACGGCGTAGTATTTCAACAGCCTCCTAAGAAGAGGCGGGCGTTTTTATGCGCAGTGCCAACCCGACACGCTGTTTGTCCGTTCCGCCGCCCATTTGCAGGTGGCCACTGAATCCACCGAACACACCATGAAGCGGCCACGCATCGATCAGTACGAGGCCCCGCCAATTGCCCGCGACCTGCACCTCTCCTTTGACAATGATCGCGTCCTGCTTGAGGATATGCTCAAGGCGATCTCGCACGGACGGCCACACGACTGTTTGGAGGTAGCCGGTTTCATCTTCTAAGGTGACAAAGAGAACGCCGTTCGCGGTTCCGGGACGTTGTCTGAGAATGCAAATACCACCCACGGTAACAATCGCTGCTTTCCCTTCCGAGTCAGCGAGTTCACCGAGCGGCCAGCATGTTTCAATCGGCCGGATTTCAAGCTCGTTGAGGTGTCGGCGGATCAGACGCATCGGGTGAGAGCGGGCCGCATTGTGAGCCTGATAGTCCCACGAGAGGCGCTCGGCCAATTCGAGATCGGGCAGTTCGGGAAGGTCTCGAATGTGGACTGTCGGCAAATCAAACAACTCTGGAGTCCGGCCTTGCCCCGGCTCACCGAGCCGTTGCTCCAGCACCCCGATCTCCCACAGCGCCCGGCGAGCATTACCGGCCAGCGAGTAAAGCGCTCCACTTTGGGCGAGAGTTCGTAGTTCGGCCACGCCAACCGGCGAGCGCCGGTACACATCTTCGACGCTTTCAAGCGGAGCGCGGAGACGCTCAAAGATGAACGTGCGTGCTTTTGCCTCCGTCCAGTTCTTGAGGGCCGAGAGCGGCATACGGATCTGCCACTTTCCCTCTTCATCCTTCTCTATGTCATACCGCGACCAGCTTTTTGCGAGGTCGGGTGGAACCGTCTCTACGTCAAAGCGGCGGGCTTCCTCCTGCAGGGTCGTGAGATTGTAGAAACCGGGCCGGTGCTGCATGAACGCCGCCATGTACGCCGCCGGAAAATGCCTCTTGAGGTAGCAGGAGATGTAGACGATCTGGGCAAAGGCCACGGAATGACTGTGGCAGAACCCGTAGCCCACAAATTTGCTCACTTTCTCGAACACCACATTGGCCACGTCGTGTGGCCGCCCAATCGCAACGGCACTCTCGACAAACCGATCCCGCATATTCTCCATCTCGCCGGGATCGCGGAAGTGCGACATCAGCGAGCGAAACTCATCCGCCTCATCCAGGCTCATCCCGGCAAAGACGTGGGCCACTTCGAGCACCTGATCCTGGTAGAGGATGATGCCCAGTGTGTGTTCAAGTACAGGTATCAGGCTGGGATGGTCGTAAACGACTTTCTCTTTGCCGCGCCGACGGCGAACAAACGGATCGACCACGTTGCCTTGTAGCGGCCCAGGCCGGAACAAAGCAACCTCTGCAATCAGATCGTCGAAGGTCTCGGGTTGATGTTTGCCTAGCAGGTGATGTTGCCCCTGGCTCTCGATCTGGAAACAGCCAATCGTATGCCCAGCGCGAATCATCTCGAACGTCTTCTCATCATCCAGAGGCAGATCGTCCACTTCGAGATAAAACCCCTCGTGCCGTTCGATCAGTTCGACACATTCAGAGATGGCGGCAAGCATTCTGAGCGCGAGCACGTCGAGCTTCACGAGGCCGAGGCGCTCGGTGTCGTCCTTGGCGAACTGGGTGACCAGCACGCCGTTGGCAGATTTTTGAATCGGCGTGAACTGGTTGAGCGGCCGCCGCGAAAGCACCATCCCGCCCGAATGCTGGCCTAAATGCCTGGGGCAGCCGTCGAGCCTGGCTACGGTCTCGATCAGCTTTTCCACAAACGGCGAATAGCCCAGAACCGATCGGATCGTGTCGGCGACTTCAAAGATGCGTCGGGGATGAGACGGAGCAACGGCTTTGCCGAGGGTGTTGACGGTCTCCATGTTCCAACCAAACGCCTTGGCAACATCACGAACCGCCGAGCGCAAGCCGTAATGAACCACCGTGGCCGTCATGGCCGTTTGCTCGATACCGAAGCGCTGTTCCATCCACGCGATGATTTCCTCGCGCCGCTCGGAGTCGAAATCCATATCGATGTCGGGCGTGCCTTTCCGACCTCGATGCAGGAAGCGCTCGAAAACGAGGCCGTATTTAATCGGGTCGACATTGGTGATCCGAAGCAGATAGGCCACGAGTGAGCTCGCTGCACTCCCCCGCCCCGAACAGCGGATTCTTCGCCGCCGACTTTCGGCAACCACTTCTTGAACAACAAGGAAGAACTCCGAGAGGTCGTGGTCTGCGATGACGGCCAGTTCATGATCGAGCTGATGGCCGGCCTCTACGGGCACAGGACTCCCGAAGCGCTCAACGAGCCCCTTCTCGCAAAGCTTCCGCAAGTAGGCATCTCCGGTCGTTCCCTCAGGTATCTCGGCCTTTGGCGGCGTGATTTCGCCGGGGAGCAGATCAACAGTGCAGGCTTCGGCAATCTGTGCAGAACGAGTAATGGCCTGAGGTAGCGGTAGGCGGCGCAGCAGGGCTTCTTCACTAATCAACGCCCGCTCACCATTGCGCGGCCGTTCAGCGTGAGGCTCGTGAACACTAATCCCGTTGCGAATGCAGGTGAGGAGGTCGTATACCGTGTAGTCGTCGCGGCGAGCGTGCCGGACATCATTCGTGACAACAAGCGGTACATCCGTGGCCTCCGAGAGGCGGACGAGCTTCCGCACCCGGGCATCCGAATCGGGGTTGAGCGCGTGCGCAACTTCGATGCTCAGCCGCTCGCCGAACACGTCGCGAAGCTCGCCGACCCACTGATGAGCTTCGCGCGTTTCTCCGGCATCAAGGCAATTCCAAAGCCTGCTTCCTTCCGTTCCCGTGAGGCACCACAGATCGTCCGAGTGAGCGTCCAACTCCTCGAACAGCGCAGATGGCTGCTCACGATCGCGCAAGTGGGCATCCGTCAGCAGCGCGCACAGGTTGGCGTAGCCCTCGTTTGTGGCCGCCAGGAGTACAAGCGACGCGTTCTCTATGGTCACTTCAGCGCCGAAGACCGGCTTGATGCCGATGTGTTCGCACGTCTTCTGAAACCGAACGGCGCCGTAGACCCCGTTGACATCGGTAAGGGCCATCGCACTCTGCCCGTATGCGGCGGCTTGTGCCACAAGATCAACGTGCGAAGAGCCGGCGGCGCGGAATGAGTACCAGCTTCGGGCGTGCAAATGGACAAGCATGGCTCCTCAATCCAGTACGCGCGATAACCACCAACTATCCCCCTGCCGATAGATCTCAACCGCGCCGATTGTGGTAAGGACCCGCATGTATTCGCGGCGCACTTCATCGCTCCACCAAACCCCCTGAATCACCCAGGCATTAATCCGGCGTTCGACGTGCACCCATTCCCCCTTCCAACGCAACCGCATCGGCACGCCTTTCTTTGACATGAGTACCTCTACGGGCAATGGCCTTCCTTTCATCGCTCATCCTCATCCAGCACCACAAAGGGTTCATGGCGGTACTCGTCTTCGGGAAGAAGGGCGTACGGCACGTGGACAGCTCGCATGCATGCGCCAGGAAAGCGAGGCTCCACCTTCCGGGCCACATCCTCGAGGGCAGGTCGGCTCCTCCACAGGGAACCTTGCCGTGTATCACCGACAGAGAACGAGCGCAACTCTATGCTGAGCGAACTCAGCGAGCCCATCCCTTCAAGCTCAGGACGAATGAGTGCCCGCACCTGGCGAAGGAGATACGGCAGCTTATCCGAGGCTTTCGGAAGTATCCGACTTACGACCTGCTCACTCTTGCCGTCGTAGAGTCGTGCTACCAGACGCCGACAGCACCAGCCTTTGAGCTTCTCGTGGGCTTCCTCGACAAGGCGCGCCGTTACCGCGTCGAACTTCTTCTCATACTGCATGTCCTCATCCCATTCGAGGATGTAAGTGGTTACTGCCGCCTTTGAAGGGCGGTACAGCCCTATCGGGCGCTCGCGAGGCGGATTGAGGTAGGCGGAAAGCTTCTTTCCAACGGCAGCACCAAACTGTGCTTTCAGATGGCGCTCGGAGAGCGTTGCCGCACGGTCCAGCGTCGGGTAGCCAAAGAGTTGTAGCCGCTCGGGTATATCGTTGTCGAGCCCAAGAACAGCGAACACATCTACCGAGGTGTGCTTGAAAAAGCCGGCCACTCTCTTTTTTGGAAGCGAGAGCACGTAGCCGGGAGCAGCCCGCGCCGCGGCGAGCCGTGCCACCCTACGTGTTGGTGCGATGCCCACACACGCTTTGAGATCAATCGCGAGCGCTTCCAGATCGTCACGGTGTCCATCGCGGAGATACGCTACCCCGCGTTCGCCTGTCTCAAGAAACGGGGTGAGCGTGTGCAGCCGCTCCAGCGTGTAGTCCCACATGGCCTGCTCACACGTTGCATCGCGGAGATGCACCGAGGTCCGTGCAGACACGTCGGCTACACGGCCCGCCGCCATACCGATCCTCACGCCCGATTGCAGCGCATGGTGTGAGGCCGATACAACTTTGCCTCCCTGCACGACGGCAACCGGAGACTTCGTACTAAGTGAGCGTGCAACCGCCCAGGCCGGAAACTCCGGCAGGCAGAGACAGATCATCCCTTTGGTCAGCGCTCCGTCCATCTCCTCGCCCCAGGAGTTTGTCGGACTTAGGGGTTCGTAACGAGGCGAGCGGGGAATCGAGATCATTTGTTCGGTCTTTTGAGGCGCATAGTGGGGCTACGTAACGAAAAAGAGCGGAGAAATGGGCCGATTTACAGCCGCCGCAGTAGAATCATCCTAAGTCCGACAGACTCCTAGTTGAACTCGGTGATAGAGATGGCCGAGAGCAGAACGCCCTGAATCGAGACCTCCTCGGCGCCAACCCGGCGCTCCTCGTATCGCGGGTTTTCCGGCACGAGACGTACGTACTCACCATCCGCATACACACGCTTGAGTGTGCCACCGTCGCCGGCCACCCACACGGCGCAGATGGCGCCGGGGCTGGGGACGATGTTCGGGCGCATGAGAGCGAGCATGCCCGAGTGCAGACCCGCTCCCGTCATCGAGTCTCCGTCAACGCTCAGGAGATAGTCGCCGGGCTGGGTGTCGGGAAACAGATCGGCTACGTGGTGGATCCATTCGACTTCGGCGTCTTCTACGTACCACGTGGGACCGGCGGGTATGGACCCGGCAAGAGGGAGACCGCGCCTTCGACCCATTGCTTTCTCGGTCAGTGCATACCGACGCCACCCGCCTTCCTTCGGCGCGGCCACGTAGCCCTTACGTTCGAGTACGAGCAGGTGTTCGTACGCCGAGGAGGAACTGGAAAATCCAAACTCGTTGGCTATCTGCGAACCACGGGGGAAACGCCCGCCGTTGCGTTCGGAGAAGCCGACGATATAGTCGAGCACGCGCTGCTGAGCAAGCGTCAGTTCATCGTCAAACATGGTCCTGGGGAAGGATGTCCGACGCACAAGATGATGCAACGGGAGGATAAAATCTCGGTAGTACCGAAGTTTTTCTTTCAAACCGGCCTGGTCGCACTCCATTCGTCCCTTTTTTTAATCCCTCCGACCTCAACCGACTATGACACGTGTCCTGTCAGTGGCAGCGGGTGTACATCCGGTGGTAACGTCTCGCTAGGAGCCTGTTGAAATACCGATCATCAAGCTCCCCTCCTAGGCGGAGGGGTTGGGGGAGGTCGAGCGGATTGCCTGGGGGCCTGTTTAGATCAGAGGTTCTCGATTGACGACAATGCATCTCAGTGACAGAGCACGTATTTCAACAGCCTCCTAAGGCCCCACTCCCCATGCCCCACCCCGACTACGCCTTTCGAGACATCAGCGAGTATGTCCGTTTCGGGACGGCCTCCGACCGGTACGCCACGTGGCGTGGGCAGATCTACACCTCGCAATGGGACGATGCTGTAAAGATGCGGACGAAGAAATTTGGCAAGAACACGTTCAGAGAGGAAACCGTACCCGTTGCCTCAACCGAGGAATACTTCGAGCACTTCGGCATCGTGGAGCTGGACTTCACCTTCTACAACCCCCTCATAAAGGAAGACGGCGAGCCGTCCGGCAGCTTTTTCACCGTGCTGCAGTACGCGAAACACGCGCCGGCGAACGCGCGCTTTCTGCTCAAGGCCCCGCAGCTCTACTCCGCCCGAAAGTTCTACCGTGGCAAGTGGGTCGGCAACGACAACTATCTGAACGTGCAGGGCATGAACGAGCGGTTTGTGGAGCCCGCCCTGGAGTTGCTTGACGAGCGGCTGACCGGCGTCCTGTTCCAGCAGGAGTACACGCGGAAAGCCGACGCTCCCTCACCGGACGAGAACATTGCCGAGCTGGACGCCTTCTTTGCCGACGTGATCCAGAATACGCAGTTCCATCTGGAGATCCGATCCCCCCACCTCCACGGCGACGGCTACCACGACTGGCTCCGAAGCCGGGGCCTGGGTTACGTGCTCAGCCACTCCACCTGGCAGAAGCCGCTCCACACGCAGTGGAAGCAGGCCGGCAAGGCACCCAGTGCCGCCAATGGCGAGACCGTGGTCCGCCTGCTCACACCGCTCACGAAGAAATACAACGAGGCCTATGCCCTCACCCATCCATTCGACAAGGCGGTGCCGGAGATCGCCGACTCAGCTGGAGGCCAGGCGATGGTGCAGGACAGCGTGGCCCTAATACAGGATGCTATTGACTCGCACAAGACGATCAACATGATCGCCAACAACCGGGCCTGGGGCAACGCGCCGGATTTGACTAAGGAGATTGTGGAACGGTTACGAGAGCGTGATGTGATCGCCACCCCCAATTAGGACAAACCCAACAGGCCTGCGCCGTTGTGGAAGCTTATCCGTAGGCCCGGCCACACCGGCAAAGACCCTACGAGTCTGTTGAAATACGCCATCCGGCCTTCCCGCCATACGGCGAGACTCGCGGCCGATCTCTTCGTTGCCCCGCAGTACTGCGGGGCGCCTTGATCTCAACCGAGATTCGCCCCGCACTGGCTGCGGGATTGCGGGATTGCGGGGAGCACGTAATTCAACAGCAGACCAGGGTCTGTTCACAGTAAGCATGTCGAGTTTGGTTCGAGGACAGGAAGGCCGCAAATAGAAAGGACCGACCACCCGAATTGGCGGTCGGTCCCAGACGGTATGGCGTACGGGATTCGAACCGCGGACGCGAAGCGTTCGCTGCGACGCTAGTGCGAGGACCATCGTCACAGAACGGACGCTCATCCTGCGGCTGCCGGGAGTGCGCAAAAGCAACGAGCCCCGCCCACCTTCTGGTGAGCGGGGCTTCGTGTACCGCGTACGGTATTACTAGCTGCATATGGAATGAACCGCCATGACAGCCAAAAGCGGTACTGACTACCAAGCAGGAGGCTTTTGATACCGAGTGCATAGCGACTGA
Organism: Bacteroidota bacterium; assembly: GCA_022561755.1. GTDB lineage: Bacteria > Bacteroidota > Rhodothermia > Rhodothermales > Rubricoccaceae > JAHEJB01. The sequence continues at coordinate 12,957 of JADFQN010000036.1, forward strand.
GTGCAATGTAGTGTACATTTACCCTTAGTCCAGCCTTTAGAAGCATTGTCGTGGCAACGATAACTCCAGTACTGTGGAAGCACGAGCGTAACGCGGCTGGGCATTCGCCGATATACCTCCGATTTGCCGATGCGGAGAGAACTCTATACGCATCGTTGGGCGTCTACGTTCATCCACGCTTTTGGAATCAAGGCAAGCATGAGGTTCGCAAAGGGCACCCAAACGCGCATCGGATCAACGGGCTGATTTCCAGGCGACTGGCAGAAGCTGAGGATGAGCGGATAAGAATGCTGACGGAGAGAGAGCCTGTAACGGCGGAAGCACTGAAGCTGGCGATCCGTACTCAGAAGGCCAGTCCCTCCCAGTGCTTCATTAAATACTGTCGTGCACTGGTCGAAGATCAAAGGAAGGGCAACTTCGGACGTTACAAGCGCGAAAGCACCGTACTCAACAAGCTGGAGGCGTTCTCCGGCTCTCCATTGCCTTTCAAAAAGATTACACCCCAGTTCCTTAGCTCGTTCGAGAAGCACCTGGTTGAAGAGTTAGGCAACAAGGCGAGTACGATTCAAACCAATTTGAGTGTGGTTCGTGCTTACTTCAGACGAGCAATTCGAGAGAGCCTGATTCCGAGTGAGTCGGATCCCTTTCACACCTACGCTGCGGCAAAATCGAATCGACCGGAGCGGCCCAAGCTTAGTGCTAGCGAGCTAGTGAAGATCGAGCGCCTCGATCTGGGAGGAATTGGACCAAGCGCCCCACTCATCGCACGTGTACGAGACACTTTTCTTTTTTCGCTCTACGGAGCCGGGATTCGATTTGCGGATCTGGCCCGTTTGCGCCGCGCCGACATCGCGGACGATCTCGACGAAGAAGGACGACCGTGCCTCCGACTTACCTACACGATGGGAAAGACGGGAAAGCCCGTCAGCTTCCGGCTCATGCCGAAGGCTGAGGCCATCGCGAGGGCCTTTTTCGTTGACGAGAGAGGGCTTGCAAAACCAGGTGAGGCATTTCTGTTTCCGGTGCTGACGGGTTACGACCTCTCAACGCCACAAAGAACATGGAATGCACTCAGCGCACAGAACGCGCTCGCCAACAAGTACCTCAGGAAAATTGCCGACCAGGCGGGCATTTCATGCCGACTCTCGTTCCACATCGCGCGGCACTCGTTTGCTGACCTGGCACGAAAGAAGGGGTGGGATGTCTACGCGATTAGCAAGGCACTGGCTCATAGCGGTCTCGCTGTCACGGAGCGCTATCTGGCTGGCTTCGACAGCGAGCTTATAGACGCGAAGATGGCCCAGCTGTTTGACGATGACGCTGGTGAGGGCGAGTAGACATGGAGTATTACAAGCTTGATCCGGAGGCTGAGGGCATCCATCCGCTTGCAGAACTTTTCCCCCCCGTCGAGTGGTGGACTCAGCCTCACAATAGAACATATGCTCTTCTGCAGATTGAGACTCCGGCCGACAAGCCTTTTCGTGGACACCGGAAGGTGATCAATACTTTGAAGAAGGCCGTTGTGGATGCTCATGCTGATCGGTGGGCAGGCGCTCCAGAAATCCAATTGCAAGACGTGCGCGTGCGCTTAGAAGCGATAGGGCAGATTCAAATCGCATGGGAAGCACGAATTGGGCCGCAGCTTGAAGAAGGAGCGAGCATACTCAGAGCTTGGCTGTGCGAGACAGCGAAAGGGGTTCCGAAAATGAGAACTCCGGACTTGTATCGGGAGTCATCGCACCTCTGGTACCTCGTAAAACACGGCCCACCTGGCGACGGCGGTGACGGACTGATTCACTTCTTCGATGCTCTGTGTGATCGATACTCGACGCCTCCCAATTTTGCCAAGGCACAGCGCTCTATGCTTCGGTGGTTGCTGAAGCGCGTAGACAAACTGAAGAGCGAGATCATCGTGATTGATGACGAGCGACTTGCATACGAGGAGATACAAAACGATCTCCTTCTTGGACCGGGCATTGAAGGCACTGACCTGAGACAAAAAACAGAAGGCGAAAAAACGCTGGGCGAAATTCTATCGTTCACACCGTCGCTGTTGGACTATGCTGCACAGCTTTACTATGACGGTGGAATGAAGCTCCGCCATGTATGGAAGCGAGTCACACGTGAGGCTAAGGGTCTGACTACGCTGCCGTTGACCAGCTTCGCCAGCTTCAAGGACGCGTTCCACAAACGCTTCCCAGGTCGAAAAAAGGGTAAGTAATTCTAACCCCCGCAAGTAAGGACCATCATCTAGCTCGGGGTGCCTGAATCTGGTTCATTGGGGCAGTCAACACGCAGCTCCCCATGCATGCTCAGGATCCCGTTATCGTTTGCACGAAGAGTGCTCTCACCCGCGCAGTGGCAGCGGCCGTTGAGGAAGGTGTTTCGAGATTCTCGAAAAAGCAGCTGGAAGCGAATGAGTCGAAGCCCACATTTGGATGGGTGACGAACGTCCGGGCGATGCAGCTTCTTGGTCTCAGTCGCCCCACTCTAGCCCGCTACAGGAAGCGGGGCATGCTTCCGTACTCGAAGGTCGGGTCGACGGTGTACTACCGCCTCGAGGACATAGAGGCGCTTCTGGAGTCGCGACGTGTACGTCCGCGCGGTTGATGCTTAACGGATGCATGGCCTTTAGATAACAATGGTGACGGATCTACAAATTCTGTGAACAGGTGATAGACACGTTCCTCATAGTCGCCCCGTGGGCAACCCACATTCCTGTGCTCGATCGAGAGAAGGAAGAGTTCGACAGAGATTCTGGTCTCGTAACTCTAACCGGCTGGTACAGGAATCTTCGTGTAACAATCAAACCCGATGGTGAGGTTGTGATTGGTAACAGTCTCCCAAAATATTACTGTGGCTCAAACGTCCGAACGATGCGGTTTGGAGAAGTGCGCGATGCGGTTTCCGAGCTAATTGGAGCCTTCGGAATTGATCCGATATGGACAAAGGTGTGCCGACTTGATCTTGGAGCAACGATGCAGATGACGCGGCCGGTAAGTCAGTATCTCAGCCTTCTCGGAGACTTGCCTCGCACGCACCCACACTATTACGAGAGCGGCAAAGAATGGATAACCGACTTGTGGACTATTTCGGCATACGACAAAGCCATTGAGAGCAATTGTGAGGGCAATCTTCTGAGGATCGAAGACCAGTTGAAGAAAAAAGTAGCGAGGCAACTCGGGCGGGCATTGAGCCTTGCTGACCTCGTCGACTATGACACGTTCGTTTGGCTCACCGAGCTTTGGGCAGGTTGGTATCATCGCATTCCGAAGCTCACACGGCAGGTTCTAGTGCCCACCCGGCGAACAAAGGAACTTGATACGCAGCTGGCGAGAGAGGCGCTCGAGCAGAGAGGTGGGGTTGCCGAGCTGCGTAGAGTGGTTGAAGGGTGGCCGCTAGACACGCGTGAACGAAGCAGAATGCTGGGACACATTCGCGACCTCGGAACTGGAGGCAATCTCGCAATTGACCGTAAACTGATTTCCGAACTCGATGAACGAGTGGAATCGGAACGACGTCTCGCCCTTGTGCGGTAGGAGGAATCATTGTGGGAGAGCACGCAGAGACAGTCCTGACTTAACGGGGCGTCGTGGTTCGAGTCCCTACCGGGGGTACAAGATAGGATACGCTATGTAGTATAATAGTATATATATAGCGTTAACTCAGAATGCGTATGGTACAGGTCGGGGTACAGGTATTCTGGCTAAATCCTCGTCTTTGCGTTACTCTGATTCGCGGTCGAGGCTTTCGCGCCAGGCCGAGCGTAGCGTCATTGCGCCCGCAGCCGTGGCGAAGCCCGCACCGGCCAGGAATGTGGCTTCCGGGCCAAGCTGATCCCACAGAGTTCCGGCGATGACGCTCGCGCACAAGAGCGCGATGCCGGTAAAGAGATTGAAGACGCCGAATGCCGACCCGAGCAAGCCCTCCGGCGCATGATCGGCGACGAGTTTCGTCAGTAGTCCTTGTGTCAGCGCCATGTGCACGCCCCAGAGAGCAATGCCGACGAATGCGCCGGCGAGGTTCGAGAACAACGCGAGCGAAAGGTCCGCGGCGATGAGCGCTATAATGCCGAACAGCAGCAGCCGCTTGGTGCCGAACGCATCGGCCAGCGCGCCGACCGGGTATGCGCCGGCCGCGTAGACGACGCTCATGACGATCAGCACCAGCGGCGCGAGCAGTATCGACAACCCATCGGACGTCGCCTTCAGAATGAGGAATGCTTCGCTGAATCGCGCCAAGGTGAACACCACCCCGATGACCACGATGGTCCAGAACGGCTTGCTCAATCGCGAGACTTCGTTGACGCGGATTGGGCTTCGCACGGTCTCTTGGTCATGCGTTCGATCCTTCACCCCGACGATGACGAAGAGCACGGCCAGTCCGGCGGGAACTACCGCGATCCAAAGCACGGAACGAATGTCGCCAGCAAACAGAAACATGCCTCCAATCGCCAGCAGTGGCCCGAGGAATGCGCCTGTCGTGTCGAGCGCTTGCCGCAGGCCGAATGCTCGCCCCCGGATAGATTCAGGCGTGACGTCGGCGACGAGCGCGTCTCGCGGCGCGCCACGCAGGCCTTTGCCGATTCGGTCAACGAAGCGCGCGCCGAACACGAGCGCAATGCCCTCGGCCAACGGGAAGAGCGGTTTCGTCAAGGCTGCCAATCCGTAGCCGAGCAAGATGAGCGGTTTGCGGCGCCGCATCCGGTCGGAAACGTAACCCGAGACGACCTTCGCAATCGACGCCGCCGATTCCGCGATCCCGTCGATGAGGCCGACGACGACGACGCTGGCACCGAGCGTTGTCGTCAGGAAAAGGGGTAAGAGGCTGTGCACGATCTCGGAGGAGACATCCATGGCAAGGCTCACGCACCCCAACACCCAGACGGTGCGAGGGATCGCCGGCCGGTCCTTTTGCGGCTGGATAGGCGCGTTCATAGCTTTATTTTGCTTGATTCTTGCCGGTACTGGAACTCGGCAAACATAGGACCCTTCGAGATCGACAGAGGCCGGACCGTTGGGAGCTGCCGACCACGCCTCGATATATCCTAGCTACGTGACGCACCGGTTGCAAACTCCAACTTTCAGGAACCGAACTACGGCAATATGCATCGGCGCTAGACCATCCGACGACAGGCATGAAGAAGTAACGCGACCGTAGCAGGGAACGAACCGAGCGACACCTCACGCCCCCACGACCGCGAGCTCCGCCTCTTCTACTGGCCGCTCTGCTCCGAAACCAGAGTGGTGCGGCAGAGCCTCGCGCTCTGCCTTGACGAGCATCCGCGGCCTCTCCCGGTACTCAGTCATGCGCCGAAGGGCCCGCACTTTTTCGAGCGATTCCATGGCTCTGGCAAAACGGTTGCTCGCTCCGGATACCCGCTTGTCGCAGGGCTCAGGCAATGGGCAGTTTGAGCGGCCGACGGACATGGCCTTCGATGCGGACGGGAATCTCTACGTCGTCGATTTCGGCAATGACCGCATCCAGAAATTCGAGCCGGTTCGCTGAGAGCTTGCGTCACCATTTGCGGATTAATACGCAGGCATGAGCAACGGATTGAACGTGTTTCGGACACTACCTTGCCACCCAACTGACTCCATATACCGCCAGGAGCGATGAAGACTATGACTCGCGGGAAAGTAGCCCTGCGCACCGATGTGAACGTCGAAACGGTCCGCTACTACGAGCAGCGTGGGCTAATTCCCAAGCCATCTCGCACTGCATCCGGCTACCGACAATACACCGAGGACTACGTTGAGCGCATTCGGTTCATCAAGCGGGCGCAGGAACTCGGTTTCACGCTGAAAGAGATCAAGGAGCTGCTCTCGCTCCGCGTTGACCCGGAAACGGACCGGGATGAAGTGAAGCAACGTGCCGCGACAAAAATTGTCACTATCGAAGAGAAGATTAGTGATCTGGAGCGGATGAAGCACCGGTTGAAGTTGCTAGTGACATCTTGTAGCGGACGCGGACCAACGAGCGAATGTCCGATTCTAGAAGCGATGGGGAGCGAGGAATCCTATCGCACCGTCGCCGACTGACAGACGCAGGCACAGTGCTCGGGCTTGGAGGGTCTTTTCGGCTGATTGTCAGCTTATCGCAGGTGGCTTGTATCTGGCCGATATCGAGGCAAGTGTAGCGCTGTCACGGTTAGGCACCAACCTGACCGCTCGGTATAGCTCATCGACTGTCCCAACACTGCCTAGTTCATGCTTGCTGACAGTGCAAGAGCGCTGGTTTCGTTCCCCTTTATGAATGTCATCATTGGGGCCAAGAAACCACTACCAGAGGACTATCCAGAACAGCCCGTCAACGTGGGCGACCACATTCGCAAAAAGCGAATGGATTCAGGGCTGTTGCAGCGGGAGGTAGCGGAGATCATTGGCGTATCCACCGGAGCAGTCGAATTGTGGGAGCTTCGTAACCATGAACCACATCCACACTCTTGGCCTGGTGTGATTTCGTTCCTTGGCTACGAACCGTATCCCCCTCCCAAAACGACAGCCGAAAAAGTTAAGGCCGTTCGCCGTCGTCTCGGGCTAACCAGCCGAGAGCTTGCTGATCGATTTCAAGCCGATCCCGGCGCGATTACAAGATGGGAGGCAGGCGGAGTGATACGCAAGGAGAGTCACCGGAAAACCTTCTCCGGGCTATGCGAATTGTTGGGCCTCTCCGAGGGCAAGGCCTGTAGGTGATGGGGGCAGCGGCGCCAAAGAGCATCTCGTCATTCAGCATGTCGCTGAGATAAATCCCCCCCCCTTCAGCACCTGCCGGAGAGCCTGAGCGATCTCCTCGTCGCTTCTGGAATCACGCCGCGCAGTTAGCAAGGTCGAACCGAAATGCCCAGCGTCACTCAAATGCCCCGGATGCCCACGGGCGGAGCGGGCGCAAACTTTTTGATGACGCCGATGCCCACCGCAAACGTGTTCGCCAGTTGCTCGCGGTTGTAGTACTGATAAACAGGAAGGTCAACTAGCGCAGTAAGACTGAGGCTCTGATTGAGAGAATAGCTGATCTGCGGAGTCACAAAAAATCTCTGTGAGCCCGTAACCGGGATTTCTCCCTCGGGCCGAACGTCTCTTCCCCGAATTTCACTACGCAGCTGCAAGGTCGCATCCCAGCGAAGCCCGAGATTATAGGAACCAAATATAGATGTCGCATAGAGGTTGCCGTATCGATATCCCTCTGTATTCTCATTCCTTACTACAACTCGGTTAGTCAAGAAGAAACGCAGCCCGTGCGCCGGATAGCCTTTGTAAAGAAAGAGCGTGTGGATGAAATCAACGGCGCCCGTCGTCGGCTGGACATCAAGAGGTAGGAGAGCCCCTTCATTTCTTTGCTCGTGCGTGCCGACGGGAATTTTAAGGCCGACGCCTGACGTGACTTCCCAATACCGCCACCTTTTTCCGAATAGTTTGTAGTTGGCAACGAATGAAACATCGCCGAGGCCATATCCCTTTCGTCTTGAAGGAATAATACCGTCTACATAGTTCTGAACCTTGTTGATGAAGTAGGTCGCTTCAGCGTCAATTGTCCATCGATCACTAATGCCATGGGAAAACCCAACGCGCGCGTGATTGAAATATCCGGTCTCGACGAAAAAGGGTGATATGGGCGAGCTACCAGCATAGTAGCTTCCCGAATAGCTATATCCGTAGTTCACAATCAGCTTGGATTCGCCGCTGTTCAGGGCCCCAATGTTGCCAGTTCCGCCAATGGGGTTTCCCGGTGAACAACATTGGGCATGTACGCGCACTGGGTTGAGCGTCAAAGACACAACGGCCAAGAGCCATACCGCGTATGTAATTGCAAAGCGTCGCATGCTGTTACCTCGCTCCGAGAACTACAACGGTCTGGGCGAACTTGTTATTTAGGTTGTTTTGGTTCCCATCGAAGAGAAACTGCGCCACGTAAACGCCTTGGGGTAATCCGCCAACAGGAATTTCGAAGATTTCCAGACGCGGGTTCTCCTTCTCAAATCTCATGGGACCGATGAGCCTCTGACCAAGGGTACTGTATATAGTCATCGTCAGAAAGCGAGCCGTCGGACTCGCCGCCCAGTCTACGTGAATCACAATCCGATCTGAAACAGGATTGGGTGCCACCTGGACGAGTTGCTCGGACACATCTGGTGTCTCCGCCAGAAAAGATGAAATACCCGACCACTCCGTCACTTCTGTCTCGCTGTAGTAAACACGCGTTATCCAGAAGTACCAGACTCCTTCCTGCAGGTTGTACTCATCTGCAGTCGTCCCTGTCACGTATGCCGAGCGTGTATCACCGGGGCACCCCTCAAAGCAAAGTGGATTGTCGCTTAGGACATAATCATATCCGATTGCTCCAGGCACCGCTTCCCATTCAATGATGAAGGAGTGGATGAAGGGCCCCGGAACGCCGTTCCCGCCGTTTGGAGGGCTTATGTGCCGCTGCGCCTGCACCTGAGTGGAAAGACTGATCCCCAACAGGAGTACGAAATAGGCGGCCGAAATAGAGGCTCTCTTCATTTACTCAGCTGATTTTTGCATTGAGACCGTCGGCGTCGTTGGCATCTGCTCCACTACTGGTTCCTTCGGAGAGGCGGCGAGATCCTGCCCTCCGCCGGGCAGAAAGGAGAAGATGTGCCCTCGCTCTCGGTCCGTCAGGAAGTGCTGTACTAAGAGCCCCAGCACGATCCCGAAGGCAATGTGCGCGACCAGCGTCACGAGGAAGAGCTGCGGCCACGCATGACGGACGCCGAAGAGCCCAACCATCGGCCCCATTGGCGGTCCGGTCATCATCCCTAGTTCGAGGATCAGTGCCCAGACAGTGGCCCAAAGCACGGCTCGCTTGTAGTTACGCTGTCGCCCCCAAACGAATGCGAAGAACAGGCCGAAGTTTGCTCCGTTGAGGAAATGCACCAAAACCCCCACGGGGAGGTACGTAGTGAAGTTGCTGCTGCCCGTAACCATCTTGCCGAACATGACAGTGCTGTCGGCGGGCAGCCATTCATGCAGAACACCCATTTGCCGGAAGAAATCGAGGGCGATGGTTGCCAGCGCCCCGCATGCCAAGCCCACGACGATGCGGCGAAAAACATCCGGGTAGTGTCGGCGACTGTACCATGCAATCCCGACAAGAATGAGCAGCGCCGGGAGGTAGATGAACGGCACGTACACTTTGGCAAACTCGTGGGCGGTCATGATCGCCGCCGGACCCATGGCGGCACTCTTGAGATACTGGGCGTAGCCGAAGGAGAGGGTGATGAGTTGAATAGGCACAGCCCCGCCGGCAACAAAGGCAAGCAAAACGAGTCCGAACCGCCGTCTGTCGACGACTATTGTGGTTTGTTTCTGAACGTGATCTAAAGTTTGCATATCCGATCTAGGCAGCGCAGCATGAGAGCTTGCCAACGTCTTTCCGGAATGTGATTGCGGCGATCTTTATGGCCTCTGAAAGAGTGAGATAGGGATGAAATAGGCTCGAAAGCTCCTCGGTAGTGATCTTATAACGAATGGCAAGGGCCAGCTCCATGAGTAGCTCGGCACCCTCTGGTGCAAGGATGCGTGCACCGACGAGATGGTCAGTTTCGCGATCCCTGATTAGCGTTACAGAGCCACGGGTGTCTCGGGCGGCTAGTGAGCGCGGTACCTGGTCTAGAGGGAGTATGGTCGCCTCGGCGTCGATCCCAGCCTCAATCGCTTGTCGCTCGTCGAAGCCGACGCCAGCGAGCTGAGGGTCCGTGAAGACAACCCATGGGAGTGCGGTGTAGTCGCGCTTTGTGGCGCCTTCAACGAGTGCATTCGTGGCTGCGAGTGCACCCTCGTAGGCTGCTGTGTAGACGAACATCCGGTCACCTAACACATCTCCAGCGCCAAAGATGGTGGGCACCGCCGTGCGAAGCGTGCTGTCCGCCTTGATAAAGCCTCGCTTGTCGGTCTCAATCCCAAGCTGTTCCAGGCCAAGGTCCTCCGTGTTGCCGCGGCGTCCGGTCGCGAGTAGAAGATGGGAACAGCTAAGAGATTCTGATTGCCCATCTACGTCCATCTCGATATTGATCACTTCGCTATCTCGACTGACGGCACGCGTTACGACACTGGTTCGGACATTGACTCCATCCTCCCGGAGGTAACCCGTGAGAGCCTCTGTGAGAGTAGCGGACTCATTGGGGAAGATTTGCTCCGAGCGCTGGAGGACAGTAACACGCGTACCTAGCCTAGCGAAGGCTTGTGCATTCTCGATGCCGACGAAGCCGCCGCCCAACACGACGAGGTGTTCGGGTCGCTCGTTGAGTTCGTACAGTGTCTCATTCGTGAGATATCCGACCTCGCTAAGGCCCCGAATGTCGGGCGCAAACGTCTGCGCACCTGTGGCGATCAAGATGTACTTCGCACGAATGCTGGGTGCGCCATCAACCTCGACGATTTGATCGGAGGCAAGGCGTGCACGCCCCTCAATAAGGGTTACGTTGGGGTCGTCCGCCACGACATCGAGATATTTGTGTTGACGAAGATCACTTACCAGTGATCGCACTTGTTGCATTACAGCCCCAAAATCGGTCACCTCACCAGAGACACTGAGACCGTCGAACGCTGTGCGCCTCGCCCGGTGGACGGCTTCGGCCGCACGAATAGTCGCCTTTGACGGCACGCAGCCCACATTGACGCAGGTTCCGCCAGTGGGAAGCCCACCTGACTCGGGACCAGCGTTGACGATGGCAGCACGGCCTCCGAGCTCGCTCGTCTTGAGGGCTGCCGCAAAGGCGGCCGAACCGCCGCCAATGACGACGAGGTCGTATACACCGCGATCAGAACGCAGCGAATCATCAGGAGCCTGAGCTTCTTGCG
>JADFQN010000155.1 GCA_022561755.1 Bacteroidota bacterium
ATCGAACCATTACCGGGCAATTCTTCGCCTACTTTGGTACCGTACTCGCAACCGGGCTGATTCTCAGTTCGCCCGTTGTCATCTACCAGTTCTGGAAGTTCGTTGAGCCGGGGCTGTACCCCGATGAGAAGAAGGGCCTCCGGTTCGCGTCCGCGTTCGCCACGTTCTTTTTTGTCCTGGGAACTTCGTTCGGCTACCTTGTCCTTACGCCGCTGGCGCTCCAGTTCTTTGCGCAATTTGTAATCTCGGAACAGATTCTCAACGAGTTCGACATCTCGCGGTACTTCTCGATGGTGCTCACGTGGTCGTTCGGCGCGGGCGCGCTTTTCGAGCTCCCCGTGGTCGTGTATTTCCTTGCGAAGGTGGGTATCGCAACGCCGGGAGCGCTTAGAAAAGGGCGCAAGTACGCGATGATTGCCATCCTCATTCTGGCCGCTGTCTTCACCCCGCCCGACCCCATGAGCCAGCTTATCATGGCCGTGCCCTTATTCCTGCTGTACGAGCTTTCCATTGGGCTGGCAGCGTTTGTGGAGCGAGGCAGGAAGCGTGATGAAGAGGTCACGGCCACGTAATCACGCAACACGCTATTGAGGCGAGGCATGGAACAATGCTCTGCGCGGTTGTATCGTTATGTGCTTAAATGTCAGCCTGTCAAGCTTTTCTATGAAACGCTCTCTTCTCCTCGTTGGCGTCATGATCCTCGTTGGAGGATCCGGGTTTGTTGCGCCTGCCGTTCTGTGCCAACCCGCTGACGACGATTTCTTCGCCGTCCGTAAAAACTTTACCATCTTCGGCCGTCTCTACGAGGAGCTGGCCGCGGGCTACGTCGATCCGCTCGAAGCCGAGCAACTCATGCGCACCGGAATCGATGCCATGCTTGCCACTCTCGACCCGTACACGGTGTTTATTGATGAAGCCGACAACGAGGACATCGACATCATCACACGGGGCCGTTACGGTGGTGTGGGCCTCGGCGTGGACGAGCGTGGAGGCCGCCTGGTGGTGGTGGTGCCGTTCGAGGGATACAGCGGCTACGAACAAGGCGTTCGTGCAGGCGACGTGATCGCAAAAATCGGAGGGCAGAGCGCTGAAGAGATGTCGCCGTTGGAGGCCCGCAACCTGCTTCGTGGTGCGCCCGGAACCATGGTTTCGCTGGAAATTGAGCGTGAGGGCGAGCCTGGTCTACTCTCTTTTGTGTTGACGCGCTCTGATATTCATTTGAATAACGTCACGTATTCGGGCTGGGCCGGCGACCAGAGGGACGGCATCGGCTACGTGCGGCTGGAGCGTTTCACACAGGAGGCGGGCGATGAGGTGCGGCAGGCCATCGAACGTCTGAGAAACGAGCAAAGGCTGGATGGTTTTGTCCTCGACCTCCGCGGCAACCCGGGCGGTCTTTTGCAAGCCGCAGTGGATGTGACCGGCATGTTCCTTCCCTCAGGGAAGGTGGTCGTGTCAACGCGCGGCCGTGCCGCCGAGACCGAGCGGACCATTACGACACGAGGAGTGCCTGTTGCCCCTGAAGTTCCACTCGTTGTGCTGGTGGATGGCAGCAGCGCGTCGGCCTCTGAAATCGTCGCGGGAGCATTTCAGGACCACGACCGGGCGATAATCGTGGGCGAGACAACATTCGGGAAAGGCCTCGTGCAGGTGGTGCGTGCCCTGCCGTACAACACGTCGCTCAAGCTGACTACCGCCAGGTACTACACGCCGAGCGGCCGGCTCATTCAGGCCGTCAACTACGGCCGCGACGGCCGTGGCGGCACCGCCGAGCGCGTCCCGGACTCCCTCCGGCATCCCTTCCAGACGATGGGCGGGCGGACGGTGTACGACGGCCACGGCATCGAGCCAGACGTGACGGTGTCGCTCGGCGAAATCAGTGACCTGGAGGAGGCGCTCATCCGCACCGCCGGCTTCTTTTTCTTCGCCAACCACTACGCGGCCGAGCATAGCACGCTTCCCGGCGCCTTTGCCGTAGACGATGATTTATTGGATGAGTTCAGAGACTATTTGGAGGCCGAGAACTTCACGTACAGCACGCGCGCGGAGCAGATGCTGGATGAGCTTGTAGCGGATCTGAACGATGCCGGTTACCACGATGCGCTGGATGAGGTGGCTGGTCTTCGTGAGGAGATCGCAGACGAGAAAGACGACGATTTTGATCGCCACGCAGTTCGCTTGAGTGTACGCCTCCGCCGCGAAATCCTCGCGCGGTACGTCGGCCAGTCCGACCAGATCCGCCTTACGCTGGACACCGACCCCCAGCTCGCCAAGGCCCTCGATCTCCTCAGAGACAACGAGGCGTACCTGGCGGTGCTGGAGCCGCGGTAAGGCTCTTCGGAAAGGGAAAAGTGTAAAGCGAGAAGGGTAGTGTATGGAGATCGTTCTTCGGGCTCTGGTTGGAAAGTTTCAGGTTTCAGGTTGGCAGGTTGGGAGGTTGGAAGGTTAGATCAGCCCTAACGCCTCACCTCCGTACTCGGACCAGCGAGCGCGTCCTACCTACTTACAACCTCCGGCTCACCTGCTCCACCCATTTATTCCTCCACGCAGCGAAGCTGCCCTCCGTGATGGCAATCCACATCTCGCCCATCAGCCAGAGGTAGAAGGCCAGGTTCTGGATGGAGGCGATTTCCATGAACAGCGGCTCGTTGGCGATGACGAGGTGCCGTAGGTAGGCCTTGGTGAACGTCTGTGCTGCATAGTGGTCCAGGCCGGGGTCGATGGGTTCGAAGCAGGTCTTCCACTTCACGTTGCGGATGTTGACGATGCCTTCGGTGGTGAAGAGCATTCCGTTCCGGGCGTTGCGCGTGGGCATCACGCAGTCGAACATATCGATGCCGCGCGCTACGTTTTCGATGAGGTTCGCCGGCGTGCCGACGCCCATCAGGTAGCGTGGTTTCTCGCGGGGCAGCTCCTCGTCGCAGACCTCCACGATGTCGTGCATCACGTCGGCCGTTTCACCGACGGAGAGCCCGCCGATTGCGTAGCCGGGCGCATCGAGTTCCATCAGCGCGCGTGCGGACTCGCGACGAACGGTCGGGTAAACGGCGCCCTGGACAATCGGGAAGAGCGCCTGATCGTGGCCGTAGAGCGGCTCGGTTTCTTCCCAGCGAACTTTGCAGCGCTTCGCCCAGCGGACAGTCCGCTCGTTCGATTCACGGGCGTAGGACTCGGAGACATCCGCAGGCGGGCACTCATCCAGCACCATCATGATATCCGAGCCGATGTCGCGCTGGATGTCGACGACGGACTCCGGCGTAAACATGTGGGCTGAGCCGTCCAGGTGGCTCTGGAAGCGTACACCTTCTTCCGTTATGTCGCGCAGTTCCGTGAGCGAGAACACCTGAAATCCTCCCGAATCCGTCAGAATCGGGCCATCCCAGGCCATAAACGGATGCAGGCCGCCTGCTTCGCGGATGACATCCCGCCCCGGCCGCAGGTACAAGTGGTAGGTGTTGCTGAGGATGATCTGCGCCCGGACATCCCCAATAAGCGCCCGCGGCGAAACGCCTTTCACCGACCCCACCGTGCCGACGGGTATGAAGATGGGTGTGCGGATTTCTCCGTGATCCGTGCTGAGCACACCCGTGCGAGCTCTCGTATCGGCACACTCCGCCTGAACCGCGAACGTCATTCTTCCACTGCTACGATCAGGTCGGGCTGGGCTTCGATGTCGATCACGAAGTCCTCGCGGTACGCCTTGTACACCTGAACGAGGAGCGCCGTGACGGGCACGGCAATCAGCAATCCGAGAAATCCGAAAAACGCACTGAATACAAACAGCGAGAAAATGATGAGCACCGGGTGCAGCCCAACCGACTGGCTCATGATGTTCGGTGTCAGCACGCTCTGCTCAAGGACCGACTGCCCGACGAGAACAATCATCACTACAAAGAAATCGCCGACGGAGCCGAAGGCCAGCATCAGCAGCCCGCCGATGATGTAGGTGAGGATGGCGCCGAGGTTGGGGATCATGTTCAGCAGCCCCGTCAGCAGGCCGATGACGAGCGCGAACGGCACACCAAATAGGACCAGGGGGATGGTGACGATGATGGCGCCGAGTGTTGAGATGGTGATCTGTCCGCGCAGGTAGTTGCCCACCACTTTGCTGGTGTGCGTGAGGTAGGCGCGGCCGCCTTTGAACCTCGGAAAGACGCCTACGATGGCCTCGCGGATCTCCACGTAGTCCTTCAGGATGTAAAACAGGAGAACTGGTATGAGCGCAATGGTGGTCAGCAGGGCGAAAAGGGCGCCCACCGAACGCGTCAGTGAGGCCACGGCGCTCGGGATACCCGCCGCGATGGCGCTGATCTGGCTGGGGAGGAACGTAGCCAGTTGCTGCGTGAGGGCTTCCCGTTCGATCAGCCCGGCGGCCTCCAGCGAATTAAGAATCTCGGCTTCCGCAACCCACTGTGGCAATCCCGAAACCAACCCGATGATGGCCGTGGCGAGGCTCTCGATCTGGCCTACGAGGCTCGGAACGATGAGCAGCACAAACAGAACGAGCACGCCAATAAAGGCCAGTGTGAGCACCAGAGATGTAATCCAGCGCTTCACCCTGAACCGCTCGTGCGCCCCCGTTACCAGCGGATTGAGCAGGTAAGCCAGCAGAAAAACGATAGCGAACGGAGTCAGAACGCCACCGAGCCGCCTGAGCGCCCAGATGGCGAGCACAAACCCGCCCGCAAGAAGCAGCGCACGGATTGCCTTGTGCGCGCGGAGCGGCCAGAGCAGGATCAGGCCTGCTGCGGCAACGACGAGTGGACCCAGCGCCGCGCCTTCCACAAGGAGCAGAAAGACAAACGCCGCGAGGCCGCCCAGCACCACCAGGCCTTGGAAAACCACGTCGTGCAGAGCACGCTGCGGCGGCTCGCCGTTTTGTGCGGCCGAGGGCTCTACCTGGTGCGGGCGGTTGGTTTCCAAGGCGCCTAGGAGTCTGTCGGACTTAGGGGTTCGTAACGAGGCAGACGGGAAATCGAGAGCAGTTTATCGATCTTTTGAGGCGCATAGTGGTGCTACGTAACGAAAAAGATCGGAAAAATGGGCCGATTTGCCGCCGCCGCAGTAGAATCATCCTAGGTCCGACAGACTCCTAGTTCGATCCGGAGGGGTCGTTCTCGCCCTGTGTAGCGGCGCTGGTCCCGCCGGAACCCGCCTCGCGTCGGTCCATCTCCAGTTCCCGGCGGTACAGATCCCGCTCCCATCGCTGGAGATCCTCGTAGGTCTCCGAGATGGCTTGCTCGCGAATCTCGAAGGGCGCCATCTCGAGGTACCCACGATCCTCGAAATACCCCTTGAAGAGGAAGTTGTGCTTCAACGCCTCCATGTTCTCGGAGAAGCGGAACGCGCCGACAGCCATGTATCCTGCCGCCGTCTCAAACCGTTCGGTGATGCTCTCCAGATCCTCCGAGATGGTCGAGAATTGATTGGCCGATTGCAGCAGCGCCACATACATGCTGTCTTCGTTCAGGATGCGGGCGAGCGTGCCGTCGCCGGAGTCGACTTTCCGGAGAATGGATTCGATGGCGGCCGAGCCATCCTGAGCAATGGCCACGAGGGCGTCGGCGCGGGCGCCCAAGTTGCCCAACGCGCTACGAAGCTCTTGCGCGGTGAGCACGGTTTCGTTGTAGAGGCGGTCGTCGTAAAGGAATCGGCCGAGTGAGCCTTCGCCGGTACGGACGTCTTGCATCAATTGGGTCAGCGTCACGGTCACTGAATCGAAGCGCGAGACGGAGGTGAAAAGGCGATCTGTTACAGCGGCGAACTCGAACGGATCGACACCGGATATTCGCCCGTTTTCGGCTACAACGGGCCGGCTGGGCGAGCCGTCCGTCAGTGCGACGATCACGTTGCCCACGAGGCCGTCCGTCTGGATAACCGCCCTCGAATCCTCCCGGATGAGGTGCTTGGCGTCGTCTTTGATCTGCATCGCTACTGAGATGGGCAGACCCGGCGAGGCCGGCAGTTGAATTGCTTCCACGCGGCCTACCGAAATGCCGTTGTACAGGACGCGGGCGCCCGTTTGCAAGCCCGAAACGCGGTTGAACTCCGCCCGGATTGAGTACGTATCCGACAGGAGGAACGTGCGGTTTGCGAGGATGAACAGCAGCGCGATAAAGAGGGCGACGCCTGCCAGAACGACGAGACCGAGGCGAGCTTGGCGTGACATGGGGGCGGGGTTACACGATTACGGAAACGATAGCGCCAATACGGGCAAAGGGCAAGGCGGCCTTCCAAATTCCAAATACCAAACTCCAAGTATTAGATTCCAAGCGGTCTCATGAAGCATTCTTTGTGATTTGGAGCTTGGTACCTGAGAATTCCTATGCCCTACGAGGCAGTTGAGTTACGATCTCGGTCGCAGGACGGATGGCGCATCTCAACAGCCTTCTAGGCTGCGGCATAGGCCTTCGAGCCTTGGAAGAACTCCCGAACGTGGGGATGGTCGGAATGGCGCACCTCATCCAACGTGCCGGTCGCAACGATCTTGCCGTCGGCGATGAAGTTGGCCCGGTCGGTGATGATCGCGGCGGCCAGGAGGTCGTGCGTGATGGCGATGGAGGAGATGTTGCGCTCGTCGCGCAGCTTGAGGATCAGGTCGCTCACGACGCGCACCGAGACGGGATCGAGGCCGGTTGTGGGCTCGTCGTAGAGGATGATTTCGGGTTTGAGGATGAGCGCGCGGGCAAGGCCGACTCTCTTTTTCTGGCCTCCCGATAGTTCCGCCGGGTATTGCGGGCCTTTGCCCGCGAGAGTGACGGCCTCAAGCACCTCGGCGATGGCATCGTCCTTTTCCCCTTTCGGCCATTTGGTGTGGCGGTCGGGGTAAAAGGGCATGTTCT
>JADFQN010000156.1 GCA_022561755.1 Bacteroidota bacterium
ATCACAAGGCAGCGCGTACGTGGACCAGCGCGAGTACACGGGCAGGGTGGGTCGGCAAAGTTGGCATTGGCTACACATCCAAATTACCAACGTTGGCACGGTACAGCAAGCCGGAACGACAGCTGGGGTTCAGCTTCCTACTAGGTGGATTGGCTCCATCGGAATATGGGAGAACGAGGGCGTCGATTACATCGTGAGAGACGCCAACGGCAACAATTTAGTTTGTTTTAATGATGTTTTACCAGAAATCAAATATAATTATCATTACTATGAAATTATTAACCAGATTCGCTTCGATCCAATAGATAATCCTCAGGATATAGGACCCGGGGCGTCGCTGACGTGTTCGTTTCTGGTCTCACCCCGATGGCAGCGTGGAGTCGCTGCTCGATGTAGCTCCACTGCTCGAAACCATCGACGACCTCGAAGCCGCCGAAAGCCTCCTGACGGCGCTCTTCCAACACCCCGTCTACGCAAAGCATCTTGCAGCGCGCGGCGGAATGCAGGAAGTCATGCTTGGCTATTCCGATTCCAACAAGGATGGCGGATACTGGATGGCCAACTGGGTGCTCCACAAGGGACAGAAAGTTGTTGCGAGCGTGTGCAATCGGTTCAATGTGGACCTGCGGTTCTTCCACGGCCGCGGCGGGACGGTTGGCCGAGGCGGTGGCCGCGCCAATCAGGCCATCCGTGCGATGCCCGGTGCGGCACAGAACGGCCGTATTCGGTTTACGGAACAGGGCGAAGTGATCTCCTTCCGCTACGCTCACGAGGGGATTGCACGACGGCATCTTGAGCAGATCGTACACGCCCAGCTCGGCGCGCTTGCTGAATCCGAAAACGAACGGATGGAGGACGAAACCGCAAATAACCTCATGCAGCGCCTCGCCGACTCCTCGATGACGGCGTATCGGCAACTCATTGAGGCGGACGATTTCTGGCCCTGGTACCTGGCCGTCACGCCCATCGAGCACATCGCGGGCATCCCAATGGCCTCGCGTCCTATCTCTCGAAAAGCTGCTTCAGAGGTCGATTTTGATGGATTACGTGCTATTCCATGGGTGTTCGGGTGGACGCAGACGCGCTACACTGTACCCGGCTGGTACGGCGTGGGGAGTGCGTTTGAAGATCTCGGAGACGACGCCGACCTACTGCAAGACATCTACAAGACATGGCCGTTCCTGCAAGCGGTGGTCGGCAATGCACTGCGGGAGATGGCGCGCGCGCGCTTCCTCATTGCTGAGCGCTACGCCGGACAGTCCGGAGAAGATGTCCACGATCGTGTCGCACGTGAATTTGTGAAAGCAGAAGCCGCACTGTTGAGCGTGTCCGGGCAAACCGAACTGTTGGAGGCAAGCCCCGTCATACAGAAGTCCATCGAGTTGCGCAATCCGTACACCGACGTGCTCAATCTGGTCCAACTCGAACTCATGCGGAGACATCGTAGGGAATCGGATGCTCCGGAGGTACAGGCACGTATCAAACACGCGTTGTTCGTGTCCATCAACGGAATTGCCGCTGCTATGCAGAGCACTGGATAAGTCCGTCGAAACCTGCTGCCAATAGTTCCGTAGCGCCCCCTCGTGAAGTCACGCGACATCAAACCGCCCGAGCACCAGCGCAGGGCCCTCCACATTGTGGCGGGCTGCGCCGTCGTTTTTGTCGTGCTCGCGATTGCGACCATCGCGTGTGCCACCTACCTGTTTACCGCAGCGTTCTCGCACGACCACGACGAGGAGCATGTGCAAGCGGATGGCGACGTGACACAAAGCCGCCGGGCCATCCGCTCGTTTTTCGAAGTGGCGGACGAGGGCGAGCGGCGGGTTAAAGCCGATATAGAGTTGGCGCTGGGCCACATAACCACCTCTACGGCCGAACAAGGTGCGCTTTTTCAGGCGGAGGGCGTGGTGATAGGCGCCCAGCTTCGCCCGCGTTTCGACCACAGCCGGAACGGCGATGAAGCCGAGATTTCGCTCTCGCTCGACGGCGAAGACGTGTCGTTCCGAGGCCTGCGCGGCACGCGCGGCAGCAGGTGGCAGCTCTACTTCTCCGATTCCGTCCCACTCGACCTGGATCTCATGCTTGGCGCCGCGGAAGGCGACCTCAACTTCACAGGCATCCCGATAGAGCGCCTCAGCGTGGAATGCGGAATGGCCTCCATCTCGCTGCGGTTCGATGAGCCCAACCCGGTCGTGATGAACCGCCTGGACATCGAGGCCGGGCTGTCTGAGTTCACGGCGCGCGGCCTCGGCAACGCCCGCTTCGAGGCGTTCGAGTTCGATGGGGGCGCAGGCCAGTTCACCCTTGATTTCTCCGGCGAGGCCATCATGCCGGGCGCGGAAGCCGAAATCAATGTGGGCCTCGCGTCGTTGACGGTCCTGCTGCCTGCGGGGCAGCCCGTTGTGGTGGAGGCCCCCGTGTCCTTCATGACCAAGGTTGAGTTCCCCGATTCTTTTGAACGCGTCGGGCGGCACAGTTGGGCGAGCCCGAATGCGGCCGGCAACTCCCGCACTTTCCACATCGAGATCGACGCCGGACCGGGCAGCATCGAGGTGAAGCTGGTCGAATAGGTTAAAGGTGAAGATTACAGGTTGAAGGTTGCAGGTTGAAGGATTCGGGTGGATACTGCCCGCACAACCCTAGCCGAAACACCCGTGATCGACCGCTACACGCGTCCCGAGATGGGCGCGATCTGGACCGAAGAAGCGCAATTTCAGGCGTGGCTGGACGTGGAGCTGGCCGCGTGCCATGCATGGAGCGAAGCGACGGGCCTCATTCCCGCTGAAGATGTGGAGGCGCTGTACGCAAACGCCTCGTTCGACATCGCCCGCATCCACGAGATCGAGGAGGCCACGCGCCACGACGTGGTGGCGTTTACGCGCGCGGTTTCGGAAACCCTGGGCGAGGAGCGCAAGTGGGTCCACTACGGTCTCACCTCATCGGATGTGGTGGATACGGCGCTCTCGCTACGCATCCTGCGGGCCAACGACATCCTCCGCGCCGACCTCCAGCGCCTCTCAGATGTTCTCGCCGCGAAGGCGCGTGAACACAAAACGACGCTGATGGTAGGGCGTACGCACGGCGTTCACGCCGAGCCCACCACGTTCGGCCTCAAAATGGCGCTGTTCTACGCCGAGGTGCAGCGCAACATCGAGCGCTTCGAAGCCGCCGCCGAAGGCATCCGGGTTGGGAAGCTCTCCGGCGCCGTCGGCACCTTCGCCCACATCCCGCCCGAGGTAGAACGCCTCACGTGCGAGCGGCTGGGCCTCAAACCCGCGCCGATATCCACGCAGGTTCTCCAACGCGACCGCCACGCACACTACCTGGCCACGCTGGCACTTATTGGCGCCACCATCGAGAAGATCGCCGTGGAGATCCGCCATCTCCAGCGCTCGGAGGTGCAGGAGGTTGAGGAATCCTTCGGGAAGGGTCAGAAGGGCTCCTCCTCCATGCCCCACAAACGCAACCCGGTCGGCTCCGAAAACCTCACCGGCATGGCCCGGCTGCTGCGCGGTTACATGGTCTCGGCGTACGAAAACGTGGCCCTCTGGCACGAGCGCGACATCAGCCACTCCTCCGTCGAGCGCGTCATCATCCCCGACGCCACCATCGTGCTCGACTACGCCCTCGCCCGAATGGCGGGGATTATCGAGAACCTGGCGGTCTACCCGGAGCGGATGCAGGAAAACCTCGGGCGCACGTACGGCCTCGTGTATAGCCAGCGGTTGCTGTTGATGTTGATTGAGGAGGGTCTCAACCGAGAGGATGCCTACGACATGGTCCAACCGCGAGCCATGCAGGCGTGGGAGGAACAGCGGTCGTTTCGCGAGATTGTGGAGGCCGATGCTTCTATTACCGCTCACCTTTCGCCAGACCAAATCGCGGACGCCTTCGACCCGGCCTACCAGATCCGCCGCGTAGACGAGTTGTTTGAGCGTGCTGGGCTGTAGGTGTTAACAGGCCCTGGAGGCAGCTTGCAGGGTAGTGGTTTGCAGTATCGGGGCTAGTGTGCAGGGAATGAGCGGTGTTAAGTGATAAAGCGCTCAAGGTTGGTGCAAAAAAAATGAGGCCCAGAGTGGATTCTTAATCCTCTACCTTGTATTCTGCAGTCCTACTTCGCTTGAATCGCGAAGTATGCCCTTCAAGCCCCTTTTCCTCCCCAACCAAACAAGAGGAGTGTAATGAAGTATCGTTTCTTTTTCGCACTGGCGGCGGTTTCGCTGTTAGTTGCGCCGGCCTTCGCTCAGGAGGTTGATTGCGACAATATTCCCACGACAGCTGAAGCTGTTCCTGCGGAATACATAGCCTGCGGCCAGCCCATGGTGTATCCAGAGTCCAACGCGGGTCCCTTGGATAACGCGTTCGGCTACTATAACGGCGGCCCTTCGTACGTGGACTTTGTTCAAAACGCGCCGGAAACTTTCAACACGTGCGGTGCGGCTTCAGACCCGAGCTTCATGAATGCTGGAGATTTCGCGGGCGACGACCTCGTTACGTGGTACGGCCTTCACAACGATGGCGAGGCCTTCGCGGTCAACAAGAACAGCGCGTGCGGCGAGACAAGCCTCGGTACCATTCTCCCCTCTAACGGCGGAGGGTGGACAGGCTGTACCTGGGATTACGTGGACTCGACGTTCTACTGCATGGCTGTCCCTGTATGTGGCGGCGGTACCGATCTCTACGAAGTAGATATCCCCGGCGGCTCGGCCACCTTCATCGGCACCGAAGCGGTGAACCTCGCCTGTGGCATCGGCATAGCAAGCGAGCCCCTTACGGGCGTGCTCTATGCATACGGTGTGGTGCTGGACCAGCTTGTGACACTAAGCAAGGTTGACGGCTCCGCGACGGTCGTGGGTCCCATGCCGTACGACGCTAACTTCGGCCAGGGCCTGGACTTCGACAACGACGATCTGCAGCTGTACAACTACGCCTTCAACTTCGGCGCCTTCGCAGGGGAGTTGTGGATCATCGACACCGTGGATCCGTCAGGAAGCAGCACGCTTGTCGGCGCACTGGGCTCTATCATACCCGGTGGTACTGTTCAGATGGGGGCAGGCTCCAGCCAGACGCTGATTATTCCCGTTGAGTTGGTGTCGTTCAATGCGCAGACCAACGGCACTAACGTGACGCTGAACTGGGCAACGGCATCGGAGACCAACAACGCAGGCTTCGAAGTCCAGGTGCAGAACGGCGAAGGCTGGGATGCAATGGCATGGGTTGAAGGCCACGGCACAACCACCGAAGCCCAGACCTACAGCTACACGGCTGAAGATCTCGGTGTCGGTACGCACACGTTCCGTCTCAAGCAAATCGACTTCGACGGCGTGTTCGAGTACCACGGCAACGTCGAGGTAACGATCGAGACTCCGGGTACCCACTTGATCACGAGCGCCTACCCGAACCCGTTCAACCCGCAGAGCCAGTTCACGCTCGCGGTTGCGCAGGATCAGGTCGTTACGGCCGAGCTCTTCAACACGCTCGGTCAGCGCGTTGCGGTTCTGTTCAACGGCACGGTTGAGGCCAACCAGGCACAACTCGTCACGATTGACGGCGCCGGCCTTGCCAGCGGCATGTACGTAGTACGCGTAACCGGCGAGCGCTTCAGCGATGCCCTTAGTGTGACGCTGCTGAAGTGATCCCGCAGGGATCATCCTGAATCCCGCACAGCGGGATGAGGGATCTCCGGCGGTGAAGCTATTCGCTCAAACGGGCGGCTCCCCGTCCCGCACTTGATGCGGGACTGCGGGGAGCCGCCCGTTTTGTTTCTGGTAGACTGGTGGCATGATCGGAACGGAACGAAGTTCTGTGATCCTTGCTATCCCTCGCTATATTCCATTAACCCATCTGGGTATTCGCCCTACTTCCACCCAACCCATACAGCCCATGCGTATTGCATACTCCCTACTCGCCGGCCTGTTGTCATTTGCTGTGGTATCCAGTGCTGTGGCTCAACCTATTCCTGATAACGACCCGGGCGGCATTACCGACACCCTAGCGAGTGCTGACACGGGTATCATTGTCGATCTGGACGTCGGCATGAACATCACCCATACGTGGGTTGGCGATCTCATCATCACACTGGAGCACGTAGATACAGGTACGACGGCGGTTCTCATGGACAGGCCTGGAGTTCCTGCAGATCCCTTTGGTTGCAGTGAGGACAACGTGGATGCGACGTTTGATGATGACGGCTCAGATGGCCCTGTAGAAGACATGTGTGGCTCCCCGGTTGGTATCTTCGGTACCCCGGTTCCTGAGGAAGCATTGTCGATCTTCAGTGGCGAAGATGCAGGTGGCGACTGGTCACTTACCGTTTCTGACAATGCGGAAGACGATACGGGTACGCTGGATAGTTGGACACTGATTTTCACTATCAGCGTGGCAAACGAGCCGGTAGCACCTGAGCAAATGCCCGACGGTTTTGTTCTCGAGCAAGCCTATCCAAACCCGTTCAATCCTGTGACGATCATCAAGTATGATTTGCCGTTTAAGAGTGACGTGAAACTTCTGATATACAATCTTCTCGGACAGGAGGTGTTCAGGCTGGAACAGTTTGCCCAGCAAGCGGGAGAGCATCTCGTGAGATGGGATGGGAGAAACATGCAAGGCTCAGAGCTCTCATCGGGCATATACTTCTACCGTCTTCAAGCATCAGATTTTGTACAAACGAAGAAGATGGTATTGTTGAAGTGATATTTTATCTTGCGGGTTAGGGTTTTACCCTGACCGCACTAATTGTTCGGTTAGACGTCGGAGCAATCTCAAATTTCCATAGTAAAATTGGGAAATCCACTGTGCGAATCCTATTGAT
>JADFQN010000157.1 GCA_022561755.1 Bacteroidota bacterium
CGGTGATGAACGAGGTGTTAAAGAATACCGGGCGTCTGTCCCTCAAATAAGCTGGCTGCACCATTCTCTTCCCCGTTGTGGTTACTCCCGGATGGTGACCAGATCGGGAACCAGGAATGCGTCGCCATACCGCTGCCGAACGACGTTGAGCATGGTCTCGGCGTCCTGTCGAAACTCAAACGCGCCGATGCGAACGCGGTAGTACGGTTGGATGTAGGCCACTTCCGGCTGGAGCTCACCAGGGATGCCCGGCGCTCCACGCTGGGTCTCCCACCATGCTCGGGCCTCGGTCAGGACGTCTTCCGCCACGTATCGGTCTTCCCCGGAGAAGATCTGGATGCGAAAGCCCTCAACGGTACGAACCGTCTGCTGCAACTCGTCGGGCACATCCACCCGGCCTTCCATGAGCCGATCCGGGACATCGTGCTCGATGGTCTCCGTTCGCGGCCTCGGTTCGGCATCGTAGCCCGCCGGATCGAACGTCTCGTAATCCGGGTGCGAAGGCGGCGGCGGTGGCGGTGGCTCCATGGGGCCGCTCGGGCCTGTACAAGCGGCCAATCCAAAAACCGCGACCAGAATTGCGAGAACGTGAATGCGCATCAGTAGGCGGTGTCGGACGTGAGGCCTTTCAAGATAGCCACCCCGGCGCTGACGCCGAGCCGCGTCGCGCCGCGCCCCACCATTTCGTAGGCGTCGTCGGCGGAGCGGATGCCGCCTGATGCCTTCACGCCCATCCGGTCGCCCACCACGCGGCGCATGAGGGCAACATCTTCCGGGGTGGCGCCGTGCGAAGCGAATCCGGTGGAGGTCTTGACGAAGTCTGCGCCCGCGTTTTGCGCAAACACGCACGCGATCACCTTCTCCTCATCCGTAAGCAACGCCGTTTCGAGAATCACTTTAACTGTATGGCCCTGCGCCGCTTCTACGACCGCGCGGATGTCGTCCTCTACCTCATCGTAGAGGCTACTTTTGAGGCGGCCGATCCCGATCACCATGTCAATCTCAGTCGCGCCGTCTCGTATGGCCACCTCGGTTTCGAAGACTTTCACGGGGGTCCGCTGCGCGCCGTGCGGAAAGCCAACCACCGTACACACCACCGACGCGGCGCCCCGCAATTCCTTGGCAGCCAGCGGCACCCAGGCCGGGCTCACGCACACGCTGGCAAAGCAGTGCTCGCGCGCCTCTGCGCACAAGGTGCGGACGTCGGCTTCGCTCGTCTCCGGTTTGAGGGCCGTGTGGTCGATGAGCCGCGCGATCTGCGGCGCCAGCAGGCAGGCGTTGATCGCATCGGGGTCGGTAGGCGAGCGATCCGCCCGAAGCCCCAGCCGCCCGGCGCCGGCGCCCACGAGGCGCTCGAGGCCTCGGTGCTGTTCCGCGTCGCAGCCACAATCCTTCTTGCCGTACCGGCGATGGAGGGCATTGGCGAGGGCATCCTGATCTCTTGAGTTCACGTTTGAGGGGCGAATATGCGATCTTGGAAAGCTCCTTCTCGGCAATCTACCTCAACCGCCCAAAATCACGCGTCACGTAATCACGCATCGTGTAATCACCCAACCATCTCTTCCACTTCCTCGTCCAGGTTGTACTTCTTGCGCTTCTCCCAGAGCGTCTTTTTGGAGATGCCCAGCAGGCGCGCCACCTCGGCATATGACGTCTTCTTTGTGGCAAGAATGTGCTTGATGTACTCGTATTCGAGTTCCTCCAGCGCACCGCCCGAGCGAAAGCGGAAGTAGCCGTCGGCATTGTCGGTTTCGAAACCCTGCGTTTTGAGGAGCAACAGATCCTTCGCATCGAGCGTTGGGCTGCTTGAAAAAATCAGGGCTCGCTCCAGCACGTTGCGCAATTCACGTACGTTGCCCGGCCAGTCGTACGCCAGCAGCTTCGCCTCGGCAGCTTCTGTGAAACCCTCAAACGGCTTGTTGAAGTCGGCGCCGAAGCTCTCGGCAGCCTTCTCGGCAATGAGGAGCGTGTCCTTGCCCATCTGCCGGAGTGCAGGCAGCTTGACGGATACGACGTTGATGCGGAAGAAGAGATCTTTTCTGAACCTCTTCTCGGCAACGCTTTCTTCGAGCACCGCGTTGGTCGCGCAGAGGATGCGCGTGGACACGCGGATGTCATCCACCCCGCCAAGGCGGCGGAAGGTGCGGCCTTCGAGGAATGAGAGGAGCTTGGCCTGAAGCGCCAGGCTCATCGTGTCGATCTCGTCGAGGAACACCGTGCCGCCGTCGGCGAGTTCTAGAAGGCCGGGCTTGGCTGCGCGAGCATCCGTAAACGCGCCCTTTTCGTAGCCGAACAGCTCGCTTTCGAGGAGGTTGTCCGGCAGCGCGGCGCAGTTGATCTCCATAAACCGACCCGAACTCCATTCCGATGCGTAGTGGATCGTTTGTGCGATCAGGTTCTTACCCGTACCGGTTTCGCCGCGAATCAGGACGATCGTGTTCGGAATGTCCTTCAGCGTGTCAATCGTCTTCCGCACCTCTTCGATCTCCGCACTCGACCCGAGGATCTTCGAAACGGAGTGCTTCTTCTTCCGCTGTGTTTTGATCTCCTTGAGCTCGATCTTGTCCGAGTAGAGATCGAGCGCTTTGCCGAGGAGCGCCCGCATCTCCTCCAGGTTGACCGGCTTCTGGAGGTAGTGGTATGCCCCGAGCCTCATGGCCTCGACCGCCGTCTGCACAGACGAATGGGCCGTCATGATGATGACCGGCAGTGTAAGGTTGCGCTTGTGGATTTCCTCGATCAGTTGGATGCCCGAGATCTCCGGCATCATCAAGTCAGTCAGAATTAGATCGGGCGCGCCGTCCGCATCGAGGACCTCCAACATCTCCGTTGCGCTCACGAACGAGCGGGCAGCGTACCCGTCGCGTTCGAGCACGGTGGCGAAAAGCTCACCGATCTTGGGATCGTCATCGACGATGAAGATGCGCTTCTGACTCATGCGGGTAGTGGGGCGTGGCGGAGATGTGGAGTGCAGATGATAACGAGGCTTTCACCCTGCATGTGCGAAACAAACGGGAATCTCCAAACTTCAGGCGGCTTCACCCGGACGCCGAAGTTTGGGTGCTCGAATGCGTAGCGCCCCGGGAACGATCTCAACGTCTAAAGAAACTGCGCGGGTAGACAAAATCTCACCATCCGCCTGCATAGGCAAGGGCGCTGTCGATTTGATGTGGACGCTCCGCGCCTGAAACAGCTGGACTTCCGGCTCACCGACGTGAGCTCCGGTGAAGGTTTTCGGCATGAGCTGGAGAGCACGCCGCGTCGTCAGGTGCTCGACGAAGCATACATCGAACAGGCCGTCGTCGATCTGCGCGTCCGGCGTGAGGAGAAATCCCCCGCCGACCGAGAATCCATTGTCGATTTCGATGAGGAAGAGGCTACCGGTGTGGATGTGCTTCGGGCTTTGGATTTCGGATTTGGGATTGGTGATTTCGGATTTGGGATTGTCGATTTCGGATTTGGGGCTTGGGATTTGAGATTTTGAATTCGGAATTCGGAATTTGGGGCTTGAGATTTTGGATTTAGGATTTGAGGTTTCGGATTTGAGACTTGGAACTTGGAATTTGGAACTTGGAATTTCGCCTGTCAATTCCCCGTCTTTCATCCTCCGCCCCCCGACCCCTGACCCCTGTCCACCCTCCACCATCCCGCCTGCCCAAATCTCCACCTCCACGTCCGGCTTTCGCCATTTCCAGAGGGTCTCCAGTACCGCCGCAATGTAGGCAAGCCTTCCGCCGAGAGCCTTGTAGCGGTGCGTAGCTGTTGCGGTCGCCGCGTCGAAACCAGTGCCCACGCAGTTGGTGAACACACCCTCATACTCAGTCAGCAAACCGTCCTCCCCTTTCTCATGCCAGCGTATGCGCCCAACGTCCACGGCCACGGTATTTGCACTGAGCATAGCCGAAAGAGCTTCATCCAGCCCCTTGGGCATGCCGACGGCCTTCGCGAAGTCGTTGCCCGTGCCGGCAGGGATGATGCCCATCACGGCCTTCGTGCCCAGCACGCCGCACGCCACCTCCTGCACCGTACCGTCGCCGCCTACGGCCACGACAAGGTCATGACTTTGTGCTGCTTGCCGGGCCAACTCGGTGGCATGGCCACGTGCTTCCGTTTCCAGATAAGTGAACTCCAGATCTCTTGCTCGTAGCGCCTTCGCCAGCACGGGTTTCAAGCGCGCAGCGTGGCCATTTCGGGCAGCAGGATTGAGAACGAAGGCGTAGCGCATAGGCCCGATGTAAGACGCCCCGCCCGGAGCGCCCTTCGGCGTAAGTTACCGAACAGATCGTTTCCTCCGACCTGTGCGCTTCAGCCGTCTCTTTCCCACCATTCTTTCCGTCGTCACGCTTTTTGCAACAGCGTGCGGGCCTACCGACCGCCCGGAAGATGCTGAGGTTGTGCTCACCGACGCGATGGAGCGGTCCGTGTCGCTCAGGCTCCCGGTCGGACGTGTTCTTTCGCTGGCGCCGAATCTCACAGAGATCGTGTACGCCGTAGGCGGCGGCGGCCGGTTGGCGGCGTCCAGTCAGGCGGACAGCTTTCCACCGGAGGTCAGCGAACTCTCGCAGTTCTCGACGTTTCCGCTCGACCACGAGCGCATCGTGGAACTGAACCCCGGCCTCCTGCTCGCCACGGACGAAATCAACAGCCCGACCGATGCCGACGCGCTAGCCGAAGTAGGCATTCCGACCTACTTCTTCTCGTTCGCGGACATTGCGAGCATCCCTGCCGCCATGCGCCAGACCGGTGAGTTGCTGGGGGTTGATGGCGAACCTGCCGCCACAGCCTTCGAGGCCACCGTCGATTCAGTTCGCGCGGCCACTGAGGGTCGTCCGAAACCGCGGACGCTGCTCCTCATCGGGGACGACGTACTGTACGCCTTCGGACGCGAGTCGTTTGCGAGCGAGGCCGTCCGCGCAGCCGGAGGCGACAACCTGACGGACACCTTTGAGGGCCGCCGCGCCGTCCTCTCGGATGAGTTCGTGTTGGAGGCTGAGCCCGAGGTCATCATTGTGCTGAGGGACGAAGCCGCCTACACATCTGAGCAGCTTCTGGAGAAGCACCCAACGTGGGACATCGTTCCGGCCGTGCGTAACGGCCGCGTACACGGCATCCACCCTGATTTACTCAGCCGCCCAGGCCCACGCCTCACACTCGGGCTCGCCCAACTAGCCTCGCTGCTCCACCCCGATATCGCACCCAATCTAGCGGAGGCGGAATGAGCCGCCGGGTGCTCCTTTGGATTGGGCTGGGCGTCGGCTTTCTGATTGCCGTAATTGCCGCGCTGGCGATTGGCAGCGTCTCCGTAGCACCGGGAGACGTCTGGCGAGCCCTTGCCCACGGACCCGGCGACGGTGCACCGGACCCCACGGTACACGCCATCGTCTGGCAGTTGCGGATGCCCCGCGTGCTGCTCGCGCTCTCCGTTGGCGGCGGTCTGGCCGTGATCGGCGTGGCCATGCAGGCCCTCATCCGCAACCCCCTCGCCGAGCCGTACATCCTCGGCGTATCTAGCGGCGCGAGCGTAGGCGCGTCGGCCTTCTACCTCGGCTTCCTGCCGCCGCTGCTCTCCAAAAGTTTGTCGATGCCGCTGGCCGCGTTCATCGGCGCACTCGGGGCTATCACCATTGTGTTCTTTGCCGCGCGTACCGGCCCACGTCTCTCCACCACCCGGCTTCTGCTCGCCGGCGTCGCCGTTTCATCGTTTCTGGCTGCCATCACGGCGTTTATAACGTACGCGTCACCGTCGCCGGATCGCATCCGAACGGTGCTTTTCTGGCTGCTCGGATCGTTCCAGGCAGCGCGGTGGAGTACGGTCTGGCTGCCGCTCGTCGTGTCGCTCGGCGGGATGGTCGTGTTATGGATCATCTCCCGCCCGCTGGATGCGCTCGTCACCGGCGAAGAGCCCGCGCGGTCGCTGGGAATCCCCGTCGAGGCCCTCAAGCGCGGCCTAATTCTCCTCGCCGCCGCCGTCACCGGCGTGCTGGTTGCGGCGTCCGGCGTCATCGGGTTTGTGGGATTGATCATTCCCCACGCCATCCGTTTTCTCGTAGGCGCGAGCCACCGGCGCGTCATTCCGCTGGCGTTCGCATCCGGCGCGCTGTTTCTTCTCATCGCCGATCTCGTGGCGCGCACGGTGCTCTCTGGCCAGGAACTCCCCGTCGGCATCCTCACCGCCATCTGCGGCGTGCCGTTCTTCCTGGTTCTCCTTCGGCGAACACGCATGCTTCCAAGTTGATGGGCCGGCTGTTCGTTGCGCTCAGGCTTCCGCACTCCGTCCGCAGGGCATTGACGGAGTGGCGCGTTGAGATCCCCGGTCTTCGGTGGATGCCTTCCGAGCAACTCCATCTGACGCTTCGGTTCATCGGATCCACCAATCCATCTCCAGTCAAAGAAGCGCTTCTCAAAGTCATTTCCCCTCCTGTTACGGTCTCCTTCGAGCGAGTGCGCCTCTTCCCCCGTTCTTCAACGCCGAGGGTGCTTGCAGCAACAGTCTTGATCACGCCCGAGCTGCAAGCCCTCCACGCTCGCATAGAAACTGCGCTCGAACAGGCCGGAATCGATCGGGAAGGGCAACCGTTTCACCCGCACGTTACGCTGGCGCGGTGCAAAAATGCAGATCCGGCCTCACTGAAGCCCTTCCTCGAAGAGACTGGGCTGCACGCGAATGCTTGCGAACTCGACGCCTTTCATCTCTTCGAAAGCATCCTCCATCCTGAAGGAGCAAAGCACACCGTCCTGGAGAGCTACCCGCTGGGCTAGTAACCTCCACGCTACCGAATCCCAAGCT
>JADFQN010000158.1 GCA_022561755.1 Bacteroidota bacterium
GGAAGAACGAATCACAAAGAACGAAGCACGAAAGAAGGAGGACCGAAGATGGATATCGGATATGGGATATCGGATGTTGGAGAGGAAAAGGGTGGTGACGGGCCGAAGACAGAGGACAGAAGCGCTATGGTAGGGCGTGCTCGCCGAGCGCGCCGTGTTCTTTCAGTGTGAGAGGGTGAGGGTTTGAGAGGATGAGAGGATGAGAGGAGGACAGAGGACTGGGGACGGAAACCGAAGGAAGAAAGACAGCGGACGGAGGTCAGAGGTGGAGACAAATTCCAAATCTCAAATACCAAATTCCAAATTGTAAAGCCCAAAGCACAAAGAACGAAGAACGAAGGTCAGGAACTTTTTGGCGGCCGACTTTCCAACCCTTCACCCTTCACCTGAGACGCCCCGACGGGTCGTATCTACGGCTTTTCCACCTTCACACCTCACGCGACGCCATCCGCTCGGCGTTGTCGGCAAGGCGGAGGGCCGTAAGGATAGGCTCCAGATCTCCGGCAAGCACATTCTGGAGTGCGTAGTTCTTGTCGGCGCCCTCCAGCCGGTGGTCCGTAACCCGTCCCTGGGGCCAGTTGTAGGTCCGGATCTTCGCGGAGCGATCCCCGGAACCTACCATCGCGCGGCGGGCGTCGGCGCGTTCGGCGTGGAGGCGATCGAGCTCCAACTGGTAGAGCCGCGCCCGCAGCACGCGGAGCGCCTTGTCCTTGTTCTTGTGTTGGCTCTTCTCGTCCTGGCACGTAACCACGAGGCCCGTAGGTTTATGCGTGATCCGTACTGCCGAATCGGTGGTGTTCACGCTCTGCCCGCCGGGCCCCGACGACCGGTATACGTCGATCTCCAGATCGTTGGCGTGAATCTCGATATCCACGGCCTCGGCCTCGGGCAGCACGGCCACGGTGGCCGCCGAGGTGTGTATGCGGCCCTGGCTTTCCGTGGCCGGCACGCGCTGCACGCGGTGAACGCCGCTCTCGTACTTCAGTATGCCGAAGGCATTTTTCCCTTTGGCCGAAAAGATGATCTCCTTGAATCCGCCGGCCGTGCCGTGGCTCGTGTGCATCACCTCGATGCGCAGTCCCTTCTCCGCAGCAAACCGCTGGTAGATCGTGAACAGATCGCCCACGAAAAGTGCGGCCTCGTCACCGCCTGTCCCGGCCCGGATCTCCACGATGGCATCGCGGGCGTCCTCGGGGTCTTGGGGGATGAGGAGTTGTTCGAGGCGGGCCTCCACGCGCGGAATGCTTTCTTCAATCTCTTTAAGCTCTGCTTGAGCTAACTCGGCCATCTCCCCTTCTTCTATTTCAATCATCTCCTTCAAGCCTTCCACCTCATTGAGCATCCCCCGGTACCTGGTTACCACCTCAACGGTCTCCCTCAATTCCGACAACTCACGTCCCAGCGTCTCCAACTGCTTGAGATCGGAGACCACGTCGGGCTGCGCGAGGAGCGCGTTGACTTCGTCGTAGCGCGCTACGATTTCGTCGAGGATGGCGGGATCGATCATTCTTGGCTAAGGTGATGGGCACCGAAAATACGAGTACAGTCATCGCTGGAGTAGCTGCGCTTTTACTTGGGAAACCAACCCAGTGTCTTACCTTATTGAGAATAAGGCTGAGTTTGCCATGAAACGTTTCGGAGTCCTCGTTTTCGTCTTTGGTTTATGCGGGCAGGTGGAAGCACAATTCCCGTTTGCGCTTTCGGAAACTGGCTACGGTGTGAGTGTCGCTAGCGATCCAAACGGCAGGGTTTTGCTGTTGGGTGCTTTTTCGGAACCAGTAGATTTTGATCCCGGTCCGGGAGATGCAACCGTTTTGCCCACGGGTAGCGACGGCTACCTGGCATTCTACTCTGAGGACGGTTTCTTCCTGGAGGTTTTGGTACTTCGAGCAATTGTAGGAAGTGTCTCTCCAACAACAGCCTCGTTTGCCGATGATGGCTCTTTTGTGTTATCCGGATGGTTTTCCGGCACGGCTGATTTTGACCCTGGTCCGGGCGAACACGTCTATTCGGTGGGCGGGTATTCGCGATTTGTGGCCCGCTTCAATGCGGTTGGTGAGCTACAGTTCGCTTTTCCACTCATGATCGAAGTGTTCGGCCGGCGTGATGATGTAATACCGGGAGATACGGACTACACACTCGTCGCAGGAACCTTTGAGGGAACCATTGACCTAGATCCTGGCCCTAGCGAAGCGTTGATCACCAGCACAAACTCGACGGCAGTTGTCGTGGCCACATACGACTCCGCAGGTGCATATCTATCTGCATTCGTACTTAGAGCGGACGAAGAAGCAATATCGTATCAGCTGTCAGCTGATCCTACGGGAGGCTTTGCGATCGTCGGCTATGCCGAATCCGACGTAGACTTTGACCCTGGCCCGCAAACCGTAACGCTTGAGATTGACGGTAGCTACATAGCCCGCTATGACTTCGGCGGATCGTTCCGAGAGCTTGATCCTCTTCCGCCGCTTCCCAGGTACTCTTTCGCGGATACAGACTTCGGTG
Source organism: Bacteroidota bacterium (assembly GCA_022561755.1). Lineage (GTDB taxonomy): Bacteria > Bacteroidota > Rhodothermia > Rhodothermales > Rubricoccaceae > JAHEJB01. The sequence continues at coordinate 2,506 of JADFQN010000158.1, forward strand.
TGGATGGAAGTGTGGTGATCACTGGCACGATGGGGAGCCCAACAGATTTTGACGTTGGACCGGGTAGCCACGTGCTCGCTGCTGTGGGACTGGACGCGTCCTACATCGCCAGATATGACGCCAACCATGCCTTGATATATGCATTCCTGATTGAGGGTGACATTGATGTCCTAGCCATCGCTGATGCGGGCGTTGATGTCGAACTGACTGCTTCGAACGCCGTGATCGCTACGGGCTACTTCACTGGTGAGGCCGATTTCGATCCGGGCCCCGGTACCTATCTGCAAACAGGATCCTTCACGTCATACGTGGCCCGCTATTCTGAGGCCGGAGATCTTGAATACGCGTTCACACTTGATTCTTGCTGTGGCGCCGGAAAGAGTTCCCCAACTCTTGCCCTTGGCTTGGAGACGTTCGTGGTTAGCGGTTGGTTTCACGAAGATCTGGATGTTGACCCCGGACCCGGCGAAACCATTCTATCCGGAGGATTCGGCTCGCGCTATGCCGCTAAGTATAGCCAGGATGGCGCCATAGTCGTCGGCACCGAAGAGTCATCTGGCTGGCCCGAGCCTACCTACGCCCAGACACGAGTTTATCCCAACCCATTCTATTCCAGCACTAGTGTGTTAATGATACCCACTTCGTCAGGTTCACTTCGGATCGAGACCTTCGACTTGCTCGGTCGTGAAGTCGGACTATCCGCAGAGTACGCTGTCGTCGCCGGACAGCGCGTGAGGCATACGCTTTCAGGAAGTTCATTAGCTCCTGGAACGTACCTCCTCCACATAGTAGACCCCACAGGCACAACAACTACCAGATTAATAACCAAGGCTCGATAGCCCTACTCCACCGTCACGCTCTTGGCGAGGTTGCGCGGCTGGTCCACGTTGCAGCGGCGCATGACGGCAATGTGGTACGCGAGCAATTGAAGCGGGATGACCGTCAGTAGCGGCTCAAAGCCCTCGGTGGTTTCGGGCACGCGGATGACGTACTCGCACAGCGGATCGAGCTCGTCGTTGTCGTCGTTGGTGATGGCGATCACGGTGCCTCCGCGAGCTACCACCTCCTCGATGTTGGAGACCACCTTGTCGTAGATGGCGTCGCGCGTGGCAATAAACACGACCGGCATGAACTGGTCGATGAGGGCGATGGGGCCATGCTTCATCTCGGCCGCGGGGTAGCCCTCCGCGTGAATGTAGGAAATCTCCTTGAGCTTCAATGCGCCTTCCAGGGCAACCGGGAAGTTGGTGCCCCTCCCGAGATACAGGAAGTTGGACGCAAAACGATAGTCGCGGGCTATCTGGCGGATTTTGGCGTCCGTATTCAGCATCCGCCGAATCTGGTCCGGGATGGCCACAAGCGCCTCCAGGTGCCGATGAAGCTGATCCTCATCCAGAAGGCCCCTTTCCTTGCCGAGGAGCAGTGCAATCATTGCCAAGACCGCCACCTGCCCGGTGAAGGCCTTCGTGCTCGCCACGCCAATCTCTGGGCCGACGTGGAGGTACACGCCGGCATCGGTTTCACGAGCAATGGTGCTCCCCACCACATTGCACACGCCAAGCGTGAGGACGCCGGCCTCCTTCGCCCGTCGAACGGCCGCGAGCGTATCGGCCGTTTCGCCGCTCTGGGATATCACCAGTACCACATCCTTCTCGTCGAGAATGGGATTGCGGTAGCGGAACTCGCTCGCATACTCCACTTCAACCGGAATGCGGGCATGCTTTTCAATGAGATACTCGCCCACAAGGCCGGCGTGCCAGCTTGTTCCGCACGCGCAGATAATGATCCGGCTTGCGTCGCGAAGCTGGTCCATCACGTCTTCGAGGCCGCCCAGTTTGATCTGGTTGGTCTCCAACCGAATCCGGCCGCGCAGCGTGTTCCCGATAGACTCCGGCTGCTCCATGATCTCCTTGAGCATGAAGTGCTTGTACCCGCCCTTCTCGATCTCCTCAATGTCCCATTCCAGCTCGTAGACCTTCTTGTCCACGGCCGCGCCCTCGATGCTCATCACCTCGTAGCCGTCCCGCTTTACGATGGCCATTTCCCCGTCGTTCAGGTAAACAACCTGCCGCGTGTACTCGATCAGCGGGCTCGCATCGCTGGCGATGAAGTTCTCACCCTCGCCAATGCCTAGCAGCAGCGGACTTCCGTTGCGCGCCGCAATAATCTGGTCGGGCTCGTCCTCGCTTACTACCAAAATGCCGTACGCGCCACGTATCTGCGTCAGCGCCTGGCGAACGGCCTCAGTAAGCGGCAGGCCGGTTTCTTTCTGGATGTCGTCGATGAGGTGAACGAGCACCTCTGTATCGGTGTCGCTGGTGAACGTGTAGCCCTTCTCACGAAGTTTCGTGCGAATCGGCGCGTAGTTCTCAATAATGCCATTGTGGATCAGCGCGAACCTGTTACCACCCGCCGCGTGGGGGTGTGCGTTGATGTCGTTGGGGGCGCCGTGCGTGGCCCAGCGGGTGTGCGCGATACCGATCGTGCCGACCAAGGGGTCGTTTTCGAGCAGAGCGGCAAGCTCATCCACCTTGCCTTCCTTCTTGCGCACGTCTACACGCCCGTTGACAATGGCGATGCCTGCGGAGTCGTAGCCGCGGTATTCGAGCCTTCTCAGGCCTTTTACGAGTAGCTCCGCGGCGCTCCTATGGCCGATGTAGCCGACGATTCCACACATAGTTTATTACAACGATTTTTTTCGGCGCATTCAGAGGGGTTTGGACAAGATAGGCCGAGATCGCATCTAACGAAGTGAAAACAAACCGGATCCGTTCCAATCCGTCTCCTCCGTCTTTTCGGCAAACGCTCAGGTAAGCTAGGCCGCCACTTCTCGGGCTTCAAAGACATGTCGCCCAACCGCTTCTGCGATACGTTGGATCTGTTCCATCAACGCACCAAACTCATCCAAGTACAGCGACTGAGGGCCGTCTGACAGGGCCTGAGGGGGGTTGGGGTGGGTTTCCACCATAAGCCCGTCGGCGCCCACGGCTACAGCGGCCCGGGCGAGGGGCGTCACCTTGTCGCGGAGGCCCACGCCGTGGCTTGGGTCCACGAATACGGGAAGGTGGCTCATCTTCTTCGCGACCGGCACCGCCGAGAGATCGAGCGTATTGCGGGTGGCGGTCTCGAAGGTGCGGATGCCCCGCTCGCAGAGAATCACGTTCGGATTACCCTCGGCGAGAATGTACTCGGCGCTCATGAGCCATTCCTCTACCGTGGCGCTCATGCCACGCTTGAGGAACACGGGGAGCCCAGCCTGGCCCACCTCCTGCAGCAGCGGGAAGTTTTGCATGTTTCGCGCGCCGATCTGAAGGATGTGGGCATGCTGCGCCACGACGTCAATCTGCCTGGGCCGCATGACCTCGGTGACCACCTTGAGGCCGTTCCTGTCGGCAGCGGCGCGAAGCAACTCCAGCCCCTCTTCCCCCAGCCCCTGAAAAGCGTACGGCGACGTGCGCGGTTTGAATGCCCCGCCGCGGAGAATGCGCGCCCCGGCCAACGCCACAGCCGCGGCTGTTTCCTCAATCTGATCCTCGCTCTCCACAGCGCACGGGCCCGCTATCACCACCACCTCGTTGCCGCCTACCGGCACACCGTCCACGTCAACAATGGTGTCGTCGGGATGCCAGGTGCGGCCCGCAAACTTGTAAGGGCTGGCGCCGCGAAAAACATCCTTCACCCCATCCAGAATCTGGATGTGACGAAGATCGAAGTCCAGTTGGCGCCCAACAGCGCCCAGCACCGTCCCCACTCCGTTGGAGCGGTGTACGTCGAATCCGTAGTCGTTGAGCCGGTCAACGACGGCCTCGACAAGCGCACGGGAGGCGCCGGGATCCATGACGACGACCATGTCGGTCACAGCGAAATCAGGTAAGTGAACGGAGCGTGGCGCAAGATACGCGGTGCGCAGCGTTTGGGATTCAGCGGGATTGCGGATTTGGGATTTTCGATTTGGGATTGCGGCTTTGGGATTTCGGCGAGGAAGGAACTTTTCCAAGCCGGCTATTCACCCTTCACCCTTCACCCTTCACCCTTCACCCTTCACCCTTCACCCTTCACCGATAGCGTTCCAGCGTAAACTTCTCGCCGAGGTAGCGCCTCCGTACTTCGGGGTCGTCTGCGAGGGCTTCCGCCGTTCCTTCCTGGAAAATCTGCCCCTCGTACATGAGGTAGGCGTGGTCGGTGATGGCGAGGGTTTCGTGGACGTTGTG
>JADFQN010000037.1 GCA_022561755.1 Bacteroidota bacterium
TTCGATCTCATCCAGCCTTTTTTCCGCACGGCGAGCCCGCAGGCCGGCGCCGATCCGTCCCGGCAGCGACGCCAGCAAGCCGATGACGAGGCCGATCAGCAGCGTCGAAATCAGCACCACTGGCTGGGTGCTAACCAATTGGCTATCGGTGAACGGGATGTTGAGTTTCATCTCGCCGGGGTTCTGCATGGCGAACACCACAGCGGCCAGGGCGATGATCAGTGAAACGATGAGGACGAGGCGCATGGCTCAGAAAAAGGGGACGTGTTGCTCCTGCACGATATGGACTATCGTTTGTTTCAGGCAAATCAAACCGACAGCCTCCCAAGAGGCTGTTGAAAAACTCCACCTACTTGCGGCGGCGCCTCTTGCCCGATCTCTGCGTTACGAAATACTCGCCGAATCTCCGATTTGCCTACGATTTCGCGCCTTGATCTCGGCCAAGATTCGCGCGCCTCGTCTACGGGGTAGTATTTCAACAGCCTCCTAAACCCGTCGTCCCTTCCAGCCCACGCGGTTGGTCCAGTGCGCCGCGGCGGAATCGAGTTGCATAAGCGCGGCGCAAAGCAGGACGAGCGGCGTGGCCAGAGAAACCCACAGCGGAAGGCGTGCGATGCGATCTGAACTCCCTTTGATGAGGTACAGGGTGATCAGCAGCGGCCAGCCAAGCAGCGGCGCAAGTACGAGAATGACCCAGAACGCGAGGTGGATGATCAGGAACGCAAACGGGTTGCCGCCCTGGATCAGGTAGGCGTTCTTGCGGAAGCCGCGCCACGCCTCGCCGAACGTTTGGTACATGCGGACGCTCACTTCGCATTGCAGGCTCAGCATGTGCAGCTTCATGCCCGTGCGCTTGAGGTAGCGGCCGATCTGCATGTCTTCGAGTACTTCGCTCTTGTGGTGGAGGTGCGGCTTGAGGCGGCGGTAGTCGGCTGCGCGGATGAGCCAGCACTGGCCGTTCAATGCACTGAGGGAAGCAAACTTTGTGTGCGGTACCAGCGCCAGCGGCAATGCCGATAGGACGGCGAAGGGCACCATGCTGGTCAGGATCAGGCCGCTCCCTCTGTCCGTGTAGCTGGGAAGGCCGGTGAGCACCGCGTTCTCGCCGCATGACAGCAGCCGGCTCACCAGACGGCGAAGCGAATCTTCTTGTGTAAGCACCGCATCGGCGTCCAGGAAAAGGAAGACCTCTCCCGTTGCCTCCTCGGCGGCTCGGAAGAGCGCATGCACCTTACCAATCCATCCTTCAGGTGGGCCGCTGCTCCGGATCACCTTCATACGCGAGTCGTTCTGCGATTGGAGGACGTCCCACGTACCGTCTTCTGACGCGTCGTCCACCACGACAACCTCAAAAACGGGATAGTCCTGCAGCCACAAAGAGGGGAGAAGTCGCTGGAGGTTCTCTTCTTCGTTTCGAGCCGGGATGAGGATGGAGACTCTTGGAAGCTCTTCCGCTAGCTCCCAATCACGGTTGCGCCGCCACAGATACACCGCGTTCGAGGCGATGACCAGCAGGATGGCGCCATGAATTGCGAGGAGGACGGACACGGGAAGGATGAACGCTGAAGGATGAATGCTAAGTTGTCAGGAGTCAGGAGTCAGTGATCAGGGGTCAGGAGTAAGGTGCCAAGGGTCAGGAGTCAAGGTCGCGGCGCACGAAGCACAAAGCACGAAGTACCAAGGACGAAGTGCTTCCTCTCCTTCAGCATTCATCCTTCAGCATTCATAATGCCCTCCTCAACCTCTCACACTCCCACCCCTTCGTTCCCCAGTTCCCTCACGGCGGGTCAATCAGAAACTGACGGAACAGCGGCGGCGGCCGTCGTGCCAACAACTGATCTCGCAATCGCCCGGCGACGGGGTTATCCATCTTGCGGAGGCACATCCAGATCCACACTTCCGGCTCGAAGGCGTGGATGCCAGGCACCGTGCGGCCGTGCAGGACGGTTCTCAGGCGCTCGAAACGGGTTTTGGCCTCCTCCGCATCCCCGCCGAAAATGGCAGGTTTGTAGTACAACGACTGTCCGTCAATGAGCAGAGCGTACGGTTCGTCGAAGTTGATGGCCTGCGCGCGGCGCAGAATGCCCTCCGAGCGACGGCCGTATATGGGGAGGCGCCACGCAGGGGCGTTGGCCGCCTTGAATGCCCAATGTGCGGAGAGCAGCGCAAGTTCGCGCGCCGTGCTCAGTTCGCTCTCTTCCGGCAGGTTCTCCAGCCAGCGGTCGTCCTGCGTGAGCGGGAAGAGTCGGTACGTGCAGAGGAGCCGCTCTTCAGTTGTCCGCGCCTGCCGGTAGAGCCGCTTGATCGCTTCCGTGTCGTGCATCGCGTAGTAATACGTCAGCGAATCCGTGACCGCAGACGCCGCCGATGGAAACGCCGCGAAGGCGATGCCGAGCACAAGGCCGAGACGGAGGAGCATGGGGGAGGATAGCTAAACCAGGATGGGCTCTCGAAAACTAAAGGCTCGTGGCCAGCAGCGTGTGATGTATAAGTAATACGTAGTGCGTAATACGTAAGGCGTACTGAATCTCAATACGGATTACGGAATACGAACCATTCCTCTCACGTCCACCGCCTGAACAGCGGGGCCAGCCGCGACAGATCCCACCGTTCTTCGGCGCTCCTTCGGCCACTGAGGAGGAGCCGTGCGCCGCCTTCCTGCATAATCGCCGGCGAGACATTGCCAAGGTCGTCCAGCAAAGTCTGGATGTCATCTCGTTCGTGGCCGCTCGGTGTTTCGAGTGGGTTACCGCTTGTGACGAGTGCCGTTGGGCGATCTTCGCCCCACCACGTAGCGCGCAGAGCGACGGGCCACCAGAGCGTGTTGTCGGGGAGGAGGCGGGCGAGTTGGCGGAAGTCGGTTTGAAACGGACCGAGGCCGAGATCGGGCGCGCGGAGCTTGCCTTCCGGGAAGAAGAGCAAGATGGTCTGGGGCTCCTCTCTGAGTCGCCGAGCAGTTTCGCGGATGGTGCGGAAGCGCTGCCGGTCGTCGTCCGGTGGAAAGGCCAGCGCACCGACGGGGCCGAAGAGCGGCGCTTGTTGCAATCGTTCCATCCAGAGCACCGGTGGACGGCCGAGCACGCGGCGCACGAGGAGCCAGAGCAGATAGCCGTCGTAGAAGCTGTGGTGATTGGCGTACAGCACGACCGGACGGTTCTGAGGCAACTCCACGACGAACCGTGGCAACACCCCTCGCCTCGGCTGCGCTGGGTTCTCCGCCCCGCCATGCGGCGGGGACAGGCTCTCAAGGGGAGACTCCGGTCCATCACCAATCCACACAACCCGACGGAACGACCGCCGGAGATCGCGGAGGATCAGGGCCTCGGTTGCTCGACGCGCCAGACGGGCCGGCAGGGAAGACGGCGCACTCACACCTCCTCACTCGCTGGTGTGTTGCATCAGGCGCGCCTTTCTGTTGGCGTAGTCGTCGCGGGCAATGAGTTGTAGCTTTCGCCCTAGCGACACAAAGGCCCGGTTGTGCAGATTGTCGTGGTCCGCTGCACGGACTTCGTTCTGGATCTCGCGGTACATCCTCGCCGCGGCCCGGATGCCACGCTGCACGTTAATCGGCAGGGACCGGATGCCCCTTTCCGCCTCCGCATAGAGTGCGTCGGCCTGATCCATGACCAACTCAATGAGATCTACGTAACCTTGCCATGTGAGGGAAGATAAGGTATCTCCAGAGAGGCTATCCTCGGTAATTCCCACTCGCTCCATTTCATCCTGGGGGAGGTATACGCGGCCGAGCTTTCGCCAGTCCTCACCGACGTCGCGGACGACGTTGGTGATTTGCATTGCTTGCCCTAGGGCTCGCGCGGGAGCCTCCAGTTCACCGAGTTGATTTTGGTCGGGAATGAGAAACGGCAGCATCATCGCACCGACGCTTCCCGCCACGTGGTCGGCATATTCCAATAGGTCGGCCATTGTTTCGATGGGTCGTCCTTCAATGTCCCACAGAGCGCCGTCGAGAAGTTCGTGGAGGGGCTCCGGCGGTAGCCCAAAGGCTTCGTGGACTTCAGCCAGCCTGTGCCAGAGCAGCGCATCGGGTGGCCGGCCATCGAGAGTGAGTTCCAGCCGCCGGCGCGTCCGCTCGATTTCCACCTTTGCTTCCTCCACGCCTACCGCCAGTACGTATTCGTCAGCGAGGCCATCTACCGTCCTGCAGAACAGGTAGAGCGTGGCGATGGGCAAACGGACGGGCTGAGGTAGAAGGCGCGCGGCGAGCGAAAACGTCCGCGAATGGTGCTTGAAGGCCCGCTGCAGAAAGCGGTCCTCCTCTGTACGCGATGCGCCGGGCATCGGCGAGGGGACATCGGCGGGAGGCGCCAGAGGGATGGGCACGCTTAGGCTCATGCAGGAGCTACCTCAGGGTGCAGCGGGCTTCGCCTGAGGCGAAGCAGTCCAAGTGGAATGCCAAGGGCAACGAGCCCCAGCAGGCCGGCCAGCGGCAGGCCGTACAGGAGGCACACGGAGATGGGGAAGATGAGATGCAACGTGTACAGGATGGGGCTCCAGCGTTTCTCGAAGGCATCCGGCGCGGCGCCGAGGCCGCCCAGCGCTTCGTATGCCACGCCGATCAGGGTCGAGGTTACGAACCAGCCGGCCCAGTTGCTCAACGGCATCCCGAAATACGCCCCACCCTCAGGATACATCCAGAAAACGAACGTGCCGCCGCCCTGGTTCATCGCCGGGTCGAGCGAGACATCCCAGAGAATCATGAACACAGCCACGGTGATGATGCGGCCCCAACGACCGATTGAGAGCCTCCGCGCAAGGTCGTAGCACAGAATGGAGAGAGCGTACCACGAGAACGGGATGAACCAGGGCACGTCGCCGAGGATCTTCGGGCCCAGGCGATCCGTGTATCCGTACGCGCCGAACGGAAAGCCGGTGTTGGTACCGATCAGCTCCGCGCCCAAGCCGATAAGACCCCCGACCAGAACAAAAACGATGGACTTCTTCCAACCGAGCTCGTCGAAGAAGAGGGTGAACGAAAGGACCGGCAACAGCGCCATGTACGTCAGCGTGGGTGCGTTGACGAGTTGCGCCATGTAGGGCGCGAAGAAGCGCGCCGCAGAGGGAAACAGCCTCAGCAGCAGCGTCCCCGCGATCGCAAACCCTATGGCCGCCGCGAACACCCCGAACGCCACGAGGAAGATGCGGCGGCTGGGGGTAGGATCTACGGAGGGTAACGGTGGGGGCATGGAGGAAGCGCAAGGCCGTACTGAAACATAACCTTGCCGACACCCATCCGTGACCACAAGTTTTACGGGTTAGCTTCCTCTCACCCTTTCATCCTCTCTCTCTCTCTCTCGGTGCAGGGCGAGATATATCTCGCCCTGCTACCGCCTCTCGCCTTTTACCTCCTCACCCATTCGTGACCGCCGTCCGCTCTCCCGAGTATTTCCCGCGCATCGAGTACTGCGCGCTGATGTTTGAAGCCGAGTGGTTCGTAATAGCGGATACGTTTCCATTTAGCCGCCAGAGTTGGCACAACCGTACGAAAATCCGTCCGCCGGACGAGCAGGGCCGGCAGCGGCTCACGGTGCCCCGAAAGCACGGCGCGACGGACAAAGCCCTGAATGCCCTCGAACTGGATGCGTCAACGTTCTGGGCACGGACGCGCTAGCGCGCTCTGAGGGTGAACTATAGGATGGCGCCGTTCTACGAGAAGTACGCGGAGGAAATCGAGGCGCTACTTGGCGAGTCGTTCTCCTCTCTCGGCGCGCTGACAGTGGCCACCGTGAAGTGGGTTCACGAGAGGATCGGTGGACCTTCCGAGTTGCTTGTGGCCTCCGAGTTGCCGGGCGCGCCGGACACGCTGGAGTGTGTATGGGAAGCGCTAGGAGGCTGCTGAATTACGTGCTCTGTCGCCGAGACGAGCGCATCTCGGTAGATCTCTGCGTTGCCCGCAGTACTGCGGGGCGCCGTGATCTCGACCGAGGTCCGCCCCGTCCCGCAGGCTCGCGGGGAGTAGTATTTCAGCAACCTCCCGGGACATACCGCTCACAGCGGAACTAACAACATTGTCATCCCAAGCCTGTCGAGGGATCTCAACATGCAGGACCGCCCAACTTCGCAGTCTCTGTATTGAGATCCTTCGACTCCGCTACGCTGCGCTCAGGATGACAAAATGGGGTTCTGGAATCTTCAGCACACAGAATCAATTCATCCCCCGCGCCTTGATCTCGGCCAAGATTCGCGCGCCTCGCTTACGGCGTAGTATTTCAACAGGCTCCTAGGCCGTTTCGATACGCTCATCACGCTTTCCGAGTCAGCCGAGCGGGACATAAGAAACCTTCCGGACGCAAACGTCGAGACCTTCCACTTCACCGAACAACCCCGGCCGCAGAACTTCCCGGGCTTCGTGGAGGGTCTGAGTGCGCTGGATATGTTGTTTAATCAGAAATCTGGATAGCGGCCGTCGATGAAATTCGCCTTGGTGTAGACACAGTGTTCTATTTCGTAGTGCGTATTGCGTACTGTGTGAGGGTACCGCATTCAAAACCATTACGTACTACGGAATACGCGATACAGGACAGGAGGAAGCCGAAACATTCAGCTTCTCACGCAGATGCACGAGCATGTCATCCACCATCCCATCGAGCGTGTACGCCGGTTCCCAATTCCAATCGGCGCGAGCGGCCGAGTCGTCAACGGAGGAGGGCCACGACGCGGCGATGTCCTGCCGGAAATCGGGCTTGTAGCGAGTGACGAAGCCCTCAACGCGTTTAGCGATGGATGCCGAAAGCTCCTCTGCCGAGAAACTAAGCGCCGTTACGTTGTAGCTCGTGCGGACGGAGAGCAGCTCCTTCGGCGCGTCCATCAGTTCCGTCGTCGCGCGGACGGCGTCCGGCATGTACATCATCGGGAGGCGCGTATCGGCCGCCAGGAAGCAGGTGTATTCACCCTGCTCCAGCGCCGCGTGGAAGATCTCGACTGCGTAATCGGTGGCGCCTCCGCCGGGCTCGGCGCCGTACGAGATCAGGCCGGGGTAGCGGAGGCTCCGCACATCCACCCCGTACCGCAAGTGATAGTACCGGCAAAGGAGTTCGCCGGAGACCTTCGTGACGCCGTACATCGTAGTTGGCTCAAGGGGCGTCTTCTGTGGCGCATTGTCGGGGGTCGTCGGGCCAAACACGGCGATTGAGGAGGGCCAGAAGACCTTCAGCCCGTTCTCGCGGGCAATCTCCAGTACGTTCCGCAGCCCGCCAACGTTGACTTCCCATGCGAGGTCCGGGGCCTGCTCGCCCCGCGCCGACAACAGGCTGGCGAGGTGGTAGATCGTGTCTACGTTGTAGCGCTGAGCCACCTCGTCCAGCTTCGTACGGTCGCGGATGTCAACAACCTCGTACGGCCCCGATGTCTCCGCCTGTTCTTCCGGTTCCCGCAAATCCGTGGCGATGACGGCCTCAGCGCCGTGGCGCTCACGAAGGGTGCGGACGAGGTCGCTGCCGATCTGGCCGCGCGCGCCGGTAACCAGAATCATGCTCATCGGGGGGAGGGCTGCAGGGGAGGCAGTTGAATTACGTGCTCTGTCGCCGAGACGAGGGCGTCTCGGTCAAGATCGAGGCGCGAGATCGCCGTCGAATCGGTGATTCGGCGAGAATCTCGTAACGATGAGATCGACCGTGAGGCGCCGTCGCAGGCCGGATGACGTATTTCAACAGCCTCATAATCGGGGTGAAACGTAGGCACGTGCTCGCCGGGCAGGCAACCTGTTCCTCAAAAGCGCAAAAACCGGTCGAAAAAACAGCCGCAAAGAAAAAGGCGCACCCGGCATCTCGGACGCGCCCTGGAATGAGTCGCATCGGCGACGTTTAATTTGGCTTTGTAAGCGCCGTCAGGAAGGAATTATTGCCGCGAATGACGCGGACGAGGAACGTGTCTCCGCTACGAACATCGGCATAGGCTGATTGAAACTCCGCTACCGACTTCACAGCCTCGCGGTCCACCTCTATGATCACATCGCCGGCGCGGAGGTTGGCGTCGCGGTAGGCCTCGCTCCCGCGTTCTACGTCGCTGATCAGGACGCCTTCAATAGCGTCCTTGCTGAAACCAAACCGCTGTCCTGCCGCAGATGTGAGGTCGTGCAGTTCAATGCCGAGACCGTCCATGTGGGTCGGCTCAGAATCGGGAGGAAGTGGACTGGCTCTGCCTCCGTTTCGGGTGACGAGCTCGGCCCCCGGCCGCTCACCCAGGGTAACCGTTGCCGTGGCGACCTCCCCATCGCGGTTGTACGTCAACTCCACCGTGTCGCCGGGGCGTTTGTTGGAGATGAGAGAAACAAGCTCGCCGCTGTCGGTTAGTTCGTGCCCGTCCACAGCTGTAATCACGTCGCCAGGGCGGAGGCCGGCCTCGTAGGCAGGCTGGTTGCCGTTTGCGTCATTATTGATCTGGCCGATTTGGGCCGCACTCAGCGGCACGTCGAGCGCACGTGCGAGTGAGGGCGTTACGGCAGAAAACCCAATACCGAGATAGCCGCGTTCAACCGAGCCGGAATTGATCAGTTGGTCTACGGTGTTCTGTACAACGTTGACCGGAATGGCAAAGCTGATGCCCTGAAAACCACCCGTGCGGGTTGCGATGGCCGTATTGATGCCGATGATCTCACCTTGCAGGTTCACGAGCGGGCCGCCGGAGTTGCCTGGGTTCACGGCTGCGTCAGTCTGAAGGTAGTCGGAAATCCCGGCGCCCTGGCGGCGGCCGAACGCCGAGATGATGCCGGCCGTGACCGTGTTGCCGAGGTTCCTCGATAGCGGGCTGCCGAAGGCCAGCACCCATTGCCCAACGCGTAGTGTGCTTGCATCGCCGTAAGCAAGGAAAGGGAAATCACCACCGTCTACCTTTAGAACGGCGAGGTCGCTGAAGGCGTCGGCGGCCACAACCTCGGCGTGGAGCACGCGGCCATCGAACAGGGCAACCTCAAGCTCGTCGGCGCCGTCAACCACGTGGTTGTTCGTGACGATGTATCCATCCGAGCGCACGAAAGCCCCTGAGCCCAGGCCGTTCTGCTCGAAGGGCTGGCCGTTGCCGCGGGGTCCAGGCTGCCGGAAGAAATCCTCGAACGGCGTACCGTTGAAAGGATTCCGCATCTGGCCGCCCTGACTGTTCTGGGAGATCAGGCGCGTCGAGCGAATTTGGACGACGGCCGGGTTAACGGCCTCCGAGACCTCGCTGAAAGCGTCGCCGAGATCCTCGGCGGTCGCAATGGCGTCCGAAGCCGCGAGTGCGTTTTGGCCTCCGAGGCCGCCCGGGTTGATCAGGTTGGCGGCCGACGTGATGAAAAAGATGCCGGCAAGAAACGCGATCGTTAACAGGACGGCGATGGAAAGCTTTCGTCTGGTTCCGGTACTCATCGCTGTAGTTTTACGTGTGTGGATTGGGGGCTGGTTTCCGGTGTCACGCACGAAGGTGGCGCCGGGTTGCATGGTTCGGTTCGCTCTACGGTTAATTCGCCGCATTTTGTACGGCGGAAGTCACAGCTTCCGGGGAATGAACAGCGTCGTTACAAAAACGTGCGGAGCCCCCGCAAGAGGGCTCCGCACGACCCGAGACCACCATCACGGGGTTTGCCTGGAGATAGCACCCTCAACAACGAGGGTTGGTGCGGCTTTCGTGTGTAGGGGGAAAAAGTTTCGGAGGGTGATGCTCTGTGGTAGGGGCGATTCATGAATCGCCCCTACTGTTTGATTCACGCTCCCGGAATCCCCGGCTCCGTCATCGAGCGCACATCCAGCACCTCGTCGATGCGGTCCTCAGGGACGAGGTTCATCTCAAGTAGCACATCCCGGACGGAGCGGCCCTCGGCGACCGATTTCTTCGCCACCTTCGAGGCCATGTCGTAGCCAATCTCGGCGTTGAGGGCGGTGGCGATGGACGGGTTGAGCTCAAGGAGTTCGCGGCAGCGCTCGCGGTCGGCCTGGATGCCGTCGAGGCAGCGCGTGCGGAAGGCGTCGCAGCCGCCGGCGAGGATCGAGATGCTCTCCAGCATTGCGTGCGTCATCACAGGCATCATTACGTTGAGCTCGAAATTGCCGTGCTGGCCGCTTACGGTAATCGTCACTGCGTTGCCCATTACCCGTGCGCAGACCATCATGAGAGCCTCGCATAGCACGGGATTCACCTTTCCGGGCATGATAGACGAGCCTGGTTGGACGGCCGGCAGTTTGATCTCGCCGATGCCGCTCGTCGGGCCGGATCCGAGGTGGCGGATGTCGTTGGCAATTTTCATCAGGCTGACTGCCAGCGTATTCAGCGCTCCGGCCACGGCTACGTACCCATCCTTCGCCGCCTGCGCCTCGAAGTGGTTATCCGCCTCCCGGAATCCGATGCCCGTCATCTCGGAAATGTGGGCAATGACCTTCGCCGGAAACTCGGCCGGGCGGTTGATGCCCGTGCCGACGGCGGTGCCTCCGAGGGCGAGCTCTGCCAGCTCCTCGCTCGCCGCGCGAACGCGCGAGATGCCCTTCCGAACCTGCGCCGCGTACCCGCCAAACTCTTGCCCGAGGCGCACCGGCGTCGCATCCATCAGGTGCGTCCGGCCGCTTTTTACCACATCGTCGAACTCAGTGGCTCTGGCCTCGAAGCTCTCCGCGAGGCTCTCCAGCGCTGGAATTAACTCGGTTTCCAACGCAACTCGTGCGGCAACATGCATTGCCGTGGGTATCACGTCGTTCGACGATTGCCCCATGTTGACGTGGTCGTTGGGGTGAACCAGCTTCGCGCCGAGATCGCCTCCCATCGCCACGGTGGCCGCGTTGGCGATGACCTCATTGGCATTCATGTTCGTCGAGGTGCCGCTGCCCGTCTGGAAGATGTCCAGCACGAACTCACCGTCCAGTTCGCCACGCCGGACGGATGTGGCCGCGCTAAGGATGGCGTCGGCTTTGTTCTCTTCAAGCAAACCGAGTTCGCTGTTGGTCTTCGCGGCCGCCGCCTTGATCGTGCCGAGTGCCTCGATGAAACGCCGAGAGAAGCGGAGGTCGGAGATGGGGAAGTTTTCCTTCGCGCGTTGTGTCTGTGCGCCGTAGAGGGCGTCGGCGGGGACGCGAACTTCTCCGAGAGAATCGGTTTCGATGCGAAAATCGGCCATGGATGGGAAATTGAGACGGAAGGTGAACGTCCAGTTTACCCGCTGCAAACCCACCGGATGCAGCCGGTTTTCAGATCCACGCAATTTCCTAGGAGGCTGTTGAATTACGTGCTCTGCTGCCGAGACAGCCTGCCCCGACTTGTCGGGGAGCGCATCTCGATTGAGATCAAGGCGCGAGATCGTAGTCGAATCGGTGATTCGGCGAGCATCTCGCAACGAAGAGATCGACCGAGAGGCACCGTCGCAGGCAAGATGACGTAGTTCAACAGCCTCCTACCTCGGGCGCCTCATCTGATCCTTTAAAGGTGCGGTGTAGCGATATTCACTCGCCACCTTCCTCCGCTCCTGTGTTTTTCGCTCTCCTCCTGATCACATTCGCACTAGCGCTGGGCGTCTCCGCGCTCGTCGCCAAGCTATTCGACAAGTCCATCGGCGCCATTCTGAGCCGCATCATCGCAGACGACATCAGTTCGGCGTGGCAGCGCTTCGTCCGGTTCGCGCTGATCGTTGTGGGGATTTCGGGCGGCGTCCGGATTTACCAGCTTGAACGATATCTGGAGGAAGACTCTCCGAATCTCAGCCCTGAACGCTGGACGCTCGAGGTCTATCGGACGGTTATCGAGACCCTTCAGAGCATGGCGTGGGCGCTGTTGCTCTTCTTCTTGTTCGCGCTACTCGCCTACGTGCTCGTTCGGCGCGGCGAGGGAAGGCGCGACTCCTTCGTATCCAAACCATTGATCTAGGAGCCTGTCGGATTCAGGGTGATTCTACTGTGGCGGTGGTAAATGGGCTCATTTCCTCGATCTTTTTCGTTACATAGCCCCACTATGCGCCTCAAAAGATCAAGAAAATGATCTCTATTCCCCACTCGCCTCGTTGCGATCCCACTAAACCCGACAGACTCCTGGGAAGGTGGAGCTGATTCACGCTATCGCTGCCATGCAGGCTGTCGCAGATGCGGCACGTGACAAGGGGAAGCGCCTGGGCCTCGTGCCCACGATGGGTGCGCTGCACCGAGGGCATCTGGCGCTCGTCCGGGAGGCGAAAAAGAAGGCCGATCACGTCACCGTTTCCATCTTCGTGAATCCGACGCAGTTCGCGCCGGGCGAGGACTACGAGGAGTATCCCCGCACGCTGGAAGCCGACGTGGAAGCGCTGGAATCCATTGGCGGGGTTGACGTGGTGTTCGCGCCGTCCGCTGAGGAGATGTACCCGTTTGGTCTCCCACCGTTCGCGACTGTCGGTGTCCGAGACCTTGGCCGGCACCTATGCGGGGCTTTTCGGGAAGGACATTTCGAGGGGGTCACCTCGGTCGTCACCAGGCTCTTTCTAGCGTGCAGGCCCGATATCGCAGTTTTCGGGCAGAAAGACGCCCAGCAACTTGCCATTCTGAAAAGGATGACCGCCGAACTTGGCTTCGGGATCGAAATAATCCGCCACCCCATCGTACGGGAAGAGGACGGCCTGGCGATCTCGTCGCGGAATCGCTACCTCAATCCAGCGGAACGCAAGCAGGCGCCGGTGCTCTCGCAGGCGGTGCGGAGCGTCTCGAAGCAGGTTGAAACAGGCGAACGCGATGTCGCCGCTCTCATTGACGCGATGCAGCAGATTGTAGCTTCGGCGCCGCTCGCGAGGCTTCAGTACGCCGAAATTGTCGATGCGGAAAACCTCCAACCCGTAGAAACCCTCCAACCCGGCCGCTACCTCGCCGCGCTGGCGGTGTTCTTTGACGGCACGCGTTTGATCGACAACACCACGCTCGAAATCGCCCAATGACGAGCATTGGGATGAATGGTAGTAGAGCGGGCGTACGTCGTTCAGGGAAAGGTGAACCGGCCGTAGGGGCGAATCGCATTCGCCGCCCAAAATATTGGCGGTTGTAGAGACACGCCAGTGATGTGTCCGTTCGTCTACTCGTAGCGGAGCGACGGATTCGACGATCTTGTTGAGTTGCAGGCCGCACACCCCTTATCTCTCCCCCGCCAGACGGCGGGGCCTCGATTTGTCCCCCTTGACAAGGGGGACAGTTTCTGAGCGAAGTGAAGAAACAGGGGGTGGATTGGCGCGGCGCGGCGAGCAGGGGCAATTCATGTCATGAATCGCCCCTACGGGTTTTTCATTCCTCCTGAACCCTCCCTGCAGTGGTTCCAAGTAGTTTGGCTCAACGTGTTCTCAAATCCCCTTCCCCACGGAAAACATGGCTTCCGTCATTCTCTCTGCCGCGCGCACGCCCGTCGGTTCGTTCGGTGGATCCCTTTCAAAAGTCCCGGCGCCACAGCTTGGCGCCACGGCCATCAAAGGCGCAATCGAGCGCGCCGGCGTTGATGTGAGCGAAGTGAGCGAAGTCTTGATGGGCTGTGTGCTGGCCGCTGGTGTCGGGCAGGCCCCGGCGCGGCAGGCGGCGATCCATGCCGGTGTCCCGGACTCCGTTCCCTGCATGACGGTCAACAAGGTGTGCGGTTCGGGAATGAAGACCGTGCTGCTCGCCGATCAGTCCATCCGCGCAGGCGACAACGATGTGGTTGTGGCAGGCGGCATGGAGAACATGTCGATGGCGCCTTATCTGCTCGCCAAAGGCCGTTACGGCTACGGCTATGGAAACGGCGAACTGATCGACGCGCTCTTCCATGACGGCCTCCGTGATGCCTACGACGGCAACGCGATGGGCGTCGCCGCGGATCTTTGCGCCGAGACGTGCAACGTGCCGCGAGAGCGCCAGGATGAGTTCTCGATCCTCAGCTACACGCGTGCGCAGGAGTCGGTGGAGACCGGGCGTTTTGCGGACGAGATCGTTCCCGTGACCATCAAGGGCCGCAAAGGCGACATGGTGGTCGAGAAGGACGAAGAGCCATTCAAAACCAACTTCGACAAGATCCCGCAACTCCGCGCCGTGTTTTCCAAGGAGGGCACGGTGACCGCCGCAAACGCGTCCACGATCAACGATGGCGCCGCGGCGCTGGTCGTGGCGTCGGAAGAATGGGCCGCAGCGAATGGCAAGATGCCGATGGCGAAGATCGTGGCCACCGCTCAGCATTCGCAGAAGCCCAACGAGTTCACCACGGCGCCCATCGCAGCTATCGAAAAAGTGCTCGCAAAGGCGGACCTCACGCTCGATGACATTGATCTGTTCGAGATCAACGAGGCCTTTGCAGTGGTCAGCCTTGCCGCGCAGGACGCCCTCGGCATCCCCACCGAAAAGCTGAATGTCAACGGCGGCTCGGTTGCGATCGGCCACCCGATCGGCGCATCCGGCGCGCGCATCCTCACCACGCTCCTCTACGCCATGCAGCAGCGTGACGCCAAACGAGGCCTTGCAGCCATCTGCATAGGCGGCGGAGAAGCGACGGCAATCGTTGTCGAACGCGGCTGACATTGTTGATTTGTATTGCGTATTCCGTATTCCGTAAGGGAGTCCTTTTGCACGCAATACGCACTACGAAATACGAACTAGCATGAACGTCTCCATCATCGGTGCGGGCACCATGGGCAACGGCATCGCCCACGTATTCGCGCAGCACGGCCACAGCGTTAAGCTCATCGACCTCGATCAGGAGCGGCTGGATGCGGCGCTGGCCACCATCGACAAAAACCTCGGCCGGCAGGTGAAGAAGGAGATGCTGACGGCTGCCGAGCAGGAAGAAACGCTCGCCCGCATCACGCTCGGGATGAGTATCTCTGATGGCGTCGTGGAAGCGGATCTGGTCGTAGAGGCAGCCACCGAAAACCCGGAAATCAAGGCGCAGATTTTCAGTTCGATGGACGAGGACGCTCCGGAAGAGGCGATTCTGGCGACGAATACCTCGTCGATTTCCATCACGCAAATTGCAGCCGTAACCAGCCGGCCGGATCAGGTGGTTGGGATGCACTTTTTCAACCCGGTGCCGGTGATGAAGCTGGTCGAGATCGTGCGTGGTCTTGAGACGAGCGACGAGACTTTCGCGGCCGTCCGCGATCTGGCTGAGAGTCTCGGCAAGACGCCCGTGGAGGTGAACGACTACCCCGGCTTCGTCTCCAACCGCGTCCTGATGCCGATGATCAACGAGGCGATCACGTGCGTCATGGAGGGCGTGGCCGAACCAGATGCCATCGACACGGTGATGCGGCTTGGCATGGCCCACCCGATGGGGCCGCTTACGTTGGCCGACTTCATCGGCCTCGACGTGTGCCTCGCCATCATGGAGGTACTCCACCGCGAACTCGGCGACTCGAAGTACCGGCCCTCACCACTCCTCCGCAAGATGGTGGCTGCTGGACGATTGGGCCGCAAGAGCGGGCGCGGGTTCTACGAGTATGAAGGGTAAAGGGAAGGGGTGAAGGGGGGAATCGCCTCGGTACGTGTGCACTTCTCCCTTTTCACTTTTCCCTTTGGCATGATCGTTCTCATCACCGGCGCATAGTCGAGACGGATGCACAACGACATGCTCCGGCGTGCAGTTCGGCAGAGCGTTACAGCGTGATGGTGACCTGGTTGGGGCCGGTCTGCATGGCGCTCTCGGCCCACGGGTCTTCATTTCCGCTGTCGCACTCGCACGTCCACGGATTGACGATTTCGCAGCCCGGCGGGATGGTGCAACCCCCGTCGTCTTCCGGCGGATCTTCTTCGGGCGGATCTTCGGGCGGATCTTCCTCAGGCGGATCCTCGGGCGGCGGGTCTTCGCCTCCATCATCCCCTTCATCAGCTGCAACCGTCGGGATACGGAAAGCATGCGGAAAGCCATCGGAGTTCTTGAACAGGATACGGTGCAGGCGGCGAGGCCTCGGAACCAGGCCGGCGCCCTGATACGACCCGTCGCGGCGGGCCTGGAGCGAGATGAGTTGGCCGGTGCGAATCGTCCGGTTGCCACGCTGCGGCGTAGCGCTGATATACAGGTCCGTGAGGCGGCGAGTCCACAGGGGCCGCATGTCGGTCCATACGGGACGGAGGGTGACGGTCGCCAGGTAATACACAGAATCCCCCCAATAAACGGACACGTCGTAATCAATGTCGACATCGTATGTGCCATAAGACCTAGCGAGTGTAATGGTTTGGACAGGGGCCGTGGGTACGGTATTGCCGGCCGTCAGCGCTAGTGCCACGAAGGTGCCAAGAACGATACTGACCGGCCAGCGCAGGCGTGAGATCGGGAATAGCATAGCAGTTGGGGTTATGGAAAGGAAGCGGCACGGCCCCGTTAGAGTACGCGGCTGTGCAAATATATTCGATGCCTCTGGTTTTCACGGATCATCCCGTTGCCTTTCTGCGGCAGGCCCTAGATTGGCGCCCTCGAATCGAACCCTGTTTCCGGATCTCATGCTTGTCTCTATCACTGGCGCGAGGTCAATAGCTTATGGTGCTGCCTCCACATTCAGAGCTTGTTGGGCTCTTGCCGAGTGTGCTGAACGGCACGCTTCCCGGCGTCGAGGCCCACCGCACGATGGCGACCTATCCCGCGCGAGTAAAGCCGGAGATGATCTCGGTGGAAGGGAAGGATGCACGTGAGGCGGCTACGCTCGTGCTCCTTTATCCCTATCACGGTGGAAAGGAGAGTGCACTCGTGCTCACAGTACGACAACCGGAACTCCGCGATCATAGCGGGCAGGTTTCGTTGCCCGGAGGAAGCCGGGACGGAAGTGAAACGGCCGAGGAAACCGCCCTCCGCGAGGGCTGGGAGGAGATCGGTGTGCCTGCCGAGCATCCTACAGTCCTCGGTCGCCTCTCGCCCATTCACGTCCCGCCCGGCGGATTTTCCGTGTTTCCCGTCGTGGCCTCCGTGGACTTTGCGCCCCCATTCCAGATTCAGGAAGCCGAAGTGGCCGAGCTACTGGAAGTGCCGCTGAGTCATTTGATGGACCCGGCTACGCGCCGGACCTCCTCCCGAAAATTAGGCGGCAGTGTGTTTGAGGCCCCGTACTTTGCCGTGGACGGCCACGAAGTCTGGGGCGCCACGGCCATGATACTGGCGGAGTTTGTGGCGGTACTGCGGTCGATTCCCAGAGTGTGCGCGTAGCTTGACATTGTCATGACCGCCCTCCCCGAACACATCGCCGAACTAATCCGCCACGGCCGGAAGATCGAGGCCATCAAGATCTTGCGGGAGGAAACCGGCGTCGATCTGAAAACGGCAAAGGAGGCTGTGGATCGGCTGGATGCAGATCCTGCGTTTGACCCAATTCCTGCGTTGAACACGGAGGGCATTTCAGATGACGTTCTACTGCTCGCCTGGGAAGGGCAGCTTATTCCCGCCATCAGACTTCTGCGTGAGCAAAGCGGGCTTGGATTGAAAGAGGCGAAGGAGATCGTCGAGCAGCTTCCGGTTGATCCGGATCTGCCACAAAGGAATACTGGCTCTGTCGCTGTGGTCGTCGTTATCGCGGTGGCGCTCCTGGTGATGGGCATCGCACTGGCCGTGTTCTTCGCTGCTGTCTAGAGTTCCACGGATTCGATCCGAAAACCACCCTTCGGGCCTTCCTCCACAAATGCGGCAGGAGCGGACGTGGAGTGGAAGAAAAGCAGCAGATGGCCCTCTTGGGCGGCTTCCTGGGTTAGCCGCGTGCGCTCGTCCTGGCTGCGCGCGGCATCGAAGTCGTACTTCGCGTGGAAGCGCAGGTTGATCTGGTTGGGAGTCGGCAGCACATCGCCTCCGAACACGGCGATCCGTCCGCCTGTATGGAGGCGGAATGCCTGATGGTCGCGCGTGTGGCCGCCGGTGTGGACGTACTCGATCTCGTCGGTAAGGAATCCCGAACCTTCCACGAGTTGCAACTGGCCAGGCTCGTCAACCACGTCGGCGACGATGTCGCGCGCCTTGTCGCTTTCCTCCCCGTAGGGTGCGTCCAACTCGCCTTTCTGGACGATGTACTCCGCGTTGGGAAAGGTTGGCCTCCATTCGCCGTCCACCGAAAAAATGCTCCCGCCCGCATGATCGAAGTGGAGGTGCGACAGGAGCACCTTGGTTACATCCTCACGCTCAACACCATGGAGCTGAAGGCCTTCCGTCAGAAACTCGACGCCACGGCCGCGCGCCCACACGCCGAGGCCCGCGTCGAGCAGGATCACATCTGCCGGGGCGATGACGAGGAACGGGCATACGGAGATGAACAGCGTGCCTTTAGGGAACGGCTCGCCCTCAACGTGTGGCACAAATTCCTTGTCTATGCCGACGGTGAAGCGCCCCTCGGGGAGGGCGTGGATCTGGAAATCGCCGTATTGCATCTTTCAAACCCTCCCCTTTTTAAGGGCAGTACCCCCGCCGGAGGCGGGGGAGGGGTTAGTCACAATCTGAGACAATTCCGTTACTCCCCGTTTACCTGCTCGTACGCCTCGATGATGTCCCTCACGAGGCGGTGGCGGACGACGTCGCCCTTGTCGAAATCGACGAACGAAATGCCATCCACACCTTCCAGGATGTCGCGTGCTTGCACGAGGCCGCTCACGGTGCGTTTGGGCAGGTCGGTTTGCGTTACATCGCCCGTGATGATGGCGCGGCTTCCGGTGCCGAGGCGCGTTAGGAACATTTTCATCTGGCCCGCCGTGGCGTTCTGGGCCTCGTCGAGAATGACGAATGCGCTGCTGAGGGTGCGCCCGCGCATGTACGCCAGCGGCACGATCTCCACGATGTTGCGCTCCATGTAGCCGCGCAGTTTCTCACCGGACATCATCTCGTTGAGGGCGTCGTAGAGCGGCCGGAGGTAGGGGTCGATCTTCTCGCGGAAATCGCCGGGAAGGAAGCCGAGGCTTTCGCCCGCCTCCACGGCCGGGCGGCACAGGACGATCCTCTTCACCTTCCGGCTCTTCAGCGCTGAGACCGCGAGCGCCACGGCCGTCCACGTTTTGCCCGTCCCGGCCGGACCTACGGCGAACACGATGTCCTTTTGCCGGGCTTCCTCCACCAGTAGGATCTGGTTCGGTGTTTTGGGTTTGATGGCTCCGCCGCCGGGCGTGAATACAATGGGGTCGGGGGTGTCTGCCGGCTGGAGACCCGGGCCGTCTACGGCGAGGTCGAGGACCGTCTCCACGTCGTTCTCGGTGAGGTTCCCGTTTCGGTTCAGGACCACCAGCAGCTCGCCGATCACGCGCTCGATGTGCGCCACATCCGCCTCGCCGCCCTTCAGCATCACCTGATTGCCGCGCGCCACGATGCGCGTATCAGAAAACGCGGATTCGATCCGCCGGAGATATTTGTCGTTGGAGCCGAAGAGCAGGAGCGGCTCAACGCCCTCGATGGAAACGGTTTTCTCGGTCAAAAGCTGGTTGGGTAGTAGAGGTCTACAAAACGGTGAGCGGGAACTTTCGTGCGTAATCTCGCCTTTCCACCCGCCGCTGTCCATCATCCCTTTATGAATCCGCGCGCGCTCGTCGTCCCGTTTACCAAGATGAACGGAGCCGGCAACGACTTCATCGTCATCGACAACCGCTTCTTTCATCTGACGGATGAGGAGCTGTCGGGCCTGGCAAAGCGCTATTGCCCGCGCCGGACGGGAATCGGGGCGGATGGTGTCCTCGCGATGAGTGCCCCGACGGAAGCAGGCGCGTACTTCCGCATGCGCTACTTCAACGCGGACGGCTCGCTCGGGACGATGTGCGGCAACGGTGCGCGGTGCCTCGCCCGGTTTGCGGCGATGGCCGGAATTGACGCGAATCCGCTCGTTTTCGATACGGACGGCGGGCGCCACACAGCGGATTTGTTAGAAGACGATCTCGGCTCGGTGCGTCTCCATGTGCCGCCGCCAAAGGACTTCGGAGAGATTGAGCTACAGGATGCCGAAGTTGACGGCCCTACATATGGCATCTGGACCGGCACCGAACACACCGTGCGCTTTGTGGACGATGTGGCCGAGGCTCCAGTTAGCTCTGAAGGCCCTGCAATCCGATCCGACGCTGCGCTGGCTCCCGCCGGAGCGAACGTCAATTTTGTGGAAGTGGTGGATGGCGACGCTGCCCACATTCGTGCCCGCACGTTCGAGAAAGGGGTGGAAGGGGAGACGCCGGCGTGCGGAACGGGCGCGGTGGCCTCTGCTGTGGCGTCTCGTTTGGCAGGCCGCGTAAACGCGGACGACATCGCCGTGGAAATGCCTGGTGGTACGCTGCGTGTGGGGTTCTCGCTGCCCAACGGCGAAACCGCCGCCGAGGCAATTCAAAACCTCACCCTCGAAGGTCCGGCGGAGGTGGTGTATCAGGGGACGTTGGAGGTGTAGGTCATCATCTTGGCAATTCCATTCGGTTGGTTTGTCGGAATCATTGCGTCCCCGATATTGCGTACGTGGTTTCGTTCCCAATCGCGCATTCCCAATTCTGCGTAGGGGCACGGCATGCCGTGCCCCTACCAACAAACCGGACCATCTCTCGAAATCCCATGTCCTTCAACCCCGACATCCACCACCGGCGTTCGGTTCGGTTGCGAGGTTGGGATTATTCGTCGCCCGGCGTGTATTACATCACGATCTGCACGCACAGGAGAGAATGTTTTTTCGGTGGTGTGATCACCGGAGAAATGCGGTTGAATCAATTTGGAGACGCCGCGGATGCCTGTTGGCGGGCAATTACCGACCACACGCAATGCATTGAATTGGACGAATGGGTTGTGATGCCCAATCACATCCACGGCCTGATTGTGATTCTCGATACATCCGTAGGGGCACGGCATGCCGTGCCCCTACACCAATCGCAGGAGGTATTTGGCAAACCGAAACCCGATTCCCTCTCCCCCGTGGTGCGGTCATTCAAATCGGCCGTCACCCGCCAAATCAACACCCTTCGCAACACCTCGGGCGCACCCGTCTGGCAGCGGTCGTTCTACGACCACATCGTGCGCAAACAATCAGATCTCGATCAGATCCGTCTGTACATCCCAGAGAACCCCATGCAATGGCATATGGATAGCGAGAATCCAGACAACTGGTAGGCGCGTGATCCGCTACGCCCGTCCCCGGTACAAACTCATCACCCCAAACGTCAGCGGTTTCGCTATGGTCACAGTGAAACCGACCGCCTCCATGTTTCTCAAGAACTCCTCGCCGTCCGGGAAGGCAGCAACGGATTCCGGCAGATACGTGTAGGCCTCTTCGTTCTTGGAGATCGTCCGCCCGATGCGCGGCAGCACGTGCTTCGAGTACAACTCGTACGCCTGCTTGATCGGGAACGCACGCGGATGGCTGAACTCAAGAATCACGAGGGGCGCGCCCGGTTTGAGTACACGTCGGATATCCCCGAGCCCGGCTTGCAGATCCTCGAAGTTGCGGACGCCGAATGCCGCCATTGCCCCGTCGAACTGACCGTCGTCGAATGGCAAGTCGGCCGCATCCGCGTGAACCAGTTCGATACGATCCGAGAGGCCCTTCTGCTCCAGTTTCTTGCGGCCGTAGTTCAGCATCCCCTCCGAAATATCCACGCCGATGATTTTCTCCGGATTGAGCGACAGCGCCTCGATGGCGAGGTCGCCGGTGCCCGTGGCGATGTCGAGCAGGGCAGAGGGCCGGTCCAGGAGGGCCTCCCCCAGAAACACCACGGCGCGCTTCCGCCACCACACGTCGATGCCCATCGAGAGCACGCGGTTGAGCAAATCATAGCGCGGCGCGATGTCGTCGAACATGGCCTCAACCTGCTCGCGTTTGCCTTCGGCCTGTCCGATGGGGGGCTTTGTCGGTGTTTCGGTGGGTGCCATGGCTGATGGTACACTCCAGCGGATCATCGGGGCAGCCTAGAGCGAACTTTCATAATTTCCTGAAACCCGATAGCCTCCTGCGTCTTTCGTTTCCCCAATCCATGCGCGCGTCTGAATCCATAACGATCGACGAGCCCCGTGTTCGACTGCACGAGGCCGTCCGTCTTGCACTGGCGAGTCGCCGGGAGGGCATCGTGCGCGTGGAGGTTTCAGTCGAGCCGAGGTGCGTACTCACGTGGCTGTATGCACAGCCGTGGACGGATCACGTGTTCTGGAGCGGACGCGATGATGGGTGGACGATGGCCGGCGCCGGTGCTGCCGATAGGATCGAGGCGCCGTCCGTTGATGCGTTGGAGTCCAAGTTGAAACCGCGTCTTAATACGGCAAGTGATTCTGTCCGTTATGTCGGTTCGATTCGGTTTCAGCCCATGCTCGATCCGGCTGATGAGTGGCAGCCCTTTGGGCGAGTTCGGTTTGTGTTGCCGCGCGTTGAGTTGCGGGTACAAGACGGCGACGCGACGTTGGCCATAAACGTCATGCCCGGCGAATCGGTGGAAGACGTTCAGCGCGTACTCGACCAGATCGTCACGGAGCCGAAGGCTCTTCCCGATAGATTGCCGCGCGTTGTGCAGAGAGAAGACAGTCCGACGGAGACGGCGTGGCGCCGCTCGGTGGAATCCGCACTGACCGCGATGCAGACGACGGACCTTGAGAAGGTGGTGCTGGCCCGCCGAGCGTCGTTCGAGTTCGATGGATCGCTCGACCCGTTTGTGTTGCTGAACCGGATGCGGTCGTCCACACAGAACTGCTTTCACGCATTGATCGGACGGGGGCAGGGAACAGAAAATCGGACGGCGTTCCTCACGGCAACGCCCGAGCGCCTTTTCCGATTGGATGGCCGCGAGGTAGTCTCGGAGGCGGTGGCCGGCACCCGGCTTCGTTCGCCCGAGGAAGACCAGGATTCGGTACTCCGCGACGAACTACTTCACAGTGAAAAAGACCGGCGCGAGCACGCGTACGTCCTTCAGGCAATTTGTTCTGCGCTCGATCCAATCACCGAAACCCTGGTAGTCGATCCACAGCCTTCTTCTTTCAATCTATCTAACGAGAGGCACTTACGTTCGGTAGTTAAAGGAGTGCTTGATGAACACGTAACGGCCTTCGATCTTCTCCGAAGCCTCCATCCGACACCCGCCGTGGGAGGAACACCGTTGCCGTCTGCGCTTTCTGCGATTGCGCATCACGAGCCGTTCGACCGCGGGCTCTACGCCGGCCCGATTGGCTGGATTGGCCGCGACGCCGCCGAGTTTGCGGTGGGCATTCGTTCGGGTTTGGTGGAAGGCGACCACCTTCACCTGTACTCCGGCGCAGGCATCGTCGAGGGCTCCGATCCTGAGGCGGAGTGGGACGAGATCGAGCACAAGCTGGATGGGTTCAGCGCAGCACTGAGTGCATTGGGATGAGCGAGTTTGGTGATCGAGGCGTGGAAGACGAGGAGCGCGAGAGGGCGGGTGG
>JADFQN010000159.1 GCA_022561755.1 Bacteroidota bacterium
CTCATCCGCAAACACGAGGAGCAGCAGCTTCAAGTGCGCAACAACCGCGAGTACGACGCCCTCACCAAGGAAATCGAGGCGCAGCGCCAGCGCATTTCGTCAGCGGCCGAGCAGATTGAGGAGCTTTCGACGCACGACACCGAGAGCCAGGAGGCCGTAGAGGCCGCCCACATCCGCCTAAAGGAACTCGATGAGCTTCTCGTTGCCAAACAGAAAGAACTGGAGCAGGTTGTCGCCGAGACCAAGGCCGAGCAAGCGGGTTTCCAAAAGCACCGCAAGAAGGCCACCAAGGCCATTGACGATCGCTACCTGCGCGGCTACGAGCGGCTTCGAACACGGATGCGCGACGGCCGCGCCGTGGTGCCCATCGAGCGCGGTGCCGCCGGTGGCTACGCGGTGCCGCCACAGCGCCAGGTGGAGGTCCGCCAGCGCAACCGCATTATCGTGAGCGAGCACGACGGCCGCATGATCGTGGATGATGAACTCTACCGTGAAGTCGTCAAGAAGATGAAGATGTAAACGACTAGGGCCTGTTAACACTCAATCGCGGTGGGCCGTTTCGTTCCATTCTGGACCGTTTCGGCGTTGCACTCGCCGCATTCCCGCAATCCCGCAGCCAGTGCGGGATGGGACGGGGCAGGCTCTGCCCGGGTCTATTGCCCCGACTTCCTGGCGCGCCTTGAATCGACCTCGCCGCAGTACTGCGGGGCCCGCGAACCAATCTCAACACGCTAATGTTAACAGACCCTAGTCTACGTGCCGGTCGGATCATCGCTCCGCACTCGTTGCGGGGAGGAAAGTCCGAACACCACAGGGCGCCGTGCCCCGATAACATCGGGGGCTTCCCACACAGGGGCAACCCGTATGTGAGATGACAGCACGTGCAACAGAAAGCATTCCAGCCGATGGTCCCGATTCGTCGGAACACAGGTGATGGTTGAAATGGTGGGGTAAGAGCCCACCGGCGTTCCCGGTAACGGGAGCGGCCAGGCAAACCTCGCGGGGTGCAAGGCCATGTAAGCGTCCGCCTGAGGGCTGCCCGCCCGAGGACGTGGGTAGGCCGCTAGAGGTCCCGTGCAAGCGGGATCCCAGATAGATGATGATCGCTCCGGGCGCAGCACGGCGACGGCTGCCCCGGATGCACAGAATTCGGCTTACAGACCGGCACGTGTCGCCATTCTATCCCGCCTCCGCTCATACCGAGCGGGGGCGGACCATTTTTATGAACCCATCTGTTCGTAACACCCCGCTCGTAGAACCCCGGGTTCCCGTCCGTCCCACGTCCTAGACCGAACAATACGCCGCATTACTCAAGGTAGCCGAACTCTCTCAGCGTCTTCCCGGCATACGTGAGAAAACACTCCATTTCCTCGGTTGTGTACTTCTGCGCCGCGCCACCTACTATGCCCTGACCAACGCTATTCAATTGGAGTTTCTTCGAATTCTCCAATTTCCTCATCGACTCAATGGAAGAAGCTTCGATCGCTTCGACCAGCTGCTCCTCCGTCACGTTCCACCCCAAGAACGATGTCATGCGTTTGACTTCAACCAAAGTATCTCGTTTGAGGTCCTCATACCGCACGACGAGCATCGGAACGTAAGTCTGAGTATGCCACGACCGGACGTGTTGATGCCAGCGGCAAGGCCATTGCGCAGCCTTTTTCTCGACCTCATCCAAATCTCCCGGATGCGCCTGCAAAAAGTCCATGAACGAGAAATCCCAGCCATCTCTCTTCCCAGCGAGCTTATAGCTTGAATGAGTCGAGTCACGCCCATCCCTCAGCAAGTAAATGGCCCTTGGGAATATGGGCGAATACATACTATGTGTTTTGATCACCCTTGGCGAAGGCGTTTCATCCATAATACTCTCCGGTATCACTTCGTCAATATCTACGATCACATTCCGGTCTCGACTTGATCCTGGATGGCAGTGCGACAAAATGAAACGGACCCACGTATTGCCGGATCTTGGAAATGAGACTAGAAATGTATCCGTCTTGCGTATCCCCGTCCGCTTTCGCATCAAGGAGATAACCGAGCCAAAATAACTTGGCCATTGCCATACGAAGTACTTGAGTTGACCGCTAATCCAGTTACCCGGAAAACGATCGAGCTCCGAGAAACCGTTCTTCAGCATTTGACCTGATCTCATGTGCGGTACAGAGCGACTATGGGGAGTGGTGATCCATACAAGTTGTTAGGGGAGAATTTACGAACAATCAGTCGAAGATGACTGACATAGCCGTGTCCAGTGGCCGAAGTCGGCTTCCGTTGCTGCGTTTAGACTCGCGAGACGATTCTCGATACGGACAACGAGAGTTTCATCACAGGACGGTATCGGTTCTAACTGACCTCTTTTTCAAGCCGCCGGTACTCTATCTCCAAAATTGCCCGTGACTCAGTAAGTTCGTTACCAACGACGAGTTGAAGAATCTAGATGTAGAAGTAGAAGAGCACCAGCGGAATAGCCTGCCCAAGCGAAGAAAGGACGGGGGGTTCGTACCGGCATACCAGAACCCCGCCTAGCGGTGACGATCCCTGCCAGATGGCGGGGCGGTTAGAAAGATGCTGTCGGTTCATTCCCGAACAAAAACGGCGCGTCCAAATTTGGACGCGCCGTGGAAATCGACTCTGGGGTAATTACGAACCGAATCTATTCGGTCGCCGGCGCCGGGGCCTCTCCGCCGCCTACAGCCGGGGCTGCCGCACCGTCGCTGCCGTCGGCCGGGGCGGGCGTTCCTTCTGCCGGGGCACCCTCAGCCGGAGTGCTCGGGATCAATGCCGGAGCCTCTATCGGCGCATCCGCCGCGTTCTCCTGCAGGACACTGCGCTGGCGCTCACCGCTGATCGTAAACGGAGCAATGAAGCACAGAAAGATGAGGCCGCCACCAAGCACCCAGGAGGCCTTCTCCAGAAAATCCGGAGCCTGGCGCGCCCCGAGAATCTGCTGGGCCTGCCCACCGGAGGCAATACCGGCCAGCCCGCCACCCTGTCCGCTCTGCAACAGAACGACGAGCGCCAGAAGAACGGCTACGACAAGAATCAGAACAACGAGCAGGGTGAACAGCATGGCTTGCGCGGTTGCGCCTGAAAATGTGCGAGTGGAATGTGCGAGTTGCACAGAATACTAAAGTTACGGACAGCCCATCGGGCTCAACAAAGTCTGGAACGCCTCAAACTCGGTAATCAGCATGAAATCGGTGCGATGTCCGAGAAGGCTGTTGAAATACGTGCTCCCCGCAACAAGCGCGGGGCAGGCTGTCGCCGAATCGGATGACGTAGTTAAACAGCCTCCCAAATACCAAATTCCAAGTATCGAATTCCAAGCGGTCACATAAAGCGCCCCTTGTGATTTGGAGTTTGGAACTTGGAGCTTCAGACTCACAATTCCCTACGAGTCTGTTGAATTTCGCGCTTTGTCGTAGGCCGCAATGACATATTTTAACAGCCTCCTAGCCGTCCCTTCTTTCCAGAAAAGCCTGGGTGAGGAGAAGCGCGACCGTGCTCTTGGCGTCCAGGATCTCGCCGGCACGAGCCATCCGCACGGCTTCAGCAAAGGCCATGCGAACGGGGATGACGAACTCGTCGGTCTCCGTGGCCTGCTGGCATGGCGTGAGGTCTTCAGCCAGAAACAGGTGAATGACCTCGTTGGCGTAGCCGATGCACGGATACGTCTCCCCCACTTTCACCAGCTTCGCAGCCGTGTAGCCAATTTCTTCCTCCAGTTCACGCACGGCAACGGCCTCGGGGGATTCTCCAGGGACATCGAGTTTGCCTGCGGGGACTTCCAGGAACTCGCGCCTCGGCCCGTAACGGTATTGACGGATCAGGATCGTGGAGCCGTCCGGAAACAGCGGTACCATCGCCGATGCGCCCGGATGGTCGATCCACTCACGCACGGATTCGCCGCCGTCGGGGAGCCTCACCACATCGCGGTAGGCCTTGAGGAGGACACCGTCGACGAGCAACTCGCTCGACGTTGTTTTTTCGGTCAAGTCCACGGATGTCACAAGAGTTAGAGGTAGCCGAGAATCCGACCGGCAGCCCTACAATCCAAACGAAAGTCCAAGGTGAACCTTCCCCTGCCCGATGCCCAAGTCTGGGTTTACGGCATACGTCACCGTTACGAGGCCGAGTGGTGTCTGGTACTGCACGCCAAACCCGTAGCCCGGCTTCACGTCCTGCGCGGGCTCGAAATCGGCTAACGCCGGACGATCGATGTAGCCGACATCCACAAACAGAAACGCGAAGGAGGTGCGGTCGAGCTGGTAGCGGTACTCAGCGAGCAATCGCCCAACTATGTTGCCGATGAACTGGTCTTCGTCGTAGCCGCGCAGCGATGTGGCCCCGCCGAATCGAAACAGATCGCCTTCGTCGTAGATCGCCTGCTGATCGTCGCCTGCGCTGCGGCCGCCGAGAAGCACCTGCGCTTCGCCGCCCACTACCAGCACCTGGCGGCTGAAGGTGGGGAGAAACACCCGCCCCGAGGCAATCAGCCGCTGCTGCTGAAGGTTAACCGGCTCGGTGAGGCCAGAGTCGCTAGCCGGCAGCGTCCGCCTGCGAAACCCCTGCTCCAGGATCGCCTCTACCAGAAGCCCGCTTCGAGGGTTGATGGCCTGGTCGATCCGCCGAAAACGGACGCCTGCGCCCGCAAAAA
The DNA here is from genome assembly GCA_022561755.1 of Bacteroidota bacterium. Classification (GTDB taxonomy): domain Bacteria; phylum Bacteroidota; class Rhodothermia; order Rhodothermales; family Rubricoccaceae; genus JAHEJB01. The sequence continues at coordinate 4,658 of JADFQN010000159.1, forward strand.
TTGCGCTCGACTCGGCCACGCGAGGCCGGCCATTCACTATCTGTGCGCCAAAGACGCCAGGTTGGACGAACTCCCGGCTGCCCGTCGCGAGTAGTTCTAACCCCGGCGCAATCCGATAGCCCGCTTCCACACCGTACCGCTGTCGGGAAAACGTCGAGTCCTGGTTGTGGCCGGCGAATTCAACCGAAGCCCGCAACGGCATCCCGAGTAAATAGGGTTCGGTGACACGCACATTCACCGACGATACCAGGCCTGGGTTGCGCACGAGGCGCAGCCGCATCTGCCTGCCTCCGCCAAACAGGTTGCGAAGCTCAAGCAGGCCGCTCCCGATAAACGAGCCGTCGCGGCCGGCCCCGCCGGGCAGATAGCCCAGAAGCAGGTCGAATGTGCCGGGTGGGCCTTCGGTGACCGGGATTCGGATCACCGCGCCGCTGTCGGTCAGGGCGATGGTAGGCGTACCGATGGTCTCGAACAACTGCGTGGCCTCCAGCCCCTGCCGGATGGCCTCGGGGTCGTACCGGGCGAGGGGCAGCCCCGGCCGGAGGCCCGCAGCACGCGCCGCGAAAGCATCGCCGGTGCGCGTTTCTCCATCCAGTTCTACACCAACCAGCATGAGCGTCTCCCCTTCAACCACCTGCACGCGAATGCCTACGGTCGGCGTCCCGTCATCCGCGTAGCCAAAGGTGAGCGAAGGCCGCGCCTGAGCCAGCGGGAAGCCCGTGCGTTCGTACCGGATGAGCAGGTCGTTGAGGTCGCCCTCGAGCGTGGCACGGTCGAACCGCCGCCCCTCCCGTGTGCCCATCGACTGGCTGAAGGCTGCAAAATCAAACGCACGAACGCCGTCGAACCTCACGGACGCGATGCGGGCGCCTGCCCCACGCGTGGCAAACAACGTCGGCAGGCCGTCCACGGTGGCGGCCGAGTCAATGCGCGCGAGGAAATATCCCTCACGCTGGAAATGCGTGAGCGCCTGCTGGGCAGCGGCATGAATACTGTCGGGTGACAATGCGCGGCGGGGCTCCCATTCCACCGGATCTCCGTCGGCAACTAGCCTCCACGGCGCGTGCTGCTGCGCCGATACGGCGCTTCCACCAACGGCAGCGAAACAAAGCCACACGGCGATGGCGCGGAGTATCTTCGCCCAGCGATTCCACTCCGCCTCCATGCGTTTCCTGCTCGCCTTCGCTGTCGTGTGCGTCATCGTTTGGGCTTTGCCGCCCACGGCTCGTTCGGGCGTGCAAACGGCTCCGGACGCTGTGCGTTCCGCCGTTCAGGCGGACACACTCCGCTACGCCGTCACGGCCGGGCAGCCGCTAATTGTACAGTTACCTGCCGAGGTACGCGGGCGGGAAGCCTCGTACCGGTTGCTACGCGGCCCGGCCCTGAGTTGGCTCGTGGACCGCTCGTTTTTCTGGCGAACGCTCTCGAGCGAGTACGGCACCATGCATGTGTTAATCGAGCAACGCGCTGCCGGAAGGGAGCCGGACACACTCGTCCTCGCCATTCAGGTTGGGCGGTAGCGCCGTGGCTCGTAGCCGCGCATTGTCTGAAAAGTTATTGGCCCGTGTAGAGCAACTGCACGAGGATAGGTTTCGTGGCGAGCTAATCGAGTGGTTTGAGGCGAACCGGCGCCCCATGCCCTGGCGCGAGAAGGGTCCGGCCCGCAAGCGAGATCCCTATCGCGTGTGGATTGCGGAGGTCATGCTCCAGCAGACACGTGTGGATCAGGCGAGACCGTATTTCGAGCACTTCGTGGACGCATTTCCAACGGTGGAATCGCTGGCCAAGGCTGAACTGGATGCGGTTCTGAAGTGCTGGGAGGGCCTCGGCTACTACTCGCGGGCTCGCAACCTCCACCGAGCCGCGAAACAGATCGTCGAGGAGTTCGACGGGCGGATACCTCACGACGAAACCGCGAT
>JADFQN010000038.1 GCA_022561755.1 Bacteroidota bacterium
AGCCTGTGAAGGCGACGACGAACGCGAGGAGCAGGACGGTGAGTCGGACACGCATGGGATGGGGAGGTGGTAGATGATCGGTGGGCGCCCTGGGCCTACGAGGGCTATCAGTTCTTTGGTGTCGGCGACTGCGTCTCGGAAAGCAAACGACGTGCCTTTTACGTCACGCAAAGTACGCAATCCACAGGAGTATTTGTCCCAAACGCGATCCCACCGGTCCGCGGTTCCGCGCTTAGAGGATCACGGAGATGATGCCGGTAGCACCGTCGCCGTTCGTAACATCCTGCGCACCCAACTTGCACACGTGAACATTGTCATCATCGGCGGAGGCCCGGCCGGGCTGTTCCTCTCCATCCTCCTCAAAAAGGCTCGCCCAGACTGGCCGGTGGCCGTGTACGAGCAGAACCCCCGCGGCAACACGTTCGGGTGGGGGATCGTGTTCTCGGACGGGACGATGGAGAACCTGACAGCGGCCGACGAAGAGGTAGCCCGCCTCACGCAGGCGTCGCTGGCTCACTGGGATGATATCGAGGTGCATTTCAAGGGGCGGGTGCTCAGGTCATCGGGCCACGGATTCATTGGGGTCGGGCGAGACCGGTTTCTTGAGATTCTGACGGATCGGGCCGAGGTACTGGGCGTTCGGCTTCATTTTGAATGCCATGTCAACGGCCCGGAGGCCTTCCCCGAGGCCGACCTCATTGTGGCGGCCGACGGCGTGAACTCTGCGGTGCGCACTGCTCTGGCAGAGGAGTTTGGGGCTGAGGTCACCTCGTGGAACAACCGGTTCACGTGGCTGGGTACTCACCGCCCGTTTCCAGCCTTCACCTTCCTTTTCAAGGAAACCGAGCATGGCTGGTTTCAGGCGCACTGCTACCAATTCTCCGACGACACGAGCACATTCATCGTGGAGTGCCCCGAGGAAACGTGGCGTGCTGCGGGTCTCGACCGGATGGGCAAGGAGGAGGGGATCGCGTTTTGTGAGAATCTGTTCGCGGAGCATCTGGAAGGCCACGGCCTGCTCGACAACAGCCCGCACCTCGAAGGCCCTGCCATGTGGCTCACCTTCCCGAAGATCAACAACGCTACGTGGCATCATGGAAATGTGGTCTTGCTGGGGGATGCCTCCGCCACGGCGCACTTTTCTATTGGAAGCGGCACTAAGCTGGCCCTCGAAAGCGCGATAGCCCTGGCGAAGAAGCTGACGAATGCGCGGCCAGAAGTCTCCCTCCCCCACGGAACCCCCTCCGTCGCTTCGCTCCTCAATTTGCCCCGCGCTTCCCTCGCCTCGGCGCAGAGCGCCGACCCCCTTGGAAAGGGGGACAGTGGGGGGAGGGCCGGGGAGGGGGGCGATGACCTCTCCACCATCCTCACCGCCTACGAAGACGAGCGCCGCATCGAAGTTCTGAAGCTGCAGAACGCCGCACGAAATTCCACCGAGTGGTTCGAGAGCGTAGCCCTCCATGGCGACCTCGACCCGGAGCAGTTCGCCTACAGCCTCCTCACGCGGAGCCAGCGCGTCAGTCACGAAAACCTGCGCCTCCGCGACAAAACGTGGCTCGAAGGCTACGAACTCTGGCTCGCCGAGAAGCTCACGGGCGTCCCGCACGCCGACGCGCTCCCGCCGATGTTCCTCCCGTTTCGCTTGCGCGGGATGGAGCTGACGAACCGAGTCGCCGTTTCGCCGATGGCGATGTACTCTGCCAAAGATGGTGTCGTGAATGACTTCCACCTCGTCCACCTTGGGGCACGGGCGCTCGGCGGGGCAGGGCTCGTTTTTTCTGAGATGACCTGCGTTTCGCCGGAGGCTCGTATCACGCCGGGTTGTGCCGGGCTGTGGAACGACGAACAGACAGAGGCCTACCGGCGGATCGTGGATTTCGTCCACCAAAACTCGCCGGCCAGGATTGCCCTGCAACTCGGCCATTCCGGCCGGAAGGGCTCCTGCAAGCGCCCGTTCGATGCCGACGGCGACGACAACGCACCGCTCGATGAAAGCTGGTCGCTGATTGCGCCCTCTGCACTTTCGTATCTCCCGGCCAACCAGACGCCACGCGAGATGACGCGAGCCGACATGGATCAGGTACGCGACCTGTTCGTGGCCGCAGCCAAACGCGGTAATGAGGCCGGGTTCGACATGCTGGAACTGCACTGTGCACACGGCTACTTGCTCTCCAGCTTTCTCTCGCCGCTTACAAACGAGCGTACTGATGAGTTTGGCGGCTTGCTCGAAAACCGTCTCCACTATCCACTCGAGGTGTTCGATGCCATGCGGGTTGCCTGGCCGGAAAACAAGCCGATGTCGGTACGCATCTCCGCCACGGATTGGATCGAGGGTGGGACGACCATAGAAGACTCCGTAGCGATCGCGATGACTTTCGTCGAACACGGCGCCGATATCGTGGATGTCTCGGCCGGAATGGTTTCGCCCGATCAGCAACCGATCTACGGCCGCATGTTCCAGACGCCGTTCGCCGAGCGCATTCGCCTCGAAGCTGACGTGGCCGTGATGGCGGTAGGGAATATCTACGAACCCGACCACGTTAATTCAATCCTCGCCTCGGGCCGGGCGGACCTGTGCCTGCTCGCGCGCCCGCACTTGTCCGACCCGCAATGGACGATCCGCGCCGCCGCCGACCTGGGCTATGAGGCACAGTGGTGGCCGCCCCAGTACCTTTCCGCCAAACGCCAGCTCGAACGCATCTTCGAGCGGCAAAAAGAGCAATGACGGGCTATCAAGAACAAATCTCCCTCCCCCCACGAAACCCCCTCCGTCGCTTCGCTCCTCGTCCCCCTTGGAAAGGGGGACAGTGGGGAGGGGGCCGGGGAGAGGCGCAATCCGACGACCGACGGCTGACCGTCGACAGAGTTCGCCATAAGCCGCCGTCCGTGGTCCGCCGTCTGCGGTCGATTCCGCCGGCACCCTTTCTCGCCGGCCTTCTTCTCCTCGCCGCCTGCATGACCAACACCTCCGAAACCGACTTCCACGACGGCCTCGAAGCGTGGCGCACCCAGCGCTACGCTGATCTCCAGAAACCCGACGGATACCTCAGTCTGGCCGGGCTCTACTGGCTGGAGGACGGCGAGCACACGTTTGGCTCGGATTCCTCGAACAGCGTTGTGCTTCCGGTAAATGCGCCGTTGCACATCGGAACGCTCGTGGTGCTGGATAGCGTCGTCACCATGCTCGTGCGGCCGGGGATTAAAGTTACGGTAGACGGTGAAGCCGTCAGCGAAAGGGTGATGTTGGACGACTCGGAGGGCTCGCCGACTATCGCCCATCTCGATTCGCTGAACTGGCGCGTCATCAGCCGGAGCCGCGGACTGGCAATTCGGCTGCTAGATAGGGAGAGCCCGACGCGGAGAGCGTTCGACGGTATCGAGTTCTTCGAACCCGACCAGAGATGGCGGCTGGAGGCGCGCTTCGAGCCCTACGATCCGCCGCTGGAAATCGCCATGCCGTCCATCACGGGAGTGGACGAGAAGGACACGGTTCCGGGCGTCGTCGTTTTTGAGGTAGAGGGCACGGAGTATCGGCTCGACGTCACCGGTCAGCCCGGAGACGACCGGTATTTCGTGGTGTTTGGGGATGCCACTAGTGGGCAGGAGACCTACGGCGGCGGCCGGTTCGTCTGGATTGACGCAGAGGACGATGAGGGTAACATCATCATTGATTTCAACCGCGCCTACAACCCGCCCTGCGTGTTTTCGCCGTTTGCCACGTGCCCACTGCCCACGCCGAACAATCGCCTTCCAATACGCATCGAGGCGGGTGAGCTGAACTTCGAGGGCCATTGATGGCGGAACAGACGCTTGCCAATCGGCACGCCGTGGTTACGGGGGGAGGGAAGGGCATCGGCGAGGCCATCTCCCGCCGCCTCGCCGCGATGGGCGCGTCCGTAACTGTCATCGGACGGACGCCCGAGCCGCTCCGTGCCCTTGTGGAGGAACTCAGTTCGGAGCACCCGCAGTCGTTTTTTGCTGCTCCCGCCGACGTGACCGATGAAGCGTTGGTCGAAAGCGCATTTGCCGCCGCCCGCAAAGCTCTCGGCCCAATTGCCATCCTCATCAACAACGCCGGCGCCGCCGACAGCGTGCCGCTCGCCAAGATGGAGACCGCCCGCTGGCAGGCGATGCTCGACGTGAACCTCACCAGCGCCTTCTTTTGTACGCATCGGGCTCTGCCCAACATGCTCGAAGCCGGGTGGGGGCGCATCGTAAACGTGGCGAGCGTCGCGGGCCTCACAGGCTATGCCTACGTGACGGCGTACTGCGCCGCAAAGCACGGGATGATTGGACTTACGCGCGCCCTCGCGGCTGAAACCGCCGGATCCGGCGTCACCGTCAATGCCGTCTGCCCCGGCTACGTGGACACGGACCTCGTGGCACAGTCGGTTGAGCGCATTCGGGAAAAAACCGGGCGCTCCGGCGACGAGATCAAGCAGCACATCGCCGAGCAGAACCCGATGGGCCGCATGCTCACACCCGAAGAAGTTGCGAGCGCCGTTACCTGGCTCTGCGATCCCGAGCAGGCGATGATCTCCGGCGCAAGTCTGCCACTGACAGGGAGTGAGGTGTTTTGAGTTGCGAGGTTGAGCCTACATTACGCGCACTGCCCGAATCTCTCATCAACACGGAGACCGCAGACGGCGGACGACAGACCGCGGGGATAATTAGCCGGCGGTCGGCTGTCAGTGGTCGGCGGTCCGCTAACTAACCGCATGAATCCGAGCACATTTACACCTGATCACTTCAAGTGGGCGTACGCCGACAAGGTCGCCACCGTTACCCTGAACCGGCCGGAGAAGAAGAATCCGCTCACGTTCGAGTCGTACGCCGAGTTGCGCGACACCTTCCGCGGCCTCGTGTATGTGGACGAGGTCAAGGTGGTGATCCTGCGCGGGTCGGGCGGCAATTTCTGCTCCGGCGGCGACGTGCACGAGATCATCGGGCCGCTGACGAAGATGGACATGCCCGAGCTCCTCCGCTTCACGCGGATGACGGGCGATCTGGTGAAGTCGATCCGCGAGTGCCCCCAGGTGGTGATCGCTGCGGTCGAGGGCGTATGCGTGGGGGCCGGCGCCATCATGGCGATGGCCTCTGATCTTCGCATCGGCACACCGAACAGCAAGGTGGCCTTCCTCTTCACGCGTGTGGGCCTCGCCGGGTGCGACATGGGCGCGTGCGCCATCCTCCCGCGCATTATCGGACAGGGGAGAGCCGCTGAGCTTCTCTTCACGGGTCGCGTGATGAAAGGCGACGAAGCTGCGAATTGGGGCTTTTTCAACCACCTCGTCGAACCGGATGAGCTCGGCAATCACGCCAACGAGCTGGCCCGTTCACTCGCCGATGGCCCTACCTTTGCCCACTCGATGACGAAAACGATGCTGGAGCAGGAGTGGAGCATGAGCGTGCCGCAGGCCATCGAGGCCGAGGCGCAGGCGCAGGCCATCTGCATGCAGACGAAAGACTTCGAGCGTGCCTACAATGCGTTCGTGAACAAAGAGAAGCCCGTGTTTGAGGGGGACTGATTCGCGAGTAAGGGTGTGTGTGGGGTTAAGGGTGTGAGTGAGAAGTACATCCAGTTGTTACACTCACCCTCCCATACACTCATCCTCTCACCCAGTCGAATGTCCCATCTTGTCCTCCCTTTCTTCAACAACGGCCACCGCCAACTTGCTGAGGAGCTCGGGGTATGGGCGGAGGCAAACGCACCGAAGGACGAGCCGGAGGATGCAAACGCAGTCAGCAAAGCGCTGGTAAAACAGCTTGGCGAGGCCGGCTGGCTGGACTTGTGCGTCCCAGCTCCCGCAGGACGTTTTGAGAAACTGGACGTCAGAAGCCTGTGCATTGCCCGCGAGACACTGGCCTACCACTCATCCCTCGCCGACTTCGCGTTCGCCATGCAGGGTTTGGGTAGCGGCCCGATCTCACTGTTTGGGACGGATGAACAACGAGCAGCGGTTCTCCCGGAGGTGGGGCGAGGCCAGAAGATTGCCGCGTTTGCGCTATCGGAGGGCAAGGCAGGTTCGGACGTGGCTGCGCTGGCTACGACGGCCACGCTGGAGGGCGATTACTACATACTCAACGGCAGCAAGAAGTGGATCTCAAACGCGGGCATCGCTGATTTCTATGTAGTCTTCGCTCGCACCGGCGAGGAAGAAGGGCATCGCGGCCTCAGCGCCCTCATCGTTGAAGCCGACGCGCCCGGCTTGACCGTAGCCGGACAGATCGACACGATCTCGCCGCACCCCTTGGGTTCACTGGAGTTCACGGATTGCCGCGTGCCAAGTTCGGTGCTCATCGGCGAGTCCGGGCATGGCTTCAAGATCGCTATGGCTACTCTCGATGTCTTCCGATCAACGGTCGGAGCGGCGGCGCTCGGGATGGCCAGAAGAGCATTCGACGAGACCGTACGGCACGTCAAACAGCGTAAGGCTTTTGGTGGCACGCTCGCCGATCTCCAAATCACACAGGCCAAGCTGGCCGAAATGGCCACGCTGATAGACGCAAGCGCTCTACTCGTCTACCGCGCGGCGTGGACGAAAGACTCGGGAGCCGAGCGCATCACGAAGGAAGCGGCGATGGCGAAGGCGTACGCGACCGAGTCCGCGCAGGAGGTAATCGACATGGCCGTGCAGTTGTTCGGTGGGCGCGGCGTCGCGTCTGGGCACATCGTCGAGCGCCTCTACCGCGACATCCGCCCACTTCGTATCTACGAGGGCGCGACGGAGATCCAACAGGTTATCATCGCGCGGCAAGTTTTGAAGGAAGTTGAGATGGACGAGAAATCACCGGCCACTAACCACTAACAACGAACCACTGACAACAGACCGCCGCCCATGCACTTCATCAATCCATCCGACTGGAAGCGGCCAACCGGCTACGCCAACGGTGTCATCGCCGAGGGCCGCCTATTTTTTGTGGCCGGTCAGATCGGCTGGGATACGCAGCAGAACCTCGTTTCGAATGACTTCGGCGAACAGGCCGCCCAGGCGCTTCGCAACATCGTGGCGGTGCTGGAAGCGGGTGGCGCGAAGCCCGAGTACGTTGTCCGTATGACCTGGTACGTGACGGACAAACGAGCCTACAATGCTGCCGCGAAGGCCGTCGGGGCGGCCTATCGTGAGGTGTTCGGCACCCACTATCCTGCGATGACGCTCGTCGAGGTAGCGGACTTGCTGGAAGACGGCGCCCTGGTGGAGATCGAGGCCACGGCGGTTGTGCCGTTTGACTGATATCACCGAACTTGGAGCCTCTGCGGGACCGAGGACGGATGATCGGCGACTTCTCTGTCTTCCGTCCTCCGTTCTCTGTCCTCCGTCCTCCGTCCTTCCCCATGACTCCCTCCGCCCACACCGACCCCTTCGCGCGCGACCATCTGCCGCCACAAGAGCTCTGGCCCGACTTCATCACCCCCGAAGGCTCGGTCTTCGACTACCCCGAACGCCTCAACTGTGCGGTGGAGCTGCTCGACAAGATGGTGGAGCAAGGGCACGGCGATAGTCCTCTCATCCACACGGACGACCGAGTCTGGACATATAGCGATTTTCTGGCGGCCGTGAATAAGGCTGCGCACGTGCTGGTGGATGACCTCGGCCTCCTCCCCGGCAACCGCGTGCTGCTGCGTGGTCCCAACACACCCATGCTCGCGGTATGCTGGTTTGCAGTCGTTAAGGCGGGTGGGATTTGCGTGGCCACAATGCCGCTGCTTCGCGCGTACGAACTCACCTACACGTGTGAGAAGGTGCAGATCGAACTCGCGTTGTGCGACGGCCACTGGGCGGATGAAATGGACAAAACTGCAGAAGAATCGGCCTGTTTGAAGCAGATTGTCCAGTTCAGCACAGATTCAGACGACAGCCTGGAATCGCGCATGGAAAGCAAACCCGACACGTTTGAGCCTGTCGATACCGCAGCCGACGACGTAGTGCTGATTGCCTTCACCAGCGGCACTACGGGGCAGGCGAAGGCCACGATGCACTTCCACCGCGATGTCCTCGCCATCTGCGACGCCTTCCCGCGCTCGTGTCTCGACATCTCACCCGAGGACATATTCGTCGGCACGCCGCCGCTCGCCTTCACGTTTGGCCTTGGCGGCTTGCTACTCTTCCCGATGCGCTTCGGAGCCTCGGCCGCGTTCGTCGGAAAACCGGGCGTGGATACACTTTTAGGGGTGATCAGCAAGCACAAAGCGACCGTCTGCTTTACATCGCCGACGGCTTATCGGGGCATCCTCACCAAGCTCAACGAGGCCGATATTTCCAGCCTAAGGACGTGCGTCTCAGCCGGCGAGACCCTTCCCGCGCCCACCTTCCACTCGTGGCTCGACGCCACCGGCATCAAGATCATCGACGGCATCGGAGCGACGGAAATGCTGCACATCTTTATTTCGGCTTCGGTCGATACGTTGTTGCCCGGCGCGACGGGCAAGGCCATTCCGGGGTACGAGGCGAAGGTGATGGACGACTCCGGCAATGAAGTCGAACCCGGGACGGTGGGCGCTCTCGCCGTTCGCGGCGTGACCGGCTGCCGCTACCTGGACGACCCGGAGCGGCAGCAGCAGTACGCCCGCGGCGGCTGGAATTACACCGGCGACGCCTACTTGATGGACGCCGACGGCTATTTCCACTACCAGGCCCGCACCGACGACATGATTATCTCGTCCGGCTACAACATTGCCGGGCCACAGGTGGAGAACGCCCTCCTCAAGCACGACGCCGTCGCCGAGTGCGGCGTGGTCGGCGCGCCGGATGAGCAGCGCGGCCAGATTGTCAAGGCCTTCGTTGTGCTCCGCGAGGGCCGCACGGAGGGCGACGAGATGGCAAAGGAACTGCAGGACTTCGTCAAGTCCGAGATCGCGCCGTACAAGTATCCTCGCGCTATTGAGTTCATGGATGCGCTCCCTCGCGGCAACACGGGCAAGTTGCAGCGGTTTCGGTTGAGAGATAACAAGAATTGAGATAAAGATGCTATGGAAGAGCCGCCCTATAAACAGATTCCGGACTATCCAGATCGCTATTCGCCTGGGAATGTGATCTCAAGACTCATTGATGGACTCGGGTACCGCTATTACTGGGCAACGGAAGGACTTTCTGCAGGTGACCTGCTATTCAAACCGTCCGAGGATGCCAGGAGTACACGTGAGACGCTCGAACATATCTGTAGCCTGTCGGAACTGATCCTGAACACCCCGCAAGGCATACCAAACATTGGGCGCGGAGATTTGTCGACGATGTCGTTTGAAGTGCTGCGGAGTCAAACACTGGCCAATCTGCAACAAGCAAGTTCATTGATGGCCGGGAGGGATGCAGACGAGGTAGCTAATTGCGCAGTAGTATTTTTACGCGCCGGGAAAAAGATTGAGTGGCCGTATTGGAATTTGATTAATGGGCCCCTTTCGGATGCGATTTACCATACGGGGCAAGTAGTGTCGTTTCGGAGATCTTCGGGTAATCCTATACATTCTGGTGTTAGGGTGTTTCTGGGGAAGACTGTAGAAGGCAAGTCGTGATCGAGTGCGAGTGCTGGTCGAGTGCTTGACTTGTACTATTCGGGGAGGACTCCCGCCGGGTAATAGAGATAGCCGGCAGCAGGTCAGACTGCCTGAGCACGAGGTCCGCCAGATCCATCCCAGCAACCACGGTAACAACTGTCCGGCCGCCCAGAACCCCAGAAACGTCCCTATCGCCGTGCAAAGCGAGCCGAGAGTCCCAAGAACCGCAGGGCAAGGATGAGAGGATGTGATCCCATAGCGTCAAACGCACCCTCAGCCGGCGGCGATGCGCTCGCTTTCTCTCTTGAGACCCTTTGTCATATCGCCGATCCCCTTTCGCATCTGCTTGTCGGTGTAGCCTTTCAAGAGACGCCCCATCAGGTTAGGCGTGTAGCTGTAGTGGAGCGTGAGCATGGTGCCGTCGCCGCTCGGGGCGATGTTGAAATCGGCCACGGCGCTGGAGATCGGCAACTTGAACGCCTCATAAATATTGACGGTCATACGCTCATTCGGCCTGTACGCGTCGATACGCTCGTTGACTCCGCCGAAAGGGGCGAAGTCGCAGTGCCGGGTTGATCCCTCGCTCACCGGACCGTCGGACGTTAGTTCAGAGACTGTGACGCCTGGGCTCCATCGCTGAATGTCTCCGAAGTCATTGAGTACTTCCCAGACTTTGTCTACGGGAGCATCGATTTGTCGCGTGATCGTGAACTCGGGCATCGGAGTGTCTGTCAGGGGGGCTACAGCCCGGTGGTTGATTAGTACTAACTGAATGGATTTGAAGGACAATGGTGAAGGTACGTGCCGGGACTATATCCCCGCTCCGCCAGTCACTTCCAGCGTATGCCCGGTCACATAGCCTGCAAGCGTGGATGCCATTATCACGATGCCACCGGCAGCTTCTTCGTCGGTGCCCGAACGGCCAAGTGGATTTCCGGTAATCGCGCGTCCGCGCGCCGCCTCAGGGATGCCCTGGGCGATCTCGTGTTCTGCCACTTCGATGGACTCGCCGTCCTCCTTCGCTCGCGTCATTCGCGTGTCGATGAATCCGAAGGCGACGGCGTTGCAGCGTACACCGAATCGTCCCCATTCCTTCGCCACGGTTTTCGTCAGCCCGATGACGCCCATCTTGGCCGTCGCGTAGTTGGCCTGCCCCACGTTCCCATGTAGTCCGCTTGTGGATGAGACATTGATAATGCAGCGGTTCTCGGAAAAGGGCTCGCCCGCGGCGAGTTCGGCCTTCGCCGGTTCGCGGAGGTGCTTCGCGGCCGCGCGGATCATCCGGAATGGCGCCATCGTGTGGATCTCCAGCACGGCGCGCCACTGCTCGTCTGTCATCTTGTGGAGCATCCCGTCCCACGTAAACCCTGCGTTGTTGACGAGCACGTTCAGCTTTCCGAAGCGGTCCACCGCTGCATCGAGGAGGTTTTCGGGGAAACCGTCTTCTGTTACGCTACCCGGCACAGCAACCGCCGCGCCTTCCGCAGATTCAATCTCTGCAACGACAGCTTCCGCAGGCTTGGCATCGAGATCATTCACAACGACCGATGCACCGTGTTGAGCAAACAGCTTCGCGGCTGCAGCGCCGATCCCGCGTCCGGCCCCGGTGATGACGACGACCTGGTTCTGGAAAAGCATGGATTGAAAGTGAAAAGTGAAAAGGGAGAAAGGAAAGGTAGTGGAAGATATCTGGTTTGTTCTTAGGGCTTTGATCTTCGTACTTCGTTAGATGGAGCGTCGGCGCCGGGGTAGAGACCCAAAGAACAAAGGAGGAAGATCAAAGAACTACTCAAGCAACAGTGTCAGCGAATCGGCGATCATGGCGGGCTTGTCTTCTCCCTCAATTTCGACTGCGTTGCGCGTATCGATGAGGAAGCCGTTGCTTCTTGGCGTTACGGCGGACAGGGTGACGCGCGTTCGGATGCGGGCGCCGGGCGTGACCGGGGCGAGGAAGCGGATCTTGTCGTAGCCGTAGTTGATGGAGCGTCCTGTGCCTTTCGGGATGACGCCGATCTCGTTGCGCATCATAGGGAGAAGAGACAGCGTCAGCAGGCCGTGGGCGATGGTTGTGCCGGTCGGTGCTTCCGCTACAGCGCGCTCTGTGTCAATGTGAATCCATTGACGGTCGCCCGTGAGTTCTGCGAAGGCGTCGATCATGGGCTGGTCGACCGTCATCCAGTCGGAGACGCCGATCTCTTGGCCGACCAAGTCGGCGACGGTGGAAAACGAATAGGTCTCGGAAGGCACTGTAGCGGGGGTGCGAGGAAGGGCGAAAATAGCGCCGCTGAAACACCCTCCGCCTCGCAAGGTCGGCACCTTCCTGAAAGGGAGGGGTTTTTTTGAAACCGCCCCCTTCAGGGGGCTGTCCCGCGCTTGCTGCGGGACTGGCGGTGTCGGCTTGGTGATGAGCATAAAGCCACTTCGTTCGGCCACCCCCCTTAAAAGGGGAGGGGTTTTCCTTGAACGCCCCTGTCTTCACAGCCGGAACCGAACCGGAAACGGCTGATGACGTAATCTGCTGCTCGCAATCCCCGCCGCCGTACCATGTCTGCGCCCACGAATGGAAAGAAGCCGGCTCTCCAACTCGACGTTCTGCACGAGGAGGCTCTCCGCCACACCCGGCTATCGCTGGAGCACATGGAGAAGCTGGGCATTCAGCCCGAAGGCAAGGTGGCCCTGTTCCTTCCGCCCGAAACGCGCCAACAGGAAATCCACCGCCTGCCGTACGCGCACGGAGCGCGGCAGGTGGTCGTGTATGAAACCGAGCCCGGCGAGTTCTCTGCGCTCTGCCCCTTCTCAGGAATACCTGACTTCGGAACCATTCGCATAGAATACGTGCCAGGGGATTGGCTGGTTGAGCTGAAAAGCCTGAAGTATTACCTCCTCTCGTGGCGGCACATCGGCGCGGCGCAGGAGGACATCACGGCGTTTGTGTTCGAGGATCTCCTGCGGCATCTGTACAACCCCGACTACCTTGTAGTCACGACGATTTACAACGTGAGGGGCGGAATCAACACGACCTGCACCATAGACAGCCGCGCGCAGCACAAATCCTGATTTGAGACTGTGGAGCGTGCGCCGGGCCTCCTCTATGCCGAGATTGGCGCAGACGTAGACATTTCACCTCTCTAAACGTCACTTGGTCGCCCCGGATCAGTTTATGGAAAGTCCCCCATCTCCTGCACTTCGTTCACCGCAATCGTCCAGGCGTCGCCTAATCGTGCTCCCCCTCCTTGCCATCACCGTTGTTGGAATCCTGATCGGAATCTGGCTGGCGTTTGCATCGAACACGGCAGACTTCGAGGACTCGCGAAGTGTCCGCATTCCCCCCGGATCGTCGTTCGAGGATGCGGTTGATTCGCTGGCGGCGGCCGGCATTCTTGGTTCGCGTGGATCGTTCGCGACGTTCGCCACACTCACCGGATGGCGTCGGCAGGTGAAGCCGGGCCACTACCTGATCGAATCGGGGATGAGCAACTGGGCGATGCTCGACAAAATCCGCAAGGGCTTACAGGATCCGATCCGCATCACCATCCCGCCGGGCACGAGGCCTTCCGTGGTAGGTGCCGTGCTGGCCCGCGATCTGGGGATTGATGCAGATGCTTTTGTAGATGCCGTCCACGACCCCGCACTCGCCGCGGAGCTCGAAACGGACACCCTCCATCTGTTCGGCCGGATGCGCGCCAACACGTTCGACATCTACTGGACGACCGATGCCGCCACGGCCATTAAGCGCATACATGGGTGGTACGACCGCTTCTGGACGGATGGACGGCAGGCCAAAGCCGACGCGCTAGGATTGACGCCGGACGAAGCAGTGACGATGGCCTCCATCGTTGAGTGGGAAGCCCAGCACGCCGACGAGCGCCCGACAATTGCAGGCGTGTACCTGAACCGTCTCCTCGGGCGCACGAGCGCCGGAACGATGCGCCTCCAGGCCGATCCGACGGTGCAGTATGCCCTCATGCAGATGGACGGCGGCCGGATGCGCCGCCTCCTCACACGCGATTACAACACGCCGCATCCCTACAACACGTACCTCATAGAAGGCCTCCCGCCGGGGCCGATCAACAACCCGTCGGATGCCTCTATTGATGCCGTCCTCGACGCCGAGGAGCACGAGTTCCTCTATTTCGTTGCAAATGGAACAGGTGGCCATACCTTTACCCGAACGCTTGGTGAGCACATGTCGGCGGCCCGCGAGTGGTCCGCCTTTATCTCCCAGCAAACGCGTATTGCTGCACAGCGCCGCGATTCTCTCCACTGCGACTCGCTGCAACGTGCGCAGACCCCCGTTGCTCAGTAAGGCATGAACCTCCCGGCTATCCGCACCCTCACCATCGCACAGCTCAAGCTGGATTTGCGGCATCCGCACTCGGGGCGCTTCAGCGCTTCGCGGATCGCGACAACGGTGATCGCGTATGGCTTTTCGGGTCTTGTGCTGGCGCTGTCGCTTGGCAATGCCGATGCCGAGTCGGTACTGTTTGTCGCCGCGAGTTTCGGGATGGTCCTCGCCGCGTTTGGTGTGGCCGGCTCGTACGACGAACTGATGGGCCGCCCCAAGGACAATGCGTGGCTGACGACGCTCCCGGCCAGCGAGGGAACCCAATACGCTGCGCGGGTTGCCAGCATCGGGTTTTATTTCCTTCTGATTGCCATCTCTGTGGCGGCGCCGGTCGGTGTACGCGTTGCTATTTCTGATGGCGTTGGGGATGGGTTTGCCGTTGCCGGTCTGGTAGCGGCCGGTATGCTGTGGACAGCCGCACTCGCAACAACCGTGCTGTGGGGCCTCACTTTGTGGCTTCCGTACCGCCTGATGAACCCAGCGCTGGGCGTTGCAAAAACCGTACTGATTGCGGCGCTGGTGCTTGGCTACCAGTGGGTGGGCGGGGCGGAAGGCGCTGTCAATGCTCCGTGGTGGCCCGCCGCCTGGCTTGCCGATGGCCTCTCCGGCAGGCCCACGGAGGGACTGGCCCTGCTGGTTGGTACGGTCGGCTTTTTGGTGATGCTGGGAGCGATTTACTTCCCGAGCCGCTACTTCCTTCTGTTGAATCGTTTGGCGGATGGAGCCCGGCAGATAGAGCGGCGCATACGTTCGCGGCGCAGTCTGTCTGTGGTGGAACGTGTGCTGATTGAGACCCCAGCTGCACGCGCCGCGTACGGCTTCGCCCTGTCCGCCTTCCGCGACGATCGGTTGGTCCGCGGCCGTCTGTGGCCCGCAGCGCTCTTGCCGCTGGGCTTTGTCTTTTTTGGCTGGTGGATGGGCGGCCTCGGCGATCTGTTTGTGTATGGCCCGGAGAACGTGCTCTATTTCTCCGAAACTCGCCTGCACCTCTCACTCGTTGTGATTCTCCTATTTTCTGGGCAGTCGTTGGTGCAGACGCTCCAGTTTTCGGATCACGCGGAGGCGGCCTGGCTGTTCGACACGCTACCCGATGCACGCCCGCGCGTCCTCCAACTCGGAGCCCATCAAGCCTTGGTGTACCGCGTTTTGCTACCCCTTCACGTGGTACTCGCCCTCGTCCTCTCAACGCTGATGCCGCCGATGCACGCGGTCATCCACGCTGCATTCTGGTTCGCTGTCACGTCGTTGGCCACGCGCATTCAAGCGCTTATCCACAGCCGCCCGCCCTTCGCACGCCGTGCAGATCGATTCAGCGCCGCTGACCGTTTCCTGCCTTTGTTCGTATCCATTCCGGCCGCGCTGGGTGTCCTTGTTCTGCAGTCAGTAACGTTCTCGGAGCCGCTTCTGGCAGTGCAAGCCATTGCCGGCCTCCTGCTTATCAACGTGGGGCTGGCGGCTTGGGTTGGCCGGAATCGTACGGACACCCGCTCGAGCAAGCAGGTAGAAATTCCTGTTATCCCCGTTGCTGAGTACGAACGCGCCGGTATTTGATCCTAGGAGGCTGTTGAAAAACCAGAGGTATTCGCCCAACTCCTTGGTGCGTTGACGAATGAAGTCGACACGCGTTTCAGCGGCCACAACCCACCACATAGTTCCACCTAGTGGCCTAAAGTAGATGTTGCCCAGGAACTCAAACTCAGCATCTCGGAATTCCGTCCACGTGCGCTGGGCCGCGCGCAGGCGCTCCTCAGCTTCATAATCCAGTTCAGGATCATCAATCCGTACCAGTCCCACCAGTTCTTGATAAACGCGGTTCAGCTCCGCATCCCACTCGCTGTAGGCCACGACAAGGCATTCACGCATACCCCGCGTGGAGGGGTTGGCGTCAACGCACGCGATGGTCCGCACGTCAATCGGGTGGTCGCGCTCGTCCGTTTGGGCGAAGGCCGAATGCGCGAGGAAAAGGATTCTGAGGAGGAGAAGTAGGCGCATGCGGCTGCAGGTTCGGGAGAGTTTTAACGTACAACTGCTCACCGACACATCCGTCCCTGGCCCACTCGAGGCCAACTAGAATCGCATATCCACCCCAATTTGAAGCGAGTTGCGGTAGGCGTGAGTGACATCCCAGAGGAAATAGCCCTGGTTGTCGAACAAGCCCCCACGAGCACCGTCGGCGAGGCGCGTGTGGGTGAACGCGGCATCGATTCGGGCGTTTTGCGTAACGCGGACGCCCACGCCAACGGAGTAGTGCTGGCGGATGGCTTCGGGCTCGAAGTTGTCGAAGCGCGGGTCGGGTTGGAAGGCTGCACCGGCGCGGAGCGCAACAGAACCAAGCCGAAGCTCTCCGCCAATGCGCGTATTCAGGACGGGGTTGAGGAAGCGGTCGGCGATGATGTTCTCGGCGTCGAAGTTGGGGCTATCGGTCACGAAGCGTGCCTGCGACCAATCGACAAGTTCAATGTCCGCCGAGACAAACGCCCTCGGCGACCTCGCGAGAAAACCGGCCGCGATACGCCAGGGCGTTGCGATGCGGTACTCGTTGCGCCCAAACTCGGGGCCCGTTTCGTCGATGTTCAGGAGGGTGGGGGATTCTATGGTGAGGCCGATTCGGAGGGCGGGCGTAGCCTCGACGGACACTCCAGCGCGCACGTTGGCGCCGTACATCTTGGCATCAAAAGATGGGTCATCCACAATGGCGTCGTGGATGAATCCCCCATCGAACGAATACTGGCCGATGGGTGCGTTCACAGACAGGCCAACCATCACGCGCGGAGACACCGCCATCGCACCCGCTACGGAGAGCTCCCCTTGAAAACCTGATTCGTCCGCCCAGTCGAAGTCAGCTCCGTTTCCGCCGCTACTCCGAGTGTACACAGCCGTTTCGTTGTACCCAATCCCCACGGCCAACGCCCCACGGGAGGTAGGGAGCGGAGTGGCTATGGCGGCCGTTCCCAATGTGAAGCCTTCGGCTGCGGTGTGAAAGCGGAGACCGTACAAGTCAGCGCCCTGAACAAAGCCGTTGCCCGATATGACGCCTTGGCGGCTTCGTAGGTAACCGAGCCCGGCGGGGTTGGCAAAGGAGGCGCTCCAGTCGCCCAATCCGGCCACCGCTGCGCCGCCCATGCCGGCCATGCGTGCGCCGACGGCTGGGGCGCGGCGGCCGAAGAAGAAAAGGTCGTCGGCTGTTTGGGCTGAAGAACTAGGAAGTGTAATCGCTGCGATAGCAAGCAGGAGAAGCAAACGAGGCATGGCGTACGGAGGGTAGAGGTACAACAAAGGCCCGCCGCCCGTAGGCAGCGGGCCTTCAGTCACGTCAGCGAAGAAGGAGCGCGTGGCTCCTAATTGCCACCGCGACGGCGCGAGCCGCCAGAGCGCGAAGACGACCGGTTGCCTCCCGAGCGCGATGACCGCGTAGACGAGCGGTTACCGCCCGAGGAACGCGTAGACTGCCGCCGCTGGGGAGCCGGGCGGGATGCCTGCGAAGACTGACGCTGGCGCGGCGCCGATCTCGTAGACGAGCGCTCTTCACGCTGTGGGCTCGAACGCTGGACTTGCTCACGCCGTGGGGCCGGGCGGCTCCGGCGGGTTTGTGGGCGTGGCGTGGACGTCCTGGGCCGATTTGATCGCGGAGACTCGGTGACAGTCCTTCCGGTGTTGCCGCGCGGACGTGGCGTGGACGTCCGGGGCCGGCTCGATCGCGGAGACTCGGCGACAGTCCGTCCGGTGTTGCCGCGCGGACGTGGCGTGGACGTCCTGGGCCGATTCGAGCGGGGCGAATTGGTGATGGAACGCCCGGTGTTGCCGCGCGGACGCGGCGTGGATGTCCTGGGCCGGTTCGAGCGCGGCGTGTTGGTTACGGAACGATCGGTGTTACTTCGCGGACGTGGTGTGGACGTCTGCGGCCGGTTCGAGCGGGGCGAATTGGTAATGGAACGCCCGGTGTTGCCGCGCGGACGCGGCGTGGATGTCCTGGGCCGGTTCGAGCGCGGCGTGTTGGTTACGGAACGCCCGGTGTCGCCTCGCGGACGTGGTGTGGACGTTTTCGGCCGGTTCGAGCGTGGCGCTTCGGAGATCGTGCGTCCGGTACTGCGCCGTGGCGCTTCGGAGATCGTGCGCCCAGGGCTTGTGCGCGGGGATTCACTGAGGGTCCGCCCGCTGCGCGGTCTGTTCACCGTCATTGGTGGACGCGACGGGGCTGAAGTGGAGATCACACCCAGGCCTCGGTCACGATTCGGCCGGAAGGGGTCGCGCTCCCAGTTTGTAGTGACAGATCCGCGATCACCGTCGTAATCGCCGCGATTGTCGTAATCACGGTACCCGCGGCCATAACGGCGCCACCGGTTTGAATAGTAGCGATTATTGTAGTGGTGGCCACCTCCGTAGTAGGAGGCATCGTAATAGCTGTTGTGGTATCCGGTATAGTAGCTCGAGTGGTATCCACCACCCCAGTGGCTATAGCCCGTTCCAAACCAGAGTGAGATGGAGAAGCCCGGTGTCCAGCACGAGTACCAGGGATCGTAGTACGCAGCCCCGTAATAAAAGGGGTCATAGTACGTCGCTACGGCGTAGTAGGGGCGATTCCAGCTGCTGTAGCCGTGCCGGTGATAGCGTGAATACCGTCGGTACGGGCGGTAGATGGAGTAGGGTCGGTAGTACGTGTAGATGGACGGGTAGTAGTCCGCGTAATGGTAGTAATCGGCGTAGTAGCCGCCCAAGTATCCGTCGCCATAGTAGTCGTAATCGTCGTCGTAGTACGAAGAGCCACCGTAATAACCATCGCCCTCGTAGTTATCTCTGTAGTAGTATATCGATTCGTCGTCGTAGTAATACCGCGAGACCGAGACGCTGTTCGCGGCGTGGTTCTCGTAGCCGCGGTACGTCTGGGGGGCTGCCGAATTCCACCCTGCCCCCTGGTTCGGAACAGGCCGGCCCGTGTAGTAGCCGTCCTCGTTCGTTTGTCCGAGAGACTCATCGTACCTGCCGTCAGCGTAGGGATCGGCGTACGGGTCTACATAACCGTCTTCCGTAAGACCAATCCGTGGTTGAACCTGCTCGGCCGAAACCGCTTCCGTTTGAGTTTCCTTGCCGGCGGCAGCGCCGAGTTGCGTGTAGCATCCGGAGACGGTGGTTCCGAGGAGCCCCAGGGCAAACACCGGTGCGAGCACCAGGGGCGTATAGCGGAGGCGGGAGTCGCGGGAGGATCTCATGATCGTGATGGGAAGGATGGCAGGCCGTCAGCGCCCGGAGAGCGGGCAGGAAGAGAGGAAAAAAGAGAGGCGGTGAAGATGCGGGTGAAGGCGCAGAGACATCCGGCGTTGCAAGAAATGCCGACATGCCGCCGGGGTATATTGGCGGGCCTCGAAAGGCTAGCCGCCGAACCGGCCGGATGGGTAACACCAGCGGATCGCGTCGGCGGTTTTTCTCGCCTCAGAAGACGCGCAAGAACTGCTCCGCCTCCTCCAAGCCTACGATACGGCCCTTTTCAGCCCTTCGTTCCGCCTTTTCCCAGCTACACCGCCGTCTCCCATGGCCGACAAGATCACGCCGCGCTCGGAAGACTACGCCCAGTGGTATGTGGATGTTGTCCGCGCCGCACGTCTGGCCGAGTACTCGCCCGTTCGCGGCTCGATGATTATCCCGCCGAACGGTTACGAGTTATGGGAGAACATGCGCGACGGCCTCGACGGCATGTTCAAGGCCACGGGACACAGGAATGCGTACTTCCCGCTGCTTATTCCCATTAGCTTTTTTGCGCGTGAAGCCGATCATGTGGATGGCTTTGCCAAGGAATGCGCGGTGGTCACCCATCACCGCCTCATGGTGGATGCCGATGGCGAATTGATCGTCGATCCGGAGGCCAAACTGGAGGAGCCGCTCGTCGTCCGCCCAACCTCCGAGACCATCATTTGGGACACCTACAGCAAGTGGATCCAGTCGTGGCGGGATCTGCCGATTCTCATTAACCAGTGGGCCAACGTGGTTCGGTGGGAGATGCGTACGCGGCTGTTCCTGCGCACCTCCGAGTTCCTCTGGCAGGAAGGCCATACGGCGCACGCCACCGAGGAGGAAGCGGTGGAGGAGACCCGGAAGATGCTGGATGTCTACACCACGTTTGCTGAGGAATGGATGGCGATGCCGGTCATCCGGGGCCTGAAGACGGCCGCCGAGCGCTTCGCCGGCGCCGTGGACACCTACTGCATTGAGGCACTAATGCAGGATGGAAAGTCGCTGCAAGCCGGGACAAGCCACTTCCTCGGGCAGAACTTCGCCAAGGCGTTCGACTGCACCTTCCAGAACCGGAACAACGAACTGGAATATGTTTGGGCTACGAGCTGGGGTGTTTCCACGCGCCTGATTGGCGCGCTGGTGATGACGCACGGCGACGACAAAGGCATCGTGCTGCCGCCGAAGCTCGCTCCCACGCAGGTCGTCCTGGTTCCGATACTGCGCAAGGATGGCAACGAGGCGGTGCTCGAAGCGGCACGCAAGATCGAACAGATGCTCAGGGACGCAGGCATCCGGGTCTTTCTGGATGATCGCGAGCAGTACCGCCCCGGCTGGAAGTTCACCGAGTACGAGGTGCAGGGCGTCCCCATTCGTCTCGCGCTCGGCCCGCGCGATATCGAGAACGGCGTGGTTGAACTCGTCCGCCGCGACTCAGGAGAAAAGCAGTCCGTGGCGACGGAGGGCCTCGTCGAGACCATCCGCAAAACCCTCGATGCCGTTCAGCAGGGCCTCTTCGACCGCGCCAAGGCCTTTCGCGAGGTGCACACCAACACGGCCGACGACTACGAAACGTTCCAGCGGATCATCGAAGAGGAAGGCGGTTTCGTGTTGATGCACTGGGACGGCACGGCCGAGACCGAAGCGCGCATCAAAGAGGAGACGAAGGCCACCATCCGCTGCCTGCCGTTCCCCGGCCAGTTCGAGGGCACCGAGGAGCCCGGCGTCGATCCCGTGAGCGGGCAGCCGTCGAAGGGCCGCGTCGTGTTTGCGAGAGCCTATTGAGTACGGGTGTATGGGAGGATGGGGGAATGGGTGTGTTACCCACCCCCACACTCCCGCACCTCCACACGCCCATGCTCCTCTCCATCATCCTACCGACTGAGGACCTCCGCCGCCAGAGCGGATATCGCATTGCCAGTACGCTCTCCTACCTCATCAACCCGCTGATCCTTCCGCCCATCGGATTCGGACTGGTGCTGTGGCACTTCGGCGCAGGCGCGCCGGAGATTCGGGACGCCGTAGGGATCGGCCTCGTGTTCTTCTTCCTGATTCCGCTGGTGTACGTGGCGGTGATGGTCCGGCGAGGGAAAGCTGCTACGCTGGAGGTCCGCCACCGGAGCGCGCGAACGCGCCCGTTCCTGTTCGGAATCACCTCGTACTCGGTCGGTGTATTGTTTTTGTGGATGACTCTGGAAACGGCCCGTCCGCTTATGCTGGCCATCGCGGCGATCTACCCGATCAACACGGCGCTGGTGGCGCTGATCAACCTGCGATGGAAGATCTCGGTTCACGTGGCGAGCGTCGCAGGCTTTTTGGCCGGACTGATCTTCGTGGCGCGGATGCCGTGGGATGTACCGACGCTGGGTGTGTTGACAATGACATCGGTAGCGCCGAGTCTGCTGCTGATTCCGTTGTTAATGTGGGCGCGCGTTCGCTCAGGGGCCCACACGCCGGGCGAAGTGGCCGCGGGTTCCGTCTTCGGATTTGGCGTGACGCTGTTGCAACTGGTTGTAGCCGTTAGTGTGTTCGGTGGCGTCTGATTCAAGTCTGAGTGGTGAATAGTTCGTGTTGCGTAATGCGTATTCCGTGTTTCGGCATTGTAATCTGACCCCTGACCCCTGACCCCTGACCCCTGACAATAGTCCTCCATCATCTACGCGGTGCGCTCGGCGAGCACGCCCTACCCCTCTTCATCCTTCCGCCTTCACCGTTCAGCCTTCAGAATTGCCCCTTATCCCCTCAAATCCCACCGTATCTTCCTCAAATCGTCCACCAATTGCGTCCCATCGCTGCTTGATACCGTCTTTCTGTTTGTAACGCTCGCTTGATGCCGCCGTTCAGCGGCACGACGGTTTTCATGCTTCGCACGTTCAGTTTTCTGACCCTCGCGGCTTTGGTGGTTTCGCCTGTTTTTGGGCAGGCCACTTGGGGTGATGTCTCGGGACGAATCACGCAATCGGAGAACGGTGAGCCGGTTCCCAATGCGACGGTCTTGGTGGACGGTACCAACTACGGCACAGCCGCCGACAGCGACGGCCGGTTTCGTTTCAGGATTCCCGTAGGGCGCTATGCACTGCTCGTCCGCTCGGTCGGGTTTGAGTCGAGAACGGACTCGGTGGTCGTGCGCCCGCAGCAGGAGACCATCTTCAACGTACGGCTAGAGACGGCGACCATTGAGGTAGGAACGGCTTTGGTGGAGGGCGAGGCCCTGCAGAACGACGCGGGCGTCTCTGTTCTCAATCCGGAGGACGTGCGTGCGATGCCCACGCCGGTTGTCGATGCGCTTCGGGGGGTGAAGGTGCTGCTTGGAGTGACGTCGAACAACGAGACCTCGAACGCCTATTCGGTGCGCGCCGGCGGCTACAGCGAGAACCTGTTTTTTGTGGATGGCTTCGAGATTTACCGCCCCCTGCGGACGCGGCAGGGCGAGCAGGAGGGCCTCGGCCTCGTCAACGCGGACCTCGCCGAGCGCATGACGCTTTACGCCGGCGGCTTTCCGGCGCGGTACGGCGGGAAGCTATCCAGCGCTCTGGATGTGGCCTATATCCGGCCGGAAGGGCCTCTGCGCGGCAGCCTATACGGCTCCACGCTCGACGGCGGCCTGTCAGTTCGGGGCAGTGTAATGGACGGCCGTCTCGGCATCGCAGTGGCGACCCGGACGGCGCGCCCACGCCGCTTTTTCGCCACGCAAGAACTGAAGGGTACGTACGACCCCGACTTCCGCGACGTGCAGCGCCTCATCAATTACCGCATCGCCGACGGGCACGTGCTTCG
>JADFQN010000001.1 GCA_022561755.1 Bacteroidota bacterium
GCGGCGGCGATAAATCGGCCCAGTTCTCCGATCTTTTTCGTTACGTAGCCCCACTATGCGCCTCAAAAGATCGAAAAAATGTGCTCGATTCCTCACTCGCCTCGCTACAATCCCCTTAGTCAGACAGCCTCCAAGCGGGTTGCTAAACGAAAAAGGGCACGGCGATACACCATGCCCCTTTTTTGTGTAGTGCAGGCAGTTCAACCCACGTTCCTTCTCGTCTGAATCCGTAGCCGTTGTCCGGGCCGAATGGTGGTGCTGCGGAGGCTGTTCCAGTTCATGATCTGGCGGACCGTCACACCATAGCGACGCGCAATGACCGTCAGGTTTTCGCCACGGCGCACACGATGGCGCACGGTACGGGGGCCGCGGTTGGAGGTTATGGAAGTGCGCGCGCGGGACGCGCTCGCGTTGATGCGCAGACGCTGCCCGATAAGGATCGTGGTGCTCCGCAGATTGTTCTCGTTGACCAACTGGTTGACTGTAACCCCATACCTACGGGCAATACCACTCAGTGTCTCGCCGCGTTTCACGCGGTGGTTGCGGATACGCGGGGTGGTCTCGGACGAAGACGATGAAGTACTAGACGACGACGCTGTTCGACCGTGCGTGTTCGTGCGCGCAGCATCGGCTACCGTGCGTACAGGCGAAGGTGCAATTGTCGTAGCAGACTGAGGCGCCGGCGTACGTGCACGGCCGGTTCGGGTGGGTGTGGTGGCCACCGCCACCGTGGTCGTCGGGTTGCGAAGCGCCGCAGCAACACCTGGCTCACTAGCCGCAAGCGGGCGGATGGCGCGCGAACCGTAACGAACCGTCCGTGCCGCATAGCGCGTGCTGTTGCGGGCCGTGGCCGGGGCGAACCGGGCCAGGTCGTCGGCATGCATGTTCTGGTAACCCGATGGAATCCGTAGCATCCAGGGGTCGCGCTGGGTAGGTACGCGGCTGCGGCGGATGGATGGATTCAGTGCGCGGATCGCCTCGGTGTCGATATCGAGCACACGGGCAATGGCACTCAAAGAGGTGCCGCCTTCTACTGGAATCTGGTCGAAAACGTACCGCGACCCTTGCTCGCCGACGGGCAGGCCATAGGCCGTTGGGTTCGACACCACGAGCGACGTAGCAATGAACATCGGCACGTAGTTCCGGGTCTCGCGCGGAATGTTATTGTAGATGTCCCAGAACGTCGCGCGGCGGCCGGTACGGTCCTGTGCGCGGCGAACGGCTCGGGCGATGACGGCCGGGTTGCAATTGTAACCCGCCAGGGCGAGGTGCCAATCACCGAAACGTTCGTAGAGGTCGCGAAGGTGCCGGGCCGCAGCACGCGTGGCCTTTTCCGGGTTCAGGCGGTCGTCTACCTCGCGCGTAACGCGCAGGCCATAAGCGCGGCCCGTGGCCGGGATAAACTGCCACATGCCTGCGGCGCCGGCGTGGCTGCGCGCCCTCGGATTCAGCGCGCTTTCTACCATCGCGAGGTACTTCAACTCATCGGGCACGCCCTCCTCCGCTAGAATCTGCTCCACCATCGGGAAGTACGTGTCGGCGCGGGTTTGGAGGCGCGAGACATGGCTCGGAGAGCGCTTCAGGTAGTTCACGCTGCGCTCCACCAGGCGATTGAGATCCATCGGGATGGTGGCCGCAAAGTTGCCAACTGGGACATCCGGAAGATCCACGTCTTCGATCAGCGGCCCATCAACGGCGTGCATTTCTGCGAACGCGCGTTCGAGGAACGGAAAAATCTCGCCTCGATCGAGAACCGATTCGTCATAGAACTGCTCGTGCTCCGTCAGAATAGAACTGTACACCTCCCGGAAACGAGGGTTCTGGATCACATCGGACTGTTCCGACAACAACTGGACGTCTCGGACGAGATCGTCCAGAATGGCCTCGTATTGTGAGATGTCTCCGGAGGCTTCTGCTTCAAGAAGCTCAGCCTGGCGGGCATAAAGGTGGGCAATACGGCGGGCCAGTTGTTCGCTTGTCGGCGAGTCGGTCGCGACGGCATCGAGGGCGGGAGCATTTGCCTGCGAAGGGAGTGTTTCCGCTGGGCGGCTCTCGAGCGCGGCGTCTGTCGAGGCGGACTGGGCCAGTACTGGGGTGACGACGAACAAGGAGGCCAGCGCCGCGGTCAGGGCGCGTGGCATCGGGTAAGCAGTGGGTTGGTGAGGGATAAAGAACGGGGCCTAAACTATTACTTGAGGCCAGCGTGTCCAAACGCAAGACAAGGTTTTTGTAAAGCGGGCCGGCAGCTACGGCAAAATCGTCCCCATTGCGCCCTCATCTCCACTTTTAGTGGGCTAAAGCGGAATATTTCCGTGCTTTTTCCGGGGGTTTGTAGCGACTTTGTTCTGGAGCATCTCTAGCCCGCGAATCAAAACACGGCGCGTTTCGGAAGGCTTGATCACGTCGTCGATGTAGCCTAGTTCGGCCGCGACGTACGGATTGGCGAAGCGCTCGCGGTACTGTTCGATGAAGCCCCGCTTGGCGGCTTCCGGGTCGTCGGCCTCGGCGATCTGGCGTTTGTAGATGATCTCCACCGCCCCCTTCGGCCCCATCACGGCAATCTCGGCCGTCGGCCAGGCCAGGTTCAAATCGCCGCGGATGTGCTTCGAGCTCATCACGTCGTAGGCGCCGCCGTACGCCTTCCGGGTGATGACCGTCATCTTGGGCACGGTGGCCTCGCAGAAGGCATAGAGGAGCTTCGCGCCGTGCCGAATAATGCCGCGCCACTCCTGGTCGGTGCCGGGGAGGAAGCCAGGAACGTCCTCAAAAACAATCACTGGAATGTTGAATGCGTCGCAGAAACGAACAAAGCGCGCGCCTTTAACGCTCGCGTCGATATCGAGCACACCCGCGAGCACGGAGGGTTGATTGGCCACAATGCCCACGCTCCTCCCCCCGAGTCGGGCAAACCCCACCACGATGTTCGCGGCGAAATCCGGGTGGATCTTGAAGAACGCGCCGCCGTCCACCACCCGCTCGATCACGTCGTGCATGTCGTACGGCTTGTTCGGGTTTTCGGGGACGATCGTATCGAGCTCGGCGTCGGCACGATCCGCGGGGTCGTCGGTAGGAACGATGGGTACGGGATCCTCACAGTTGGACGGGAGGTAGCTGAGGAGCTCGCGGATCTTCAGGAGGCAGTCGGCTTCGTTGGCCGTGGCGAGGTGCGCCACGCCCGATTGGGAGGCGTGCGTGTCGGCGCCGCCGAGTTCTTCTTGCGTAACCACCTCGTTCGTGACCGTCTTCACCACGTTCGGCCCGGTCACAAACATGTAGCTCGTGTTCTTGACCATGAACACGAAGTCGGTGATGGCGGGAGAATAAACGGCCCCGCCCGCGCACGGCCCCATGATGGCCGATATCTGAGGCACCACGCCGCTGGCTAGCGTGTTCTGCAAGAAGATGTCGGCATAGCCCCCGAGGCTCGCGACACCCTCCTGAATGCGCGCCCCGCCGGAGTCGTTCAAACCGATGATGGGCGCGCCGTTCTCCAACGACAGCTTCATCACCTTGACAATCTTTTCGGCGTGAGCAAGGCCCAGCGAACCCCCAAACACGGTGAAGTCCTGCGAGAAGACATAGACGAGCCTCCCACCGATCGTCCCGAAACCCGTCACCACGCCATCGCCGTAAGGGCGGTTGCTTTCGAGGCCAAAGTCCTTCACCTGGTGGCGTACGAACGTGCCTAGCTCCTGAAACGAGCCCCTGTCGAGCAGCAGATCGAGCCGCTCGCGAGCCGTCAGTTTCCCCTTCTCGTGCTGCCTTGCAATGCGGGCCTCGCCACCGCCCAGTTGCGCTTCGGCGCGGCGATGGTTTAAAACTTCGATGGGACTGGATGCGGACGTGTCGT
Source organism: Bacteroidota bacterium (assembly GCA_022561755.1). GTDB lineage: Bacteria > Bacteroidota > Rhodothermia > Rhodothermales > Rubricoccaceae > JAHEJB01. The sequence continues at coordinate 3,851 of JADFQN010000001.1, forward strand.
TCTCTGTAGCCGATGTGCTCATTGGAGGCGGTGATAACGAGTCGTTTCTATTCAGGGGGGTTCTTTTCTTGCCTGGAGAACTCCCCGGAAACTACCCATCACGACATGCGAACGACGAGCTACGCCCCCTTCAAGAGCCGGTCATATTCGTGGTGCGGGCCAATCCAAAAACACAGATACCCACCCTCTTCTACTGTTGCCAAGGCTTTCCGTCGAGGCCAAGCACTACCCCGAGAACCGCTCCTCCACCGCGTCCGTAAAGGCTACGATGGCGTCGCTGTAGATTTCGACCTTGTTGGCCTGGTAGGCTTCTTTCAAAATGGGCCAGGCTTCGTCCCAGTTTCCGGCGCGGTCGAGGTCTAGCAGGATGGCCCGGTAGGCGGCCTCCGAACCTCCGGTTAACTGCCTGGCATACCAATCTCTGCGTTCCGTTGCGGAGGGGCCGAGAACGCGTGTTTCGAGATTGCGGAGGGATTCTGGATAAACCTCCGGTTTGCGTTTGGCCCTATCGCGGTTGTCGGAAGAGGTATCCGTGGCCTTTGTGCCCTTTTGTTTTTTCGAGTCGGCAAGGCGTTGCCAGAGCTGTTCTTCACCCGCTGTCTCTTCGACGCCACCCTCGTCATCCTCAACCGGTTCCGGTTCTTCGTCTTGCGTCACTTCAACATCTGTCTCTTCAATGATATTGGCTTCATCTACGTCGTTCCCGGTTGCATCAGGAAGAGGCGCCGTCAGAGGAGCTTTTGCTTCCTTCCCACGAGCGAGGCGCTGCCAGAGTGGCTCGGCGCCATCGTCCTCCATGATCTCAGGGGCGGATTCTTCCCCGTCCGCCAGCTCTGATCTGGAGTCTTTCCCAGCTTCTTCCATGGCCTCCTCTTCGGCAGGATGAGCGGATTCTGCTGCGCGGGTCAACACCCCACGCAATCCCTCCCGATCGTAGGCCTTGGAACTGTCCACTCCGGAAGCAACTTCATTGAGGCCTTTGGCCTCGAAAAACTGCTTGAGAAGCCCCGACGGAACACCGGTTTCGTAATTCGGGATCGCGCCGATCAATTCAAAAAGTGGTTCCAGTAGCGTCATCCAGTCGGACGCACCGAAGCCGGCCACCATACGCCTGTCGATGCGGCGCAGGAGTTTCTCGAGATCACTCCGGCCGATGCCGTCGAGCGCCTTGCGCTGTACGTAGCCTTCGGCGACCTCGCGGAAGTACGGGTAAGACGAAAAAGCCGCCATCCGTTCCTGCAAAGCATCCAATTCCAGCACCGCCGAGGCATCGGTGTATGCAAACGAAACGATGGTTTCCACGGGCTCGACGAGGTAGTTCAGCACCTGCCTCGAGGCCGTCCGCACCGCCTTTGTCCACGCCCCGGCCGGGAACTGAGCGGCTTCTCGGGCTGCCGTTTTCCAAACCTTGCCTGCCGTCTGAACCAGTTCGTGGTTTGCGTCGAGCCAGGGGGATTGCGGAGCGGCTACTTTCTGGTCGACCCGTCGGTCGAGCACGCTGCCGAGGTAGTGCGCCACAGTCCGCGGCAACACGTCCAGATCGCCCCGAGGATGAGGGCGGCCCGCAGGCAGGAGAGTCAACAGATGGGTGGAGAGAGCCTCGGCGGTGGCGTCTAGCATGGCACGCGGGGACGGTCGCGAATGATTCGGCAAAGTAACGACGTGCGAAGCTTTGCAGTGTTTCTTGCTTCCTGTGTGGGACTCACTTCGAGCTATCGACCCAAGGCCTGCTATCAGTTCAGTTCGGCCCACTCTCGTCGTTTTGGCAGAGCCGGCCGCAAGCCAGCAGGCCCAGGCTGGGCACGCTGGGGTCCGTGACTCGGTAGTACGCGAACGCCCCTTCGTGACGGCAACCGACGAGGCCACCGTGGGCCAGAGTGCGGAGGTGCTTGGAGGTGTTCTGGTGGCTCTGGGCCGCGGCCTCTGCGAGTTATTGTACGGTCGCTTCGCCACGCCCGAGCAGCGTGTTGAGGATGTGAAGCCGCAATGAATCCCCAAGCAAGTTGTATTCTTCCCATCACAACCTGACATGACAATCACTATGGACCCTGTTCTACCATGGCCCTGGTATATCGCCGGACCCCTCATCGGCCTGATCGTTCTTGCCCTTCTCTTGTTCGGAGGTAAGGTGTTTGGCATTTCTGCGAACCTTCGCCATGCCTGCGCAGCCCTCCCCGTACCTGAATCAATGAAACCCGGTTTTCTGCGTTACGACTGGCGCAGGACCAGCCTCTGGAACCTCGCATTCGATGCCGGTATCGCTGCCGGAGGATTCATCTGTATTCGCCTCCTCTCGAATCCGGCAGCCCCCCTGTCTTTGACCCAAGACACCGTCGCCACCCTCCAGCCCCTCGGTTTAACCAACCTTACAAGCTTCCTCCCGTCGCAACTCATCTCGTGGAGCGCGCTCGCTACGCCCGCCGGTGCGCTGATCATCATTGGCGACGGCTTCCTCGTCGGCTTCGGCGCACGGTGGGCAGGCGGCTGCACGAGTGGTCACGTGATCTCCGGCCTTGCCAACCTCCAATTCTCCTCGCTCGTTGCCGTGGTTGGCTTCTTCATCGGCGGTCTTTTCATGACGCATTTCATCCTTCCACTCGTGCTCGGATAGCCAGGAATCATGCACTATGATACTCTTTCCCTGTCCGACCATGGCGGCGGCGCGCCCGCCGAATGCCTCGATACCGAGCAGGTCGTTCCCGGGTTCGGTGGGAAGGCACTAGCCGAGGGCAACGTTCCGCTCGCCCTCCTCACCTACGCCCTCATTGGCGTCTACGTCGGCGTCGTCTTCACCAAGAGCCAGGTGATCTCGTGATTCAGGATCTACAAGATGTTTCGGTTCGATTCCTTCCATATGTACGGCATCATTGGAAGCGCCGTGGCGGTAGCCGCTCTCTGGATCTGGATCATCAAGAAGCTAAACCTGACCACCGTCCGCGGCGAGCCCATCCGCTTGAGTCCGAAAGTGTGGGGCGATTCCCGCATCCTCGGCGCTTGCCCCGGCCCGCTCTTCGCCCTCATCGGCGGAGGAATTCGGAAACAAGGCTTCCGACGGCGAGGCGCTTCTCGTGGCTACCCGGCTCGACCGCTCCGCCTTCATGGCCAGGCACGTCCCTGGTGCGCTCTACGCCCCGATGAACAAGACTTTTAACACGGTTGTCGGCTCTCTCGTCACCGATGAGACCATGCCGTTTGTACTGATCATCGACGAGGAACATGTAGAAGAAGCTCTGCTCGACCTCGTCCGCATCGGCTACGACAACATCGTTGGGTTTGTCACACCGGAAGGTCTCGAGCACTACTTCGAGGCCGGTGGTGCATGCGCCACCATCGAGGAAATCACGTTCGAGGACGTGGCGCGGATGAAGGACGACGAAAACGTGAAAGTTCTGGATGCGCGCTTTGCCCGCGAATATGCAGAGGCGCACGTGCCGGGCGCCGTCAACGCCTCGTACACCCGCCTCCCGGACTACTTCGAGGAACGTGTTCCGAAGGACAAGACGCTGCTGGTGCACTGCGCTTCGGGCGCACGCGCGGCAGCGGCTAGTGCCTTCCTTGCCCGCAACGGTTACGAGGTTAAGTACGTCAACGACGCGTTTGCTGCCTATGCCGAGAAGTACGAGGTCGAAATGGATAAGTCCGCCCTTGCTGAGGTCGCCTGATTCAACGGGAAGCCTGGTCCCTGGTCTCGTGCTCCTAGCCCGTTTGCTCGGGCTGCTTGAACACCTCTCTGACGATGGTATGATGGACAGCCTGGAGGCTGCCCTCGACATGGCCCAGCAGGCGCCTGGTATGGCCTCGATGATTGTCGACATGGTGGACGAGCAGGCGCAGCACCTCCAGGACGAAGAGATCGACATTGAGGCTGGGCTCACACACGGCCTGCGTGCAGCGCTTCGGCTCGGCGCCCTCATCGGGCCACGCGAGCTCGATACGCTGCATACGCTGCTCACCTACGAAGCACTCGACCCTGAGGCGATTGCGGTTGTGAGTGAGGCCGCCTCTGCCCTCCACGCCGCCCACATGGAGTCGCCGCAGAAGATTGGCCTCTGCAGCCTGACACGTTACGCCAGCAATCAACGCATGGCGCCCTCAAAATCGGGCAGCGGACCTTGGGCCGAAAGCGCTACGCCGCCTCCGCCGTTTCCTCCTCGCGCACCACTTCGTCAAACTTCACCCCCACCAACCGGCTGATGCCGGGTTCGGGCATGGTGATACCGTACATCCGGTCGGCGGCTTCCATCGTCAGCTTGTTGTGGGTGACGAGGATAAACTGCGTGGACGTTGCGAACGAACGGATCAGGTTCATAAACCGGTCGATGTTTGCATCATCCAGCGGTGCATCCACCTCATCGAGGATGCAGAACGGCGAGGGTTTGACGAGATAGATGGCGAAGAGCAGCGCGATGGCCGTGAGCGTTTTCTCGCCGCCGGATAGCTGGTTGATGGTGCTCGGCTTCTTGCCCTTCGGGCGGGCCTTCACCTCGATGGGCGCTTCAAGCGGATCGTCGCCGTCGAGGATGAGCGTGGCGGTAGCGTTTTCTCCGAACAGGTCGACGAAGAGGCGTTCGAAGGCCTCGCGAACCTGCTCGAACGTCGCGACGAAGCGCGCTGCCGCCGTCGCGTTTATTTCCTCGATGGTGTCGAGGAGCGTCTGTTCGGCTTCCTGCAAATCGGCGTGCTGCGCGCTAAGGAACTCCAGCCGCTGCTGCTCTTCCTCGAAGCTCTCAAGCGCCAGCGCGTTCACCGCACCCAGGCTTCGGATACGGTCGCGGAGCGTGGGAATCTCGGCCCTGGCCGCGTCCGGATCGAACGGTGTTTCTTCTTCACCTGCTGCCTCAATCTGTGCGGCGGCCTCTTTGATGGTCGCGCCGTGTTCTCCCTCAAGCCGCTCGGCGATGGCCTCTTGCCGCGTGGCGATCTCCGTAAGGCGGAGGTCGACCGTGGTTTGGCGTTGGAGGGCCGCATCGCGGTTATGGCGAATATCGCGGAGCGTTTTCTCGGTGTCGGCGATGAGTGCGCGGCCCTCCAGGAGAGCCTGCTCGGCAGCCGTCACGTTTTGTTGGAGGGCGTCCGTGCCGGCACGCTCCTCGTCGAGGCGCGACGAAAGCGCCACCTTGGCGTGCTCGCCCTCGTCTATGGACTCCCGGAGGCGCTCGGATTCCTCCGAGCGCTGCTCGGCGCGCTGATCGAGGTCTGCAAACCCGTGCACGATGCGTTCCAGATCGCGCTGGAGGCCCTCGGCTTTGTTCTTCGCCTGAACGAGACCAAGCCGCGCCTCACCCCAGTTTTCGTTGGCTTCCCGGCTCTTCACATCCGCCTCGTCGAACATGGCTTCTGCTCGGGAGAGCACGTCTGCCGCCTCCCGAGACGTGGCCAGTTCCCCATCGGCGGCAGCTTCGAGGTCGTTAAGACTCGGTTCCTGCTCCCAAGTAGTCACCAGAGAATCCTGCCGTGCCACCAGCCGCTCCTGCAGCTCGGTGAGCCCTTGCTGCTCTACCGCAACGCGCGTGGCGGCAGCGCGGATTTCATCCCGAGCAGAGCGGGCCTGCTCCAGAGCATCTTCTGCCGCCGCTATTTCTACAGCCTCCAGAACCGTCTTTGCTTGTGCAAGCGCGTTTTGCAACGTGCCGAGTTGTTGTTCGGCCTCTGCATGTGCCGCCCTCGCTCGTTCCAGACGTTCCTTTCTGCCAAGGCGCCCGGCCGTGGACCTCGCGTTTCCCTTTCCGCCCGAAACAAACCCTCGTGCTGTGGTCCACTCGCCGTCGCGCGTGACCAGCGTGGCCTCGGGGTATTCGTCGCGGAGGCGGCGGGCGTCGTCCAGCGTATTGAGGATGAACACGTTCTGCAGGAGTAGGCGCAGAAGCGGCTCGTACTTCGCGTCCGGCACGCGGGCGGCGCGAATCGCGGGCGTAGAGTCCGGCGGGATGCCGGAACGAACGCGGTGCGACTGCGCGGGCAACCGATCCAGGACGATAAACGTGGCGTGGCCTTGCTCCGCCACACGGAGGCGTGCAATGGCTTCGTTGGCTTCGTCTTCCGTGTCTACAACCAGGCAGTCGGTCCATTCGCCAAGGGCCGCGTCGAAGGCCAGGCGATCTTCCTCGTCACACCCAATGAGGTCGGCAACCGTAACGGCCTCCGTGGTCCACTCATCATGCTCGGCAAGGAACGCCAGGGCCGACCCGAGGCCATCACCCTCGGCAACGAGGCTCTGCAGGAGGTCTATTTCGGCGGAAGCCGTATCGCGAGTGACGAGCACCCGCCGCGCGGCTTCCTCGGCAGCTTCCACGGCTCTGCGGCGAGTCTCGGCTTCGGCGCGCGTTTGGCTCAGCGCCTGCTCCGAGTCCGAAAGGGCTTCCTCGGCGGCGCTGAGACGCTCGGCAGCGGCGTGGTTGGCTTCCTGGCCTTCCCGGTCGCGTTCAGCCAAAGTGGCCAGTTCATCCGAGATTCGTTCCTGCTCCTGCTCTCCCATGGCCCGCCGATCACGGAACCGGTCCAGCGCGGCACGTGCGTCGGCGTAGGCTTTTGTCACCTCCACAGCATCCCGTCGAGCGTTCGCAAGAACCACGCGCGTGGCCTCCGCTTCTTCCGCAGCAGCGACGCGGGCGACGCGGGCTTCTGCCTCGGTGGACTCGGCGATTCCGAGAGCTTGCTGGGCCTCTTCAAGATGCCCCTGAATGGCCTCCTGCTCACGCTTGAGTTCTGAACGGCGCGTGGCGTCCGCCTCGGCTTCGCGGCCGAGGCGCTCCAGCGCGCGCTGATCGGCGGCGCGGCGCTCCTCGCCGACGCGGACTTCCGCTTCCAGGCGGCGCACAGTATCCACGTGGTCGTTCAGGGCCGTTTGGCAGGAGCTCAGTTCCTTCTCACGCGTCACCAGGGCCGCTCGTTGGGATTCCAGCTCGGCCTCTCCGGCACTCACCTGTGCTGCAAGCCCCTCTGCCCGCACGCGGATGTGGCGCGTTTCGTGGTCGAGCGTTCGGTGCTCCTCGCCGAGCTGCTCGAAGTCCCACACTGCCAGCGCCAGTTCCAGTGTCTGGAGACGTTCTGAGATGTGCTGGTACCGCGACGCCTTCTGCGCCTGCCGCTGCAGCGACCGCACGTTCCGCTCGATCTCCTCGACCAGGTCGGTCAGGCGCGTGAGGTCCGACTGCGTGGAACCCAGCTTGTTGAGGGCCTGCTTGCGGCGCAGCTTGTACTTGGTGACACCGGCGGCTTCCTCGAACAATCTCCGCCGGTCGTCCGCATTGTCGCTCAGGATGTCCTCGATCATCTTCAGCTCGATGACCGAATAGGCGCCCGCGCCCATCCCCGTGTCCATGAAGAGGTCGAGGATGTCTTTCAGGCGGCAGGTGGTTCCGTTGAGCATGTACTCGCTCTCGCCGGAGCGGTACAGCCGCCGCCCGATCGTGACTTCGCTGTACTCCGTGGGCAGAACGCCGCGCGTGTTCTCGATGGTGAGAAAGACCTCCGCCATCCCCAGCGCCCGCTTCTGGGCGGTACCGTTGAAGATGATGTTCTCCATCCGGTCGGAGCGCAGCAGCCTCGCCCGCTGCTCGCCGAGCACCCACCGCACGGCGTCGATCACGTTGCTCTTCCCGCACCCGTTGGGGCCGACAATGGCCGTCACACCAGGGTCGAAGTCGATAACCGTTTTCTGAGCGAAGCTCTTGAAGCCGTGGAGCTCGAGCTTGCTGAGATACATGGAACGCGGACGTGCGGGGGAACAACACCAAAAAGATACGTTCTGCTGACGGCCAAAAGATGTTTCGCGAGACCACTATCACATAAACGAGCCACCCGATGGATGCCCCCGGGTGGCTCGTTTTCATAGCAGCTACCCTCTCACAGGAACTACCACAAAGGTGCGAAGGAGAAGTTGCTAGATCCGAACCAGTTCCACGCGCCGGTTCTGCTGGCGGCCTTCCGGCGTTGCGTTGTCTGCGGAAGGCTGCGTCTGGCCGAATCCTGCGGTTTCGAGCGGCTCGAATCGATACCCTGCTGGACCAGATAGTTGCGAATGGCTCCGGCACGCAGCTCTGAAAGTGTCCGGTTCGTTTCCGCGGAGCCCGTGTTATCGGTATGCCCCTCAATACGTAGGCGTAGATCCGGGTGTTGCTGCAGCAAGTCGATGATCTCCTGAAGGGTTGGGGTCGACTCCGGACGTATCGCGGCCGAGGCCGTCGCGAAATATATTCCATGCGTAGCCACGCGCCCGTTTGCCTCAAGGTCGGCGTAGAGATCCCGCCCGCCCGCTGCTATCCGGATCGGGCCGAGATACATCGGGTTTTCCTCGTCAGCAAAGTTGATGTTGATCAGTTGAAGAGCCTCGGAACGTGGAAGAACAGCGTTCGGAATGTTTGAGGTGCGGTTTTCGCCGACATACGTTTTCGCGTACTCACCATCCACCATAATCCGAATAGGCACGAGGCTCTCATTGATCCGAGCGTCGTTCTCAAAACTCTCCGACAAGCCCTGATTTCGGTTGGCGGCGACGCCAGTTCCATGGATGCCGGCTATACGGAAATAGTTGTAGTCAACGCTGTTGTAGAAGCCCTGCGTAGGCTGGGTTAGCAAGACGAATTGTTGGCCTACATGCGGGAAATAGACCTCCGTCTCGATAGTGAAGCGCTCCGGCATCTCCTCCTGAAGGGGTATCAGGATGGCTGCGTGCCGTGGGCCCGTGTTGCGGAGCAGCCTGCGGCCCTGCCATTCGGCGATCTCCCAGTTACCGTTCAAAAACTCGAGCCGGCGGGGGAAGTCGCCGACACGATCTTGGGTGTAGTCCTCGTAAAAGAGAACGCGGTTTCCGGGAATGAAATCATAGTTCACCCAGACACCGGTTCCCGGTGCGGGTGGGAGGACGGCGTCGTTCGGGTTCTCGACGGGATGGCCGCCCGCGTCGACGGGGTTGCCTTCTGCATCTGTGAGCACCACGTGATCGCCACGTTGGCGCGCTTCCTCAATGCAGGCCTCATCCGTAAACGTGCATACGATGGCGTCGGAAGCTGCGCCGATCAGGCCGGTCACAGCCCGATCCGACCTGTTTCGCACTTCGCGTGAGACGGCGTTCTCGGCGCCTCGTTCGGCCGCGTCGCGGATGCGCCCGAAAATGCCCTGGGAGGATGCGGCGTCCACCACAAAAAGGCTCAGCAGCACTAGGATCGTAAGTCGGGAAAGGGGTTTCATGACGGTTCTCGTTGTTTGAGAGGGGTTCTCCTGGACATACCGGAATGGCGGTGTGCAGGGGACACGCCGTGGAAGAAGTCTCAATTCAGCGTCGGCCAGCCGAAGGCCGGGCTTTTGGGCAGGAGTCGGGCTAGGGGTAGAAGGCGTCGAAGCGGCTCTTGATCTCGTTATGGAGGTTGGTCGCGTCGGAGCCAACGCCGGTCATGAGAAGAATGAGGCCGATGTTGCGCTGGGGCCAGCCGTAGATGTAGGCCCGGAAGCCGTTGTGCGTGCCGCGGTGCCAGAACCTCTCGTTGTTAGCGCCGCTATTGCGCACCCGCATCGTCAGCCCAAACGTGCCCGGCGAGGTGCATTGCTGCTCGACCAGCGACGAACCACTCGTGCCGTCGCGCTTGAGCATCCGGTTCACGGTCTCATCTCGGAGCACCCGGCGCCCGGCGTACTCGCCGCCCTGGTTCAGCATGATTACAAACCGAGCGAGGTCCATCACCGTCGACGTGAGTGAAGCGGCGGCCTGGTTGGGGTAGGCTTTGACTGGGCAGGTGCCAGCGGAGCCGCAACTGGCGGCGTGGCCGTAAGCGTAGGTAGACCGGTCGGGGCGGGGCGTGTCGAACGTGCTGTGGATCATCTCGAGGTCGCTGAGGAGCCGGCGCATGTGCGCATTGAAGCCGCTATCGGCGTGCGCCTCGATGAGGGCCTGGACCAGGAGGAGGTTGGCGCCTGAGTAGTCGTTGGAATCGCCGGGCGTACCGTTCCGCACCACCTTTTTGTCCTCGCTTGCCGGGTCGAGTCCGAATATCATCTGGTTCAGCGACGGGTGCTCTTCGCCGAGCCCGAACGGCTGGACGCCGGAACCCCCGTCCTTGTGGTCCAAGCCGGCACAGTGGCTGAGTAGGCGCGCGAGCGTGACCTCGGCGCCGGGGTCGAGCGCCGTGAGGCCAGGGAAGTTGTGCAGCGGCACGACCGATCCGGCGAGGTCGAAAAGTACGCCGCCCCGCGTGAGTTCAAGCTTCCCATCGTCGACTAGCTGAAGGACGCCCGCGGCCGCCACCGGCTTGCCCACTGACGCGGCATCGAAGATGGTGGTGGGGTAGACGTAGCGCTCGTGATCGGTACCCCCGCGGAAGCCGTACCCTCGGGCCCACGCGATCTGGTTGTTTTCGACGACGGCGATGGCGAGACCGCGGATGTCGTGCGCATCCATGCGCGCCCAGATGCTGCCACTGCTCGGTCCCATGAAGCGTTCCATGTTATCGGCGTTCGTCATCGGCGCGGGTTCGGGCTGGTTCGATACGATGCCCCAGCGGCTGCCGCCGGGGCGGGAGTCGAGCACGACGTGGTCAATCCGTCGGTCCTCGTCGGTTCGGTAGCGGTGGAGATCCTGGAACAGGCTCAGAGGCACACCGTCGGTGGCGAACCAATCGCCGGCGACGACCGCCCATGCGCCGCCTCCGTTGAATGCCACGTCATGGATGGGACGCTGACCCGTTCGTGCCGCCGCTACGGCGGAGACGAAGCCATCGGGGATGATGAGGCCGAACGTGAAGACCTCTCCGTCGGAGGCCATCGCGACGCCTTCGGCGTCGGGGGCGAAGGCGAAGGCAGCAATGCGGCGGCCGTCGTCCTGGAGGCGGCGTACCCAGTCGGCTGCGGCCTCCGGGACGCCCGAGCGGCGCATCCAATCCTCCGCGATGACGACCCAGCGCCTGCCGGAACCGAATGCCACTACGTCTATCTCGCGGCCGGAGGCGATGTAGCCGTCAATGTGCTCGCGGATGCTAGCGGAGAAGCCGGCGCTGTAGCAAGGGATATTATCCGCCACGACCACCCACTCGTCGTCCGGTGTAATGGCGAGCGTCTGGATCGTTACGTCCGCCCGCTTCACGGCGCGCAGCGCGTCGAGGAATTCGGGCGGCATCGAAGTGGAGGCCGTCGTCCAGACGTCTGCAGCGGGCACCGTACCCGGCGTGTTCCACGTGCAGGCGATGGTGGCCGCGGGCTCTCCCGCGCGCTCCCATGTTTGGTCGTTGCCCACTCCGTTGTAGAGGACGTCCATTTCCAGCCGAGTTGAGCCGTCAGGCGTCAGGCGGGCGTCGTAGTAGCGGTCGTTGCTGCCCAATACATCGAGGGATCCATCACTCGAGATCCCCTGCCAGATAAGGTCGCCCTCTCTCCAGGCCCCTCGATCGGCCGTCTCGGGAACGTAGGTGAGCGTCGCCTGGTCCCCACTGACCTGGATGCGCATTCCGTTATGGGGATCGTAGTTGTTTCCGATCCGAACCCACTCGCCTTCGAGCGAAGTGCCGTTGATTTCGACGGGCGCCCCAGCCACCGGACCAGCACCGGGTTCGATCCACTCGAAGAACCGGCTTACATCGCCAAGGTCAACAAGCGTCTGCTGGGTGAACTCATCTTCAGAAGGATAGGTGAAGGTGTGCTCGTTGCCATCCGCCGTAATGTGGAAGCGGTAGCGGCGGCGCGCGTTACACCCGAACGTGAGCGAGTAGTCGCGCTCAAACGTGTCCCCGGGACGCAGCGTAACCGTTCCCGGATCAGGGCCGTCCCCTCCCCATTCTCCGCGCCCTCGGGCGATTGCCGCCCACCACCCGACCCGCGTCCGCACCTGGCTTTCGCGAAAATCGATGGTGATCTCATCAGTTGCTCCGCCATGGCGGCCGCGGAAGGTGATATCGCACAGAAGGTTGGACTCGACAGTCTCCAATTCGAGTCGGTGTTCGCCTGACGCATCAAGAGGGGCATTCTCTGGGTTAAACCCAGCAATGCCGACGACTACAAGAAGAAGGACTCCAAGAACGGAAGGGCGGATGGGGAGGTACATGAATCTGGAGGAAAAGAGAGGGAAGTACTTGCCTTCGTTACGGGGATACGCACGCCTGGAGGACATCCCGTTTGTTATTTTGCACCTCGCTTCGTTGATTGGGCTTCAAGCCAATCGGTTCCCACTAGCAATACGCTCGAAATGCCCATTGCCGATCCTGCTTCCGGTACGGACGGTGAAGTAACGCGCCTCCTGAGCGACCTTCAGCGTGGCGAGCCGGTTTCGGATGCATTGTTTCGGCGGGTCTATGACGAGCTGCATCAACTCGCACGGCATCACCGGCGGCGCTGGAAGGGCAACGAGACGCTGAATACGACGGCAATTGTCCACGAAGCCTACCTGAAGCTGGTTGGTGGAAGCGGCGACTTCGCGAGTCGAAGGCACTTTATGGCCGTGGCTTCCAAGGCCATGCGGCATCTGCTGATCACGTATGCCGAACGACAGTCCGCAGGGAAGCGTGGTGGAGGCGAAGCAGCTCTTCCCCTCGATGAAGCCCTCATCATACCTGAACAGCAATCAGACGAACTGCTTGCCCTCGAAGAGGCGCTAAAACGACTAGAGCACTTTGACCCGCGTGCCGCAGAGGTGGTGGAGTGTCGCTTCTTTGGTGGGCTAGACGCCGAAGAGACGGCGGAGGCGCTTGGCGTGAGCCGCCGAACCGTTACCCGAGATTGGGCAGTGGCGCGAGCGTGGCTATTCGCCGAGCTTTCTGAAGGCCCAGGCGCCCGCCTTCTGCACGATGCCGACGGCTAGGAGGCTGTTGAAATACGTGCTCTGTCACCGGATTGGATCACGTGCTTCAACAGCCTCGCAAGTACCAAATTCCAAGTATCAAATTCCAAGCGGCCTGATGAAGCACCCTTTGTGATTTGGAGTTTGGAGCTTGGTACTTCAGACCCACAATTCCCTACGAGTCTGTTGAATTTCGTGCTCTGTCGTAGACCGCCCTACTTGTTTCAACAGCCTCCTAGTATGGCCTCTCCTCGAAGCAATTACGGTACGGGGGAGTAGTTCCACCACACCATGGCCGTGCCACCCGACAGATGGATGCGAGTAAAGGCCCTCTTTGCCGAGGTCGTGGCATTGCCGCACGCCGAACGAGCCCCCTGGTTCGATGAGCATCTTGACGGAGACGCTGAACTCCGTGTGGAGATTGAACGGCTCCTGGCTGCCGAGGCAGACGCAAACCGCTATTTCGATACGCTCGGAAACAAGATTCAGGGCACAGACGATTTTGAAGCTGAGCCGCCGGAGACGATCGGAATATGGCGCATAGTCCAAGAAGCCGGCCACGGCGGCATGGGTCGAGTGTACGAGGCCGTTCGCGAGGATGGTCTGTTCGACCAGCGCGTCGCGATCAAAGTCGTTGAGTCTCATGCTCCTCGCCTAGTCAGGCGATTTCAGCAGGAGCGGCGGATTCTGGCGGGATTGGAGCATCCGAACATCTGCCGCCTTCTCGATGGGGGTACACTGGATGACGGCCGCCCCTATCTCGTCATGGAGTATGTGGACGGCGAACCCATTACGGCCTACGCAGACCGAAACCAGTTGTCTGTCGACGAGCGCTTGATCCTTTTTGCGCAGGTGTGCGAGGCCGTCGCCTACGCCCACCGCCATCTGATCATCCACCGCGACCTGAAGCCATCTAATGTGCTCGTTACCGACGACGGCACGGCGAAGCTGCTGGATTTTGGGATCGCCACGCTCATGGATGAGGATGGAGCGCCGAATCACGGCCTTACCCAAACGGGACGTCGGCTGCTAACCCCGCATTACGCCGCGCCCGAGCAAATTCTCAACCAGCCCATCACCACAGCCACCGATGTCTACGCTCTGGGCATCCTGCTCTATGTTCTACTCACCGGACATCGGCCGTTCGGAGCGACAGGCGGCTCTCAGCATGAGATTGAGCAGGAGGTCCTGAAGAAAGAACCGACCGCGCCCAGCACGGCGGTCTCCAAATCGGCAGGCAAGGCAACAGATTCGGGAGGCCAGGTTCTCGATTTGACGAAACGGGGCCGCAGGCTTCGTGGGGATCTGGACCGTATCGTATTGAAAGCGCTCAGAAAGGAACCGGAAAGGCGGTACGCCTCCGTTGAGGCCTTCGCGCGAGATCTTCAGCGCCATCAGGAAGGGCTACCCGTCGAGGCGCGTCCAGCCACGATGGGCTACCGACTCAATTCCTTTGTCAAGCGCCACCGAACCGGCGTCCTCATCACCATTACCGGCCTGATCCTGACTTCAACTCTTGTAACATTCTTCGCCGTTCAGATCACCGCCGAGCGCGATAGGGCCGAGGCATACGCCGACCGCGCCGATCAGGTCAATGCCTTCCTCACCGACATCCTCGATGCCGCTGACGACCCGACGGTTGACCGATCGGTGCTTCTCAAAATACTCGAACCGGCTACGGAACGAGCCGAAACGGAACTTGCGGATGATCCCGATGCAAGGGCGGCCGTCTTTCATGCATTGGGGAACCTGTACGCCCGATTCGGCCGGTGGGATTTGGCCGACTCCCTCCTGCACAATGCGCTTCTAATCCGCCGGGAACTGCACACCCCGCCGCATCCGGACATCGCCGAGAGTCTCTACGACATCGGATACATGTACACCGAAAGCACGCCGGATTCCGCGTTGCAGTACTTCCGTGCTGCCGCAGAGATGCACCGTGAGCTTCATCGTGGGGACCACCCGGAACTGGCGAATAGCCTCGTTCAATGGTCCAGGATGATGCCGCAAGACGACCCCGAAAAACGGCAGCGCTTCGAGCAAGGAATCGAAATGATCAAGCGCATGTTTGGCGAGCGAAGCCCCGAGCTTGCTGAGGCTATCCACGAGTACTACGTGCTCGGATTCAGCGGCGGAACACCCGAAGAGCTTGCCGCAGCTTTCGAGGAAGCGCTGGATATTTACCGCGAGACGGTTGGAGAGCAACACCCGTATGCGCTTCACGCCATGAACAATCTGGGCATGGTGCTGCACGATGCGCTCGGCAGGCACAAAGAAGGCCTTGCTTTTCTTGCACGAAGCGTTGAACTGGGGAGAGAGGTGCTCCCGCCGGCGGACCCCGATTATGCAACGATGGCCGTCAACTATGGGGCAACCCTTCACGAGCGCGGTCAACTTCAGGACGCTGACGAGGTGCTATCCGATATTGCTGAAACCACCGCACGCCTGCTCCCCGAGAACACAGCGGGCATCGGACAAAGCCATTACTGGTACGGACGGAATCTGCTCTCGCTCGGCCGAGCCGAAGAGGCAGAAGCTGCCCTCCGGACAGCCTGGGAGATCCTCCGCTATACCGCCGCCATCGCGAAGCCGAGAGGCAAATCGCAACCGCGTTGGACGGCTTGCACGATCATCCGTATGAGAACCGGGCGCTGGAACATGCCATCAGCATCCTTGTGGAAGCTGGAAAAGCGGAGGAAGCGGCCATCCATCGAGAGCGTCTGAGGGAGATTATCGAATGAGCATTCCCTCCACCATGCGTGCCGCCGTATTGGAGCGACCCGGCGAGCCGCTCCAACTCCGCAAGCTTCCCCTCGCTACGCCGGGCGCCGGGCAGGTGCTCCTCCGCGTTCGCGCCTGCGGCGTTTGCCGCACCGACCTCCACATTGCCGACGGAGAGCTTACCGAGCCGAAGCTCCCGCTCGTACTCGGCCACGAGATCGTGGGTGAGGTCGTAGGGGTAGGGGAGGGCGTGAATACCCTCGCCGAGGGCGACCGGGTGGGGGTGCCGTGGCTGGGATGGACCTGCGGCGCGTGCCGCTACTGTAAGCGTGGCCAGGAAAACCTCTGCGCTCGTGCCCGCTTCACCGGCTACACGCTCGACGGCGGCTTCGCCGAGTACACCGTCGCCGACGCACGGTATGTGTTCCCGCTCCCCGACGCGTACGGTGACGTGGCGGCGGCCCCGTTGCTGTGCGCCGGGCTCATCGGCTACCGCACCTACCGCCTGGCGCAGGAGGCCGTCGGCTACCCGCTGCGGCGGATCGGGCTCTACGGCTTCGGCGCGGCGGCGCACCTGCTCTGCCAACTCGCTGTGGCCGACGGCCTGGAGGTCTACGCATTCACACGCGAGGGCGACACGGCCGGCCAGGCGTTTGCGCTTCGGCTTGGCGCCGTCTGGGCCGGGGGCTCGACCGAGCGGCCGCCGGAGACGCTGGATGCGGCGCTCCTTTTTGCGCCCGTTGGTCCACTTATCGTCGAGGCGCTGAAATCGGTAGACAAGGGTGGGGCTGTCGTCTCGGGCGGGATCCACATGAGCGATGTTCCGGCGTTCCCGTACCGGTTGCTCTGGGAGGAACGGATGATTTGTTCCGTCGCCAATCTTGAGCGGCGCGACGGGGACGAATTCCTCGCCCGCGCGTCGGATGTGCCTATCGAGACGGTGACAACGGCCTATGCGTTGGAAGAGGCGAATAAGGCCCTTTCTGATCTGCGCGAGGGCCGTATCGAAGGAGCGGCTGTGCTCGTACCGTAAGAAGGTGTGGGATGCGGCTACTCGTCGTAGGGCAGGGAGTCGATGTCTACATCCACGTAGTCTGGTTCAGGGTCCTCCGGGAACTGCACGGCCAGAATGGACTCTCTGCCTTGCAGAAGCGGTACTCGCCCAGTGGGATGTCCAATTTCTTGACAAAGCCGAGATTCTCGGTATAGAAGGCAAGGGCATTGTTAGGTCTACGTTGCCGCGCAGCAACGAACCCATTCTGTGCAGAGCCTCGTCCGATATACACGCCTGTGCCAAAGGAGCAATGCCCACCACCGCCCACACAGAATAGCGCAAGCGCTTGTTATTACCGGGCGGATCTTTTATGTTTTACAAAGATCACAAAACCATCAGAATCACAAGGGGTCCTGGCGCGGCCTCGGCGTCGGCATGGTTTAGCAGATTGGCCCTCCATCCTTACTCATCGGGAAGTACACAATGAACACCTTTCACTTGCCTGAATTGCGTCGGGCATGCATCCTTCTCTTCTCTTTCGCCCTCTTGGTCACCCCGATGGGATGTGACAGCGATGAGGAATTCGCAGGACTGGATCTCGACGCGCAGCTGATGGCCGCGCTACAGGCCGCCGCCGACAACGGCGAGGCTTCGTTCTTTATGCTTCCGGACGGCGACGATCTCGCCTCTATCCCGCAAGACCCCCTCAACCCGCTCACGCAGGCGAAGGTGGATTTGGGACGGTTGCTGATGCACGAGACGGCCCTCGCCCTCAACCCGATGCATGCCGAGTCGATGGGGACGTACTCGTGCTCCTCGTGTCACCATGCCGCAGCGGGCTTCCGCGCGGGTATCCCACAGGGACTGGCTGACGGCGGTGTCGGGTTTGGCCGCTTCGGCGAGCGTCGGGTGCCCAATCCGAGCTATGGTGATGACGAGCTCGACAGACAGCCGATTCGTGCGCCGTCCATGATGAACGCGGCGTACCAGGAAGCCAACCTCTGGAACGGCCAGTTCGGTGCTACTGGCATCAACGCTGGAACCGAGTCGGAGTGGACGGTGGATACGCCGATTGAGGTCAACACCCTTGGGTACGAAGGGATCGAGACGCAGGCAGTCGCTGCACTGGCGGTGCACCGCATGGCAGATGGCGCGGCTCAGCTACTGCAGGACTACCCCGAGTATCAGACGATGTTCGATGCAGCCTTTCCTGGGTTTCAGGCTACCAACGCGGCTCTTGTACCAGCTGAAAGAGAGATGGCCGGTCTCGCGATCGGCGCCTGGGAGCGGACCGTCCTCGCCGACGAGGCTCCGTTTCAGCGTTGGCTTCGGGGTGAAACGGGAGCAATGAGCGAAGCACAGAAGCGTGGCGCCGTTCTTTTCTTCGGACGTGCCAACTGCTCATCCTGCCACAACGGCCCGTCCCTTGCCGATATGTCGTTCCGCGCCCTCGGCATGGGCGAGCTGCTCGGCCCCGGCGTCTTCAGCCCATTCAATCCGAAGGATCCGGTCCACCTTGGACGCGCGAGCTTCACGCAGGTTGATGCGGACCGCTACAGGTTTAAGGTTCCTCAACTCTATAACCTCGCCGACGGCGCTTTCCTTGGCCACGGTTCGACGTTCTCCTCAATTCGCGAAGTCGTTGAGTATAAAAATGTAGCGGTTCGGCAAACAACGAACGTACCGGTGGATCGTCTCGATCCGCTCTTCGTCCCGCTGAATCTCACCGAGGATGAGATCGACGACATCACGATGTTCCTGGAGAGAGGGCTCTACGACCCGAACCTCGCGCGACACAGCCCGACATCGTTGCCTTCCGGAAACTGCTTCCCAAACAACGACACGCAGAGCCGGATCGATCTCGGCTGCGAGGGCGCCCTGGCACATCCGGCACCACAGCAGGGTCGCGGCTTCGCTCTGCTAGGCGGATCTAGGTAACGCCAGATCTTAGCGTCGTGTGACGCAGCGTATCCGATGCGGCTGCCTCTCCATGAAGGAGGGGTGGTCGCGGTCTTTTTGTATCGGCGGCTACCCGGACTCGTCGTAGGGCAGCGAGTCGATGTCTACATCGACGTAGTCCGGCTCGGGGTCTTCCACGAACTGCACGGCCGGAATGGATTCCTAGTCTTCTCAGTGTAGAACGCGAGGGCTTTGGCCTGATCGTCAACAAATATGCCGGAGACGCGGACGTGCATCGTACATAATTGCTAGTCCAGAACGAGAAATGCCGGATGATCGTAAGCGAGGCTCCAAAAGAAGAGGGCGCTGAAGCCCACGAAGAACGGAGCTAGCGCGTGGTGAAATTCAATTCGTTTACGGTCTCCTCGCCGTTCTCCATTCCGTAGAGCGTACGCGTGAATGCTCCGTCCCCATCGAACCGATAGACAATCCGCGACGGATTCGCGTTGTTCGGATTCTCGAAGGTCATACCGGTCGGGGAAGCGTCTGTCTGCTCCCAGACCATCACGCCGCCCGTAGACGGATGCGCAATCAGGTAGGTCGTCTCGCCAAGCTCGCCGATGGCAACGGTTTCAGAATAGGACGTGTCGCCGGCGGCGATGAAGTAGCCTTCCGATTTCATCATCGAGCCATCTGGGCCCGGTTCCCATCTTTCATGGATTTCGCCACCGAATGCTTCTGCTACCCAGGTACCGACAAGGGGTGAAGGAGAGTCCACGTCCGCTGGCGCGGCAGCGTGATCGGGCTCGGAGGCGCAGCCTATCAATAGAACAGCAAGAACGAAGGAGAGACGGAGCGGCATGGCGGCGCGGACTAGATGTGCTAAGAATATAGCATGTGTGCTAGTCCTCGGAAGGCAGCGAGTTCCACATGTCGTGCGCGATGCGCCAGACGCCGTCCGGATCCCGCTGCCAGACGACGAGGTATTTGCCCCGAAAGGGCGGACGGGATTCGCCGTCCTGCGTGACCGCGCCCTCGTAATAGCCCCAATCGTAGGCGAAGTCTCCGTGGACCTTTAGTTCGACTGGCGTTGCCTGGTGATGCGTAACCACCCGGCCTTCCGGCAGCGACCACAACTCAAATAAAGCATCATGCCCCCGGACGAATTCGCTCCCACCCGGAGCGGCTATCCCGTCCTCCGCATACACAGCTACCAGCGCCTCTATGTCTCCCGCCATGTAGGCCTCCGACAAGGCTCTCGATTGGGCGAGGATGGCGGTGATGTCTTCGGAGGGGCCTTCGAACTCAGATCCTCGTTGTGCCGCGGCGGGATCTCCGATAGCGATCAGTAATATAATGGGCAGGTAACATTTCGACTTTAAGTTGATTCTCATTCGTTTGACCATATGAACGACTTGCACGACAATTGTATCAGACCACCCTACTATAGTTTACTCGCAGAGGGTTTGGGAATAGCGTTCACAATCTCAATATCGGAAAGTGGATCTCCTGCTGCAGAGGCCTCGTTCCTCAACTTGTACAATTCTTGATCCTTCCTGCCCATACGCCCAACATCCAAGACTAAATAAATAGCGCGGCTCGATTGCTCAGCAGCCTTGTATGCTTCTAATTGCTTCGAGTAGCCTGAAACAAGTTTTGTGTTGGTTGACAGCTTGACCTCGACTAAGACTTTACTGTCTCCACCTCTGGATACCTTGAAATCTACAGGCCCACGGCCAGAATCCGCTTCAGGAGAGATATCAAGGTTGTTCGCCTGACAGTAGGCGTATGCCACAGCAAAAAACAGTCGTTGTGCATACTGTTCTGGGAGGTGCTTAGAGTCGCGCCAAAGACTCTTTGCCAACCCATTGTTTTCAACCAGTTGACGAAACTGGTCAACAATCTGTCTAACCAAATCGTAGACACCTCCCAAATCAAGATCCGTTGGTGCCGTTAGTGAAAGCGGGTTAGCCTCGGCAATTGCCTTGGCCTCCTCTGCCCAACGGCGTAGTCCTGAAGGATCGGAGATCGGATCGTAAGGTTGATTCTTCGCTCCCTGTAGTACATCAAGTAGTGTCTTGAAGCCAGCCGCACTAGACATCGCTTGATCACGCAGCAACCGTTTGTTGCGCTTCGCCCTGGTCGCCCACAGATGTCCAATATGTTGGTTGACTCGGTCTCGCAATATCGAATTGTGGGAGGCAGCGTCAGCGACATCATCCCAGTCCGTGGCGAGAGGAAGTTCTTTCAACACGTCCGTTGGCACAAGAATGACAGGCGTAGGTTTCGACTCAAATGGATTTTCTGCCAGCCGAATACTTCGGCCAAGGATGTTGAATCGCTTGGTTGGAACGCCCAGCGACGTGAGTACACGAGTGTTGAATTGAGCCAACGCGTCGATAATCACGTTGGTTGTCATGTCACTGATTCGATCAGGTCCGACGCCTTCTTCAAACAAGGCCAGGGCGACAAATAGATTGGGGTCGCGGACGCCGAGATCTACTATCTCCTTGGCTGTTCTCATCACGTCAGCCGTCAGTTTCTCGCCAAACGCACTGCCTTTGATTGACGAACCGTAGCCCAAGCACGTACCACTCACCTCATGGAATTGAAAAAGCTTGATAGCTCCCCTCCATGCAACGTCTCCCTTCATCGAGGAAGCCTGCAGAAGAGAAATTATGGTTTGAAAATGGTTGGTATACTGAGCGACAGCAACGGAGTTCATTTCAGAGTGTTTGCTGTGCGCTAGTAACAATGGATCAATGAAGAGCTTGGTGTCTATCGCCAAAGTTGGATTGAGGACACCAAGTTTTACCATTTCTTTTGGACTTACTCCGTAGTGAGCTGAAAAAGTAGCAGGATTTTTGAGGCGTGCCATATTTACTTGTGAAGAATTACGATTTGTAGTGTTTTATACGGGTATCGTGCTCATATGTTTCAGTTCATGAATCTGGCATAATCGACGAAATCATGCCTCCCCACCCTCGGCCATCAACGCCTGCCCCGCGCCTGATGCGGGGTGCCCGTTCGTCGCGGCAGCCTCTTCCCCTGAAGCCTCCGTCGTCAGCGTAACCCCTTCGCCGCCGGGGGCGGCGTCGATCACGACCGTGTCGCCGTCGCGGACGAAGCCGGCGAGGATCTGCTCGGCCAGGCCGTTGGCGATCTGGCGCTGGAGGACGCGCTTGAGGGGCCGGGCGCCGAAGACGGGGTCGAAGCCCTCCGCGGCCAGGCGGTCCTTGGCCTCGTCGGTGAGGACGAGCTTGAGGCCGTGGTTCTTCTCGGCCCTCGCACGGATGTGCTCGAACTGGATCTCCACGATGCGGCGGATCTCCTCGCGCCCCAGCGACCGGAACACGATGATTTCGTCGATCCGGTTGATGAACTCGGGCCGGAGTTGCTCCTTGAGCCGGTTGTTCAGGTCGAGGCGTAGCCCTTCCATCTCGGTGTCGGATAGCTGCCCGTCCTCGGCCATTTCCATCCGGCGCCGGATGAGATCCGACCCCAGGTTGCTCGTCATGATGATGAGCGTGTTCGTAAAGTCGACGGTGCGGCCCTTCGCGTCGGTCAGGCGGCCGTCGTCCAGCACCTGCAGGAGAACGTTGAACACCTCCGGATGGGCTTTTTCAAACTCGTCCAGCAAAACGACAGAGTACGGGCGCCGCCGGACGGCCTCGGTAAGCTGACCGCCTTCGTCGTAGCCGATGTATCCCGGAGGCGCACCGATGAGGCGCGACACGGTGTGGCGCTCCTGGTACTCGCTCATGTCGATGCGGACGACCGCGTGCTCGTCGTCGAAGAGCTGCTCGGCGAGGGCTTTGGCCAGCTCAGTTTTCCCCACGCCCGTCGAGCCGAGGAAGATGAACGATCCCAGCGGGCGGCTCGCTTCCTGCAGGCCCGCGCGCCCACGCCGGACGGCGTTCGATACGGCCTCGAGGGCCTCGCTTTGGCCCACCACGCGCTCTTCGAGCGCAGCTTCCATATCCAGCAGCTTCTCCTTCTCGGTCTCCAGCATCTTGGTCACGGGGATGCCCGTAGCGCGCGAAACCACACCCGCGATGTCCTCGGCGTCCACTTCTTCCTTGAGCATCGCGCCGTTCTTCTGGGCTTCCACCAGTTTCGCCGTTGCTTCCTCGATTTCGGTTTCCAGGGTCGGAATCTGCCCGTAGCGGATCTCCGCAACCTTGCCATAATCGCCCTGCCGTTCGAGATCGGCGGCCTTCGTCTTGAACGCGTCGATGGCCACCTTGCGGTCCTTGATGGTCTGCACGAGGTCGCGTTCCTGCTCCCAGCGGGCATGCAGCCGGCCGCGCTCCTCTTCGAGGTCGGCCAACTGCTTCGTGATTTCCTCCTCCTGCTTTGTATCGCCCTCGCGCTTGACGGCTTCCCGGGCGATCTCCTGCTGCGTGATCTCGCGCGTTACCGCGTCCAACTCCTCCGGCATGGAGTCGATTTCCATGCGCAGTCTCGACGCAGTCTCGTCGATCAGGTCGATGGCCTTGTCGGGCAGGAAGCGGTTGGTGACGTAGCGATCCGATAGCTCGGCGGCAGCCACGATGGCGCCGTCCGTGATGCGGACGCCGTGGTGGACCTCGTAGCGGTCCTTGATGCCGCGCAGGATGGCCACCGTTTCTTCCACGGAGGGCTCGGCGACGAGCACCATCTGGAAACGCCGCTCCAGCGCCTTGTCCTTCTCGAAGTACTTCTGGTACTCGTCCAACGTCGTCGCGCCGATGGCGCGCAGTTCTCCGCGAGCGAGTGCCGGCTTGAGGATGTTGGCGGCGTCCATCGCGCCCTCAGCGGCGCCCGCGCCTACGAGAGTGTGGATTTCGTCAATGAACAGAATGATCTCGCCCTCGGCATCCGTCACTTCCTTGACCACGGCTTTGAGACGGTCCTCGAACTCGCCCCGGTACTTCGCGCCCGCGATGAGTGCGCCCATGTCGAGCGCGAGGACACGCTTGCTTTTGATGCCCTCGGGCACGTCGCCCTGCACGATGCGGATGGCGAGGCCTTCGGCTATTGCCGTCTTCCCCACGCCCGGTTCGCCAACGAGGATCGGGTTGTTCTTGGTGCGCCGCGAGAGGATCTGGAGCACGCGGCGGATCTCCTCATCGCGCCCGATGACGGGGTCGATTTTGCCTTTCCGCGCGAGGTCGTTGAGGTCGCGCGCGTAGCGGTTGAGGGCGTCGTACTTGCTTTCGGCGTACGGGTCCATCACGCTCTGGCCGCCGCGCACATCTTTCAGAATCTCCAGGATGCGCTCTCGCGTGACTTCCTGATTGGCGAGGGCCTCCGCAATGGCGTCTTTGGCCTCTGCCATCGCGATCAACAGGTGCTCGGTAGCTACGTAGGCGTCGCCGAGCTTGTCCGCTTCTTTCAGCGCCCGGTCGAAGACCTTATTCAGCTCGTTGCCCACGTACTGCCCGGTCACGGACGCGCCGCTGACCTTGGGCAGCTTCTCCAGCGCCTCGTCGGTCTTCGTGCTGATGTAGTCGATGTTGGCGTTGAGGCGCTGCAGGATCGTGGTGACGAGCCCACCCTCTTCCTGGAGGAAGGCCTTCATCAGATGCGGCGTCTCGATGCCCTGATGCGTGTGGCTCTGGGCGATCTCCATCGCGGCCTGCACGGCCTCTTGCGCCTTGACGGTAAACTTCTGGAGGTTCATAAGTGATGCGTGAGTGTCGCGATTACGCCATTCTCAAACTCCAATTTCGTACCAGTCTACGAAGACTGTCAAGGTGGCAGGCGGGAGGATTGGAGTCCAAATTACTTGTAGAGTGTAACCTTCCGGCGCGCTATTCCGTTTGCACACGGGTCGGGCGCTGCTTACGTCCGGTTTCCCCCTTTTTACCTACCCAAACGGTCATGCGCCTTTCCCTCTACTCCCTGCTCGCACTCTTGCTCCTCGGTAGCTATGCGACACCCTCCATTGCCCAGCGCTCGCAAACAATCGACGGCTCGGGTTCGCCTGGTAGCCGCAGCGAGGAAGCGCAAGGTGTTCACCAGATTTCCCTATCGGTCCCGGGCACCCTCGTCATCGAAGTCGGGCGCGAAGCGCCGCTCCGCATAGAAGGTGACGACAACATCGTGGACGCGCTCATCGTGGAGCGCGACGGCGATGAACTCAAAATTCGTGCGCCGCGCCGGACCAGCCTTCGTCCGAACCGGCCGCTGCGCCTCTATGTTGGCGTGGTCTCGCTGGAAGGCGTGAGCGTTGCTGGCAGTGGGCAGATTGAAGCCGAGGGCATTCACGCCGGCTCGTTTGAAGCGAGCGTCGCGGGCTCTGGTTCCATTGTGCTCGGCGGTCTTGACGCAAACTCTGTTGAGGTAAGCATCGCAGGCTCGGGTGACGTGGTGATAGACGGACAGGCCGACGAACTAGAGATTAGCATCGCAGGCAGTGGCAACGCCCATCTCGATGAACTAGCCGTCAACGAGGCCGATGTCAGCATTGCCGGGAGTGGCAATGTGTTCGTGAACGTGAACGAGAGCCTCTCGGCCAGCATCGTAGGGTCCGGCGATGTGCGCTACATCGGTGAGCCACACATCAACCGCTCCATCATGGGTTCGGGTGATGTGGAACCCGCCCGCTGACGTTGGAAGTACGATTCGTTTAGCGCTCGGCTAGCCACGTAGCTTGTTGAGTAGCCGGTTCATAGCTATGAAAGGATTGATGCTCTCGCATGCGCGGCTTCTCGTCCTGCCGATTGTGATGGCGCTGGCCCTCGTCGGGCCCGGCTGCGTCCAGAAAATTGATGATGTTTCGGAAGTCTGCCCCACTGGGCTCAGGACTGTAGAAGATCCTTTGAGCGAAGCCCCTGACTTGTCCTGTACCGACCTGAGAGGGGCTGACCTGAAAGGGGCCGACCTGGGTGAGGCCGACCTGACCGGGGCCGACCTGACCGGGGCCGACCTAAGTTGGGCCAACCTGGGTGAGGCCAAAATGATCAAGGCCAACCTGAGCGGGGCCGACCTGAGTGGGGCCAACCTGAGCGGGGCCAACCTGACCTTGGTCGGCCTGGGTGAGGCTGACCTGAGCGGGGCCAACCTGAGCGGGGCCGACCTGAGAGGGGCCAACCTGGGTGAGATCAACATTATCAAGGCCATCCTGACCGGGTCCGGGAATCTGGATTGGCCCAATCTAGACGACGCCACTTATGATTCCACTACTCAGCTTCCGCCGGGTATTGATCCAACAGCAATCGGTATGACATTGATCTCAGAGTAGTAGTCAATCACTGGCTAGCGCGGGGACAGAGGGCCGAGGGCTTCGAGCCGGTCGTGGAAGCTGCACGAGATGGGGTGGTATGAGTTATCTGATACCGGCATCACTCCGCCCACATTTCGTCAACAAAAACCCAAGCCGGGTTACCCGCGCCGAGGTGCCACTCCGGCAGTGGACCATAAGTAACAGCGCGCATCCGGATATAGCGGGCCAAGACAAGTACATCACCAATGCCACCTCCGAACTCTGCCGTGACGGCCTCCATGTGGTCGGGTGGCAGCGGCGCATCCACACGCAGAAGTTCCGTGAACACCTCGCCATCGACGGATGCCTCGAAGATCACCTCACGAGGGAAAATGATCCACGGACGCGTGTCTTGCAGAAAACTGGCATACACATTTGTGATGGACCGGGCTTCGCCGAAGTCGATGGTGGCTACGACATCCTGATCATAGAAACCCTGCCAGTCGCCTTTGCGCCACTCTTCGTCGCCCCGGATGCCGTCGATGAGGGCTTCGGAGCCTCCGGCCGCGTATTGGGGTGCGTATTCGGAATCGAGTGTGATCGTCCAGTCATTGGGCCGCTGGATGAACTCGGCGCGGGTTTCGGCGCTCCAGTTGCCGTTCGCGTCCACCGCGATGGCACGGAGCGTTGTGGTATTGAGGATCGGAAACGGCCCTTGGTAACGTGGCGAAAGAGCCGTTGGGGTTGAGCCATCCAGCGTGAAGTGAATGCCGGAATCGGGATCGAGGCTTTCTATTGCCACCATCTGCTCGCCACGGAACGACCGCTCGCCCTGTGTGACGACCGGCGCGAGAACGAAACCGTCGTCTTCCACTTCCTGAATCGAGTCCATCAGGCCCCACTCGGCCGGTTGGGTCGATAGCTCAAAACTCAGCTCTCCACCGTTTGTCAGATCCGAATGCTCCAACGTGAGGAGCTCGTACTCACTGCCATTCATCCGTGCATCGGCGATGTAGGCGCCGAGTCCTCTGGTTGAGATTGAGAACGTACCGCTCTCCAGGCGCAACGTCGTGCGCTGGAAAAGCGGGGTCGTAAGCGCGTAGCTCGTCGTGCCTGGCGTGACCGGATACAGGCCCATCGCACTCATCACAAACCATGCGCTCATCTGACCGCAGTCCTCGTTACCCGGGAGGCCATCGGGCGCCGGATGAAAGAGCGTCGTTAGAATCTGCCGAACGCGTTGCTGCGTCTTGTGCGGCGCGCCTACGTAATTGTAGAGGTAGGCAAAATGGTGGCTGGGCTCATTGCCCTGTGCGTACTGGCCGATGAGGCCCGTGATGTCGGCCTGGTTGCGGCCGGTCGTGTTCATCGGAGCGGAAAACAGGGCGTCTAGATGGCTTTCGAGCGCTTCCGACCCGCCGAGCAACTCCATCCAGCCCCCGATGTCGTGCGGGACGAAGAACGAGTACTGCCAACTGTTGGCCTCCGTGTAGTGGCTGTTGACCTCGCGTGGATCGAAGGGAGCGAGCCATCCCCCATTGCGGCGGGGCCGCATGAACCCGTCGGGGTCAATCAGGTTGCGGTAGCCGAGTGAGAGCCTACGGTGCTGTTCGGCCACCGCGTCTTGCCCCAGCCAGTTCGCCATTTGCGCGATGACCCAGTGGTCGTAGGCGTACTCCAGCGTCTTCGAAACGGACTCCGATTCGTCCTCTATCGAGAGGAAGCCGCGCTCGTTGAACTCCGGCTGGCCGAACTCATCGTGCTGGGAGGCGGCGATCATGGCCTCCAACGCCAACTCCGCATCGAATCCGTCAACCCCCTTGATGTACGCATCGGCAATGACGGGTGCCGAGTGGAAGCCAATCATGGTGTCTGTTTCGTTGGCGGCCAGCTCCCAGACCGGCAGCCTCCCGCTCTGCTCGTAGATGAGGAGCATCGTCCGGACGAAGTCGCGCGTGCGGTCGGGGGCGATGAGCGTCAGCAGCGGATGGAGCGTTCGGAAGGTGTCCCAGAGCGAGAACACCGTGTATACGTCGTGGTCGGCGCGGTGTATTTCGCCGTCGTGGCCCCGGTACTGGCCATCCACATCGCTCCAGATGTTCGGCGCGATCATCGTGTGGTAAAGCGCCGTGTAGAAGTTGGTCCGCTCCTCAACCGAGCCTCCCTTGATCTCAATCTTGCCGAGTTCGCGGTTCCAGTTGGCCTCCGCGGCCTCCCGGAAGGCCTCGAAATCCCATCCCGGCATCTCGGCGATCAGGTTGCGCAGCGCGCCTGTCAAGTCCGTGCTGGAGAGCGCCGTCTTTATAAGTAGCTTTTCGCCCGCCTCCACCCGAAAGCGGAAGACCATCTGCCTCGTGCCCTCCGGGCCGTCGTATTCGATGGCCTCGTCGTAGGGTCTGGAAAACTCCGAGCGATAGAAGAGGAGTTGGTCCTCCGCCCAGCCCGACGACCGGCGAAGCCCCTGAACCACGTCGAAAGTGTTCTCGACGAGGGCGCGGCCTTCCGTGAGGCGGTCGCGGTGCGCGAGGTCGAGGATGACATTGATCCACCCTGTACGTGGGAAGGTGTATTCCTGAAGTCCTACCCGCGTGGTAGATGTGAGACGCACGCGAATGTCTTCGTCATCCAACGTGACGGCGTAGTAGCTGGGCGAGGCTTCCTCCGTCTCGTGCCGAAAGGTGGAGCGGTAGTGTTCAGGATCGACTGACGCCTCACCGTAGAACGGCATGAACATCACGTCGCCGTAGTCGGAGATGCCGGTGCCGCTGAGGTGCGTGTGCGAGAAGCCGTAGATATGCGGGTCGGTGTAGTAGTAGCCCGCGCAACCCTCCCATGACGAATCCACTCGGGTGTCGGGGCTCAGCTGAACCATCCCGAAGGGCGTCGTCGCGCCGGGGAACGTGTGCCCCGTGCCGCCCGTGCCGATGAACGGATCGACGAGGCCGGTCCATTGGGCGTGGGCAGTTGGGAAAACCAGAGAAGCCAGAGCGACCAGTTGCAGAACGTGTCTCATATGCTAGTGGGGTCTTGTGCATCTCCCCTCCTGGACAGGGCAACGCGTTGCGTTGCGGCGGCGAGAAGCGCGAGGGAAAACGGGTTGGGGGTGGTCGAAAAAACGTGCATAACGAACGAAAATGCTATGCAAAGGGACTCCTGGAAGACCCATCTCTTCAAGCCTCGCGGCTCTTCGCTGAATTGCGGAATGGGTCCCCGCCTTCGAGGGGAAGACTGCTGGTTGGAAGTGCATGCTCAGCAATGAGAAACTCCTCCACGACCACCCCGCTAATCAAGTGCTCCAGGATGATTTGTTCGAGGACATTGGGTGTGCAGGAATGGTACCACGCGCCTTCGGGATATACCACCGCGATGAGGCCGCGAATGCATATCTGGAGGCAGTTCGCCTATGTTCGATAGATACCGCCTGAGCCGATCAAATCGAGTTCGATGAGCCTTTCTTTCATGTAGTGCCAGGATGCGAGGCCTTCTTCCTTTGCACAGCACTTTGGTTTGGTCTGCGCAGAGGAAGATGTGGCGCTGGGTCTCAGCGATGGCCAGCTTCTCGGCCTGCTTCAGGAGTGCGTCGTCTGCGCGGGGGGGTTTGGTCCGCGGTTTGGTCACGGCCGCTGGAGATCGTAGATGGAGCGCAAAGTGAGGGCCTCGACATCAACTGCTTCCGGCAGATCAATTTCCACCGCGTCGCCGGGGAAAAGATCGAGGTAGTTGAGGGGGAGATTCACACCGTGCTCGGTGTCCTCTATCCAGACGCCGAGAGCGGGGCGAGCCGCCGCCACCCGTAGTTGATGGTTCTCGACACGCATCTGCAAATCCGGGTCGGGAAGGCTCAGATCCCACCGCGGCGACAGTGAACTGGTTGCACGAAGAATACGGCGCTCGCCATCGAAGACCACGATGCGGAAGACGAGTCGCTCGTCGGGTATCGCGATCACATCGCGGCGATCCAGCACCACATCTACCCCACCATTGGCCGGAATGGAGACAGCCATCGAATCCGCCCATACGAGGCCTGAGTGCGTATCGAACGCTTCCACATGTATTCGACCGGAAACCGGAAGGAGGCTATCGCTCACCACCCGAAGGCGAAGGCTGTCGCCGTCCTGGTAGACCTCCGCAAACAGCGTCTGGTACAGATCACGAACGCGGTAATGGAGCGGCTTCCAGCGCCCGAACATATCCATGCTCGACCATGAAATCACCGGCCAGACATCATTCAACTGCCAGTAGAGCGTGCCCATCGTGCGGGGTTTGTTCGCGCGGTGGCCAGCTATCGCCATCCCGACGCCCTCGGCCTGCATCACCTGCGTCATGTATCGCCAGAGGCCGGGGTCCTCCGGCACGTAGCTGAACGTCATCAAAGCGTACTCGCGCAGCCACTCCTCGCCGTTCGGATGCTTCTGGTGGTTGCGGAAGGCGTCTGAGTCCTCGCCGAGATCGTTAGCGAAGGTGCGGACTGTCGCCTCAATGGGGTAGGCTTGAAACCCGTACTCGCTGTTGAAGCGCCCGATTTTCTCACGGTACGTCTCGAACGGCGCGCGGCCCCACCAGACGCCCCAGTAGTGGACGTCTCCTTCCTCGTAGGCAATGTCGCGGCCCCATCCGTTCGACGGTGATGAAGGCAAGTAAGGAGCACCCTCGTGGTGCTCGCTGACAATATCTGGAAGTAGCTCGGCGAAGAGTTGTTGGTAATCCTGCCAAACGGCGTGGGAAACGGCCTCGGAATAACCGAGCGCTTCCTGCCATCCCCAGTTGTGCCAGCCCTCACTGATCTCGTTGTTGCCGCACCAGAGAACGACGGAAGGATGCCTCCGGAGCCTCGAAACCTGCTGCGTGGCCTCTTCCCGAACGTTGGCGAGAAACTCGTCGGTATCCGGATAGAGCGCGTTCGCGAACATGAAATCCTGCCAGACCATGATGCCCAGCGAATCGGCCAAATCGTAGAAGAGGTCGTCTTCGTACACGCCACCGCCCCAAACGCGGAGCATGTTCATATTGGCATCGGCGGCGGCTTGAAGTACAGTTCGGTAGCGCTCCTCGGAAGCTGGGAAAAAAACTCGTCATCGGTGCCGAGTTAGATCCCTTTACGAAGGTTATCTCGCCATTTATGACGAACGCAAACGCTCCATCGGACTGGTTGATCTCGACGGTTCGGATGCCGATGCGTTGGCGCTCGCGAATGGTATGGCCGTGGACTGTCACCTCGATTTCCATATCGTAAAGAGTCGATTCCCCAGAGCCCCGCGGCCACCAGAGTTGCGGATCATCTAGCACAAACGGGATGAAGATTTCTGTGTCCGAGGCATCGAGATCCACCGTGGTGCGAACGGACTCATTACCATTCAACTCGACGACCACCTGTACCTGGCCGTCCTCCACATTCAGCAGCTCCATTACGATCTCAACGTAGGCCCTGGCTGGATCAATCCGCAGGGTGCGAAGGTAGACATTTTCGAGTCGCGGGAGGGCGGCATCCTCCAGGTAAACTCCTCGCCACGGCCCGGCGGTTACGAAGCGCGGCCCCCAGTCCCAGCCAAAGTGGTAGGCGGCTTTTCGGACAAACATTCGCGGACTCTCGGGGAGAGGATAGGGATACTCCGAGGCGAGCCGCTCGGCTTCCAGCGCCGCAGGATGAAAGACGATGCGCACGTCGAACGCTTCTATCGCGGGGTCGAGCGGCACCCTCCATTGCCGAAACATGTTGTTTGCCGAGAGAACGAGTTCGTCGTCTATGTAGATGTCGGCGAGTGTATCGAGCCCGTCGAAAACGAGCATGGGCTCTTGCATCAGCGGAGGGATGCCAATGATGGTCTCGTAAACCCACGTCGTCGAATCGACCCACGCCAGGCGCTGCTCGTTGTCGCCGAAGTAGGGATCAGGAATCACATCAGCCTCGTGGAGCGCCGTATGAACGACGCCCGGAACCGGCGCATCGATCGGCCCGATCTCTCCCTCTTCAGAGCGGAGTGTCCAGTACTCGACGGGAAGGCGATGTTGCTGTGCGCCAGCGGTAGTTGCGGCCAGCAGGAGGACCAAGACACCACACACGCCGGCCGGCCGCAGGATATGCGACCAGCCAATACCTCGACTCTTGTATGCAGGCTGCACAATCACCCCAGCAGGTACGGCGCTTCGACGACGTAGATTGTTCCGCCTCGAACAGCAACGCGGCCGGTGATCTCGCCCTTTACAGAAGGCTCCCGTTCTGAATCGGGTAGTGCAACGACGTAGGTGAAGCCGCGCTGGAGAGCAAAACCACCGAAATCGCCTTTCTCGTCTAGCGCTAGTAGGCCCGCTTGAATCGTGGCCGGATCCGTGGGAGTGACGCGCCGCAGATGCTCCACCGCCTGTTGACAGGCCTCTTGCGGGGCCAACCCGCCCCGCATCCGCTCGACAATCGTGTGTGCTGCTGCCGTGCGGATCATCTCCTCTCCGTGTCCGGTCGCCGTGGCCGCGCCGATCTCGCCATCCACGAACAGACCGGCGCCGATGATGGGACTGTCGCCCACGCGCCCGCGCAGTTTGTACGCCCATCCGCTGGTAGTACACGCGCCCGAGAGACGGCCCTCCGAATCGATAGCTATCATGCCGCACGTATCGTGGTTGTCGTCCGGCCAATCACGCCGTTCGTTGTTGATGGCCGGGAGGTAATCATTGGTTTCGATCCACTCGCGCCATTCCTGCTCGGATTGCTCGGTAAGCAGATTCGTGCGCTCGAATCCCTGTTCGAGGGCGAACTGTCGCGCACCATCGCCGACGAGCATGACGTGCGGCGTTTCTTCCATCACCTTGCGGGCAACGGACACGGGGTGGAGGATGTCTTCGATGGCCGCCACCGAGCCACACCGATGGCGCTCGTCCATAATGCAGGAATCGAGCGTCACCCGGCCGTCGCGATCCGGCCGTCCGCCGAGGCCCACTGAATGGTCGTTGGGGTCGGCCTCGGGGATGTGGAGGCCGGCCTCTACGGCATCCAGCGCGTAGCCGCCACTGACGAGCACATTCCAGGCCGCCTCAAGGGCTCCGCGATTTTTCCACGTGGCGATGGCAACGGGGCGGCTTCTGCGCTTTGTTGCCGCCCGCGCCGACCCAGGCAGGGCGGCCAGCGCACCGACGGCTGCTGTTCGTTTGAGGAAGTCGCGGCGGGAGGGGTTGGGCATTTTAGGTGGGTCTGGCGGTTCAGTAATATCCCGAATCGTCGTCGATGCCACAACAGGAGGTTGTAGGTGCGAGATATATCTCGCCCTTGAACCGACTCCCCGCATATAGTCCCCCTTTCAAGGGGGTGCCGGAGCGAAGCGGAGGCGGGGGATGTCGGAATGGTAGGGAAGCGTGTATATAGATTGTGGCAACACCCCTCCCCCCCGCCATTCGGTGGGGGTACTCCCCTCCAGGGGAGACTTTCTTCGTGCCTCTACGATTCGTTTTGCCAGATCAAACTCGCCGCCCCAAGGATCGCCGCATCGCTTTCGGAGAGGCCGGAAGGAAGGATGACCGTCTTGCCCTGGTAGATATTCAGGAGGTTGGCCTCAAAGTGTGTTCTGACAGGTTCAAAGAGCAAATCGCCGGCGGCTGCAAGTCCACCAAACAGAAAGATGGCCTCCGGCTGGGTGTACGCGACGCTGTTGGCGAGGGTGAGCCCGAGGATCCGGGCCGTTTGCTCGAACGCCTCCAACGCAGCCTGTTCTCTTGCTTGGGCACGCTCGGAAACCTCACGAGAGGTGATATCAGGCGCTGCATCCGGGTTGAGTTCGCGGTACGTCAGCACGAAGCCCGTTGCCGAGGCGTATTGCTCCAGACAGCCACGTCGCCCACATCCGCAGGGACGACCTTCGGGCTCAACGATCACGTGGCCAATCTCCCCGGCCGTTCCATCGTGGCCGTAAACAAGTTCGCCACCGACCACAATGCCGCTGCCGAGTCCGGTACCCAGCGTGATGAAAAGGAAATCCGACATCCCCTTTGCCGCGCCGAAGAGCATCTCGCCGAGCGCCGCCGCGTTGGCGTCGTTGGTGAGGAGGCACGGCACGCCCGTCGCTTCGGCCATCCACGAAGCGAACGGCGTCACCCCCTTCCACGCGAGGTTCGGCGGGTGCTCAATGGAGCCCCGGTAGAAGTTGCCGTTCGGCGCGCCGATGCCGATGCCGAGCAGTTCGCTTCTATCAGAATTGCTGAAGATCCGGTCCGCCAATTCGTCTACCAGCGATCGAGGATTATCGAAGTCGGCCGTTTTCAGAGTGAAACGATTCGAGACCGTTCCTTCGCGATCCACCAATCCCCCCTTCACTGAGGTCCCGCCGATGTCGATGCCGACGGCGAGGTCGATTCCAACTTCGCTCTTATCATTCATTCGCTGCTCGTATTCAACTATTCGCTGCCGTGTGGAATGGGTCCCCATACCCGCCTACGCGGGCACAGGCTCTTCACGGGGATGACGTAAGTGGGAAGAATATCTACCCGCCATACTCGACCTCCTGCTTCATGAGCGCACGGCCGACGAGCACGCCGTATACGCTGAGATACACGAAGCCGACGAGCGGCACGATATACGACGTGTGGATGCTGATGCTGTCTGCCAAGAGCCCCTGGAGCGGTGGGATGAGTGCGCCGCCGAGGATCATCATCACCAGCAGCGACGACCCCTGATTGGTGTACTTACCGAGTCCGGCAATGCTGAGCGCAAAGATGCACGGCCACATGATGGAGCAGAAAAGTCCGCCCGCGACAAAGCTGTAGAGGGCAACACGACCGTCTGTCATCAAGCCGAACAGCATAAGCGCGGCGCCCGCTCCGCCGAAGAGAATCATCGTGCGCGCGGGCTTTTCCTGCGCGAGGAAGAACCCGACGATCAGCAGCAGCACAGCCGGGGCGTACAGAATCAGGTCGCCCATGGGGCTGCCTTTTATGGCGTTGACGACAAGCACGACGCCGTACGCGAGGAGCGGCACAATCACCGTTGCAACGTTTCTCGTCGTACCCTTCAAGTTGAACACAGTAACCGCCGCTGCCCAGCGGCCAATCATCAGTCCGCCCCAATAGAGCGAAATGAAGTGCGACGTGCGCTCGGCGGGCAGGCCGAGAATCTCCGGCTGGCGCATCAGTTCGGGGAGGTTGCTCTGGATCGCAACTTCCGTGCCTACGTACACGAAAATCGCCAACATGCCGAGCAGCAATTGCGGGTAGCGAAGCGCGCCGAGGCTCCGCTCTTTCAGCGCATCCACGGTGATGGGAGGCAACTTTGAGACGCCCATCAGCAGCGCGAACAGGAGGAACGCCACAGCCAGCCCGATGTACGGCGCCCGGACGGCGTCGAGCGGTGCGTCCACGCCGCCTGTGTCGATGGTGCCGAAAATGGCGAAGCCGAGGACGAGCGGACCGATGGTGGTGCCGAACGAGTTGACGCCCTGCGCGAAGCTCGCCCGGTACGCGCCCGTCGCCGGATCTCCCAGAGCGATGACGTACGGGTTGGCGACGATCTGCTGCAACGCGAAACCCAGCCCAATGACGAACAGGGCGGTCAGCATTAGCGCGAAGGATTGTTGCGTGGCCGCCGGCACCATCCCGGCTGCTCCGACTGCCGAGATCAGCAATCCGAGTACGAGCCCCTTCTTATATCCAATCTTGTTTAGGGGATCCCCCGCGCTCAGGGAGATCACGAAATACAGCAGCGATCCCACGAAGTAAGCGGCGTAGAACGCGAAATCCACCAGTTGCGACTGCGCCTGCGTCAGTTCGAAATACCGCTTGAACAGTGGGATGAGAATCGTATTCGAAGCCGCTACAAATCCCCAGAAAAAGAAAACGGAGATGAGCGTGTAGAGCGCGGAGCGGCGGTACGATTGAGGCATGCGGGTGAGGTGGGCTCGGCCGAAACTAGCACCCGCCATCCGTTGTGCCCCTGCCGTAACCAACCACCCCTCGCCGCGTTTCACGCGACTCTGCCCCTCCTCAGGAGGCTGTTGAAATACTACGCCGTAAGCGAGGCGGGCGAATCTTGGCCGAGATCAAGGCGCGAAATCGCAGGCGAATCGGTGATTCGTTGAGTATTTCGCAACGCAGAGATCGGGCAGGAGGCGCCGCCGCAGGTAGGTGGAGTTTTTCAACAGCCTCTTAGGCGAGAAGGCGAAGAGGGCGGTTGATTGGAGGCAGCACACCACATTCATGTGCTATGAGGCAACTGCATAACCGGAAGGCGCTGGAGGCACGTCACGAGAGGCTCCACAACAACCCAGCCCCCGCGGAGAAGGCGCTAAGAAATTGCTTGACGGGAATATCAGTTCAGCGCTCGGATCTTTACACGTCGCCTTGATTGCATTACCCTTTCGGTGTGGCCTACCAAGACGTTTTAGATCTCCTCTACACCCTGCCGCGGTTCGGGCATGCGGGAGCGGCGGCGTACCAGCCGGGGCAGGAGCGGGTGCGGGCCTTGTTGGGGGCGATGGGCAATCCGCACGAGCAGATAGAGAGCATCCACGTTGCCGGGACGAACGGGAAGGGATCGACGGCATCGATGGTAGCGGCCATCGGGACGGCATTCAGGAAGCGAATCGGGCTTCATACATCCCCGCACTTGTTTGATTTCGCCGAGCGCATGCGAATCGATGGCAGCCCTGCGCCACACGAGTGGATTGTGGATGCCGTATTGCGATTCATGCGCGATATCAAGCGCATTGAACCGAGTTTCTTCGAGGCCTCCGTAGCTCTGAGTTTCCTTTATTTCGCTGAAGAGGATGTCGATCTGGCCGTTGTTGAAGTAGGCCTAGGCGGCCGGCTAGATGCGACCAATGTGCTGACGCCACGAGCCTGCGCCGTTACACACATCGGCCTGGACCACACGGAGTTTCTCGGCGATTCGTTGGAGGCGATAGCCCGCGAGAAAGGCGGCATCGCCAAGTCAACCGTTCCATTGCTTTCCGCAGTTGAGGATGGGGCAGCATCTGCGGCACTTGGAGAAACAGCGCAGAAATCCGGAGCGAAGTTCGAAGACGTGCGCGAATCGACGTCAATGGAGGTCATTAACAGCGCCCCGCCTGGTCTCGTAATTAACCTGCAGACGCCGGTTCGTGCGTACAGAGGACTCAGCGTTGAGCTTTCAGGCGTCCACCAGGCATGGAATGCCGCACTGGCCGTCAGGCTTGCGGAGACCGTGTGGCCGGACATCCAACAGGAAGCCGTGCGAGCCGGCCTAGCGGATGTCGTCGCACGAAGCGGCCTCCGAGGCCGGTGCGAGGTGATGTCCGGGCACCCTCGCATCATTGCCGACGTGGCGCATAACCCGGATGGATGGCTAGCGGCATTGTCGTTTGCGAAGCCGAAGCAAGAAGGTCAGTTGTACGCGCTCGTCGGCGTTATGGAGGATAAAGATGTGGCTGCCCTGGCCACCTTGCTGGTGGAACGCGAGGCGATCACCCTTCCGGTTGGCCTTCCGTCGCCGCGTGCGTTGTCAAAATCGGTATTGTCTGAGATCCTCCAAACCACAGGGGTTTCTGTCGTGGACGTAGCAGACATAGAAGACGGTATCGGGTGGTATTGCCAGTGTGCCCAGGAAAGTGATATACTACTAATTACAGGCTCGCATTTAGCAGTATCCGAGCTACGTAACTACGTATCTTAAGCTAACTGAACTCAGCTCGGTGGGGTGCGTAGTTCTTATCCTCGTCGACCGCTTGAAGGCAACGCGCAGCAATGCAGACCTTTTCGGAGGCTGTTGAAATACTGCTCCCCGCAGTCCCGCAGTCAGTGCGGGACAGGATGGGGAGGGCTTGTCGCCGGATCGGATGACGTAGTTCAACAGCCCCCCAAGTACCAAAATTCAAGTATAAAATTCAAAGCGGTCTCATGAAGCACCCTTTGTGATTTGGAGTTTGGAACTTGGTACTCTGGACTCCTGCCGTCGCTTTCCGCCGCCGACTAAGCAGCAACCGGTTCGGGCTGCTGTACGGCATCTTCGGTGGGTTCGGGTAGGAACCTCCAGACCAGCAGCACGAGCAAGAGCACCGTGGCGGCAGAAGCGAACGTGGTAGTGCGGTAGCCCCCGCCGGCGTAGAGGATACCGGCCACGAACGCGCCCAGCGCCGTCCCCATCTGCCCGATGGCGATGGTGAGCGAAAGAAAACTACCGCGCTGTTTTGCGGGGACGAGCGCAGTAAGCAGCGCCTGCAGCGGCGACATCCGCATCGAAAAGAAAATCATAATGCCGATGTAGGCCGGGTACGCCACCCAACGATCCGTAACCACGTAGGTGAGGGCAAGCGTGACGATGATAAGGCCAATGCACGCAACGATGATTAGCGGCTTCCGCCCGACTCTGTCGGAGAAAGAGCCCGCCATCGGTCCCGCAACGACGCCCGCCAATCCACCGACGAGAAACAGTGTCGCGATAAAATCGACGTCGAGGCCGGCCAGTGTGAGCGGCTTCCCAAATACAGTGACATCCAGCGGTGAAAAATGTACGGTAAGCCACTCCGGCAGGTAGACCACTAGCAGCGACAGCCCCAGGTACATCAGGAAATACGTGAGCGCTGCCGCAAGGACCTCCGGCTTCGACAAGAGCCGGCCGTAGTTCGTCACAGTTCCAACAATGGTCATCCGGGACTGCTCCGTGTCAACCTCGGGTTGTGGAACGACGAGAAGGATGAGCACGAAGGCACCAACCATTAACGCTGAGAACGCGACAAACGGGGTCAGGAAGCCAAGCCCCGCCGCCAATACACGCCCGATAGGAACACCCAGTACGATACCGAAGGGGATGCCGCTCATCACCCACCCCGTTGCCCACCCACGCCGCTCGTAAGGGAAGTAGTCGCCAACGTACGAGACGGCCGCACCACTCAGAATGCCTCCGCAGGCCCCGGCCACGGCGCGGGCGCCGAGCATGGTGCCAAATGAAGTCACCAGCCCATGCAACGCCAGTGCAACGGCCAGGGCGCCGGACCCCAGCAACAGTATCCGCCGCCGGCCGATGCGGTCGGAGACAGGGCCCATGATCAGCGCCGCCAGAGCCAGGGAGATCGAATAGACCGTTATGAGCAGACCCCACCTGGCTTCCGGCACGTTCAGTGCATCGCCGATGAGCGGCAGGATGGGTGTTACGATAATCGTCTGGCTCGCGGCGGTGAACACCATGAGCCAGAGGGAGAGTATGATCCCGAGAGTGCGGAGGGGGGAGTGCGTCAGGGGTGGTACTTGTTAGAGCAATGAACGCGATGATACGGCGAGATCGGCCAGTCCGAGTATCACTCAGTTCGTGGCAGGTGCGCTCGGGTTTCGCAGGGCACTCGTAATTGCCTTTCCCATCCTGCCAATGATTCTGAACAGAGCCGCACATCGTTGGACGGCACTCCGGGCTCTTTGTCCTTCCCCTTATTCTGCGTCGCGCTCGTCGCGCCCGTAGCCGGCGCGTCTTCTCGTCGGGTGGTACGTGTAGGTTTCCAGGCCCCAGCCTTTGTTGTGAGTGATCTGTGAGGGGAGCACCCCTGATGGGTTGTATGTTAGGCCAAGATCAACCCCTTCTCCATCCAAAGAGGTTCACCATGAAGTTTCGCCAGATCATCGTTGTTGCCGCAACGCTCTTGATGGGGTCGACCCTGATGGCCCAGACGACGTTTCAGGTTTTTGTTGTCGCGAATACAGACCACCCCGATCCGGACGCATACTTCGAGGTCTTTGAAGTAGACGGCGTGCAAGGAGCTGAATTGACTCTCATTCGCGGCGAGACGTACATCTTCCAGATGAACAACGTCTCCGCGCTCCACGCTTTCTTTATCTCGACCAGTTCGACAGGCGGAGATGGCGGCGCAAGCGAATGGATGGACGGTGTAACAGGGAACCATGCTAACGGCAACGCTGCGGTGACGTTCGTCGTGCCGAACGGAGCACCGGATCTTCTGTACTACCAATGCTCTACCATTCTTCATGAAATTATGGGTTGGAAGCTCAACATCATTAACCCGGTTTCTGTGGACGACGAAACGCCGGGCGCTGGTTTCGATCTCTCCGTTGCCTACCCCAACCCGAGCAACAACGCCGTTACAATCGGGCTGACGCTGGAGCAGGCTCGCGACGTATCCGTTGAAGTGTTCGATGTGACGGGGCGGCGCGTGGCCGTGCTGTACGAGGGCACGTTGGCTGCCGGCGCCGATCACCGCTTTGTGTTCGGCGGCGGCGATCTCCCCGGAGGCATCTACCTCATTCGCGCCACGGCAGGCGAGGCGTCGATCGAGCGCCGCGTGACGCTCATTCGTTGATTCACGGTTGAGGATTCCTGAGGGCCGTAGTTTTGCCCTCCCGTCCGCTCTTCAAGGGATGGCCCGGTAGGCGGGTCGTCCCTTTCTTTTGTGCTAGTCGCAGCGTGCTATGCCCGTCTCCCTCCCCAACAGCCGGCCCCGCTCGCTTAGCGGGGAGCCCGCAGTCAACCTCGAACTAGCTCTCGACCACGGCCTCACCGAGGAGGAATACGGTTGGATTCTGGACAAACTCGGCCGCACGCCTACATTCACCGAGCTGGGGATTTACTCGGTGATGTGGAGCGAGCACTGCTCGTACAAGAACTCGATTGCCATTCTCAAAACCCTCCCGCGCGACGGCGAGGCGCTG
Organism: Bacteroidota bacterium; assembly: GCA_022561755.1. Classification (GTDB taxonomy): domain Bacteria; phylum Bacteroidota; class Rhodothermia; order Rhodothermales; family Rubricoccaceae; genus JAHEJB01. The sequence continues at coordinate 44,021 of JADFQN010000001.1, forward strand.
CTCGTGGGCGCGGGGGAGGAGAACGCAGGGCTCGTGGATATTGGGGGCGGCCTGGCCGTGGCGTTCAAGATTGAGAGCCACAATCACCCAAGCACCGTAGAGCCCTATCAGGGCGCGGCAACCGGCGTGGGCGGCATCCAGCGAGACATTTTCACGATGGGCGCCCGACCGATTGCTTCGCTTAACAGCCTCCGCTTCGGCTCGCTCGATAATCCACGCGTGCGCTATTTGTTTGACGGCGTGGTGCGTGGCATCGGCGACTACGGCAACTCCTTCGGCGTTCCTACTGTAGGTGGTGAGGTCTATTTCGACCCGAGCTACGAAGGCAACCCGCTCGTAAACGCCATGAGCGTAGGCGTGGTGAAAGTGGGCGAAACGGCCAGCGCCATCGCCGAAGGCGTCGGGAATCCCGTATTCATCGTGGGCTCGGCCACCGGCCGCGACGGCATACACGGGGCCACCTTTGCCAGCGAGGAAATCAGCGAGGCCCGCGAGGCCAGGCGGCCGAGCGTCCAGGTGGGCGATCCTTTCACGGAGAAGCTCCTTCTCGAAGCTACGCTGGAGGCCATCCGCAGCGGCGCAGTGGTAGGCATTCAGGATATGGGAGCGGCCGGGATCACGTGCTCGTCGTGTGAGATGAGTGAGAAGGGCGGGTGCGGGATGGTCATTCACGCCGACCGCGTGCCCGTCCGCGAGGAGGGCATGACGCCCTACGAAATCCTCCTCTCCGAAAGCCAGGAGCGAATGCTCGTGGTGGTTGAAAAGGGCCAGGAAGCAGTGATCGAGGGCATTTTTGACAAGTGGGATCTGCATGTGCAGGAGATTGGCGAGGTCACCGCCGACGGCCGCGTGCGTGTTCTTTGGCACGGTAAGGAAGTGGTCAACGTGCCTGCCGAGCACCTTGTGCTGGGAGGCGGCGCGCCCGTCTACATCCGCGAGACCCAACGCCCCGCTTACCTCGATGCCGTGCAGGCGTTCTCCACCGATTCGGTTCCTGACGTGGACGATGCAGGAGATGCGCTCAAGCGGCTCCTCGGCAGCCCCAACATCGCCTCGAAGCGCTGGGTATTCGAACAGTACGACACGATGGTGCGCACGAACACGATTGCCGGCCCCGGCCCAACGGATGCGGCCGTTGTTCGCGTAAAAGGCACGGACAAGGGCCTCGCCCTCAAGACCGATTGCAACGGACGCTACGTCTACCTCAACCCGCGCAAGGGTGGACAGATCGCGGTGGCGGAGGCTGCGCGAAATGTGGTCTGCGCCGGTGGCCGGCCCATCGCCATCACCAACTGCCTCAACTTCGGCAACCCGTACAAGCCCGAGGTCTACTGGGTGTTCAAGGAGGCTGTTGCCGGTATGGGCGACGCGTGCCGAGCCTTCAACACACCGGTAACGGGCGGCAACGTGTCTTTCTACAACGAGAGCCCCGAAGGCGCGGTCTTCCCCACACCCACCATCGGTATGCTGGGCCTGGTGGACAATGTGGAAGCCCACACCACGACCTCCGGCTTCAAATCCGAAGGCGACGCCATCTTCCTGCTTTCGCCTGCAACATGGACGACCAAGGGTGGGATAGAGGGCTCCGAATACCTCGCGGCGGTGCTTGGGCAAACCACGGGCAACGCCCCGCACCTCGATCTCGACGAAGAGGCGGCTGTACACACGGCCATGTTGGCACTGATTCACAACGGCTACGTCGAGAGCGCACACGATGTCTCGGACGGCGGGCTCGCCGTGTGCCTCGCGGAAAGCTGCATCCACAGCGGCCTGGGCGCCGATGTGCAACTCAGCAATGCGGCGCCCGCCAGGCTGGACGCCCTACTGTTCGGGGAGACGCAATCGCGCATCGTTTTCTCTGCCCGGCCGGATACCACGCTCCACGAGGAGCTCGGTGATCTCGTCGTAGGCCACGGTGCACAAGCTACTCGGATCGGTACTGTCGGCGAAAGCACACTACACGTTTCCGTAGAGGGCTCTACGGTACTCGACGAGTCTGTGGAGGCTCTTGCGGAGCCTTTTCACTCCACCATTCCCGAGGCCATGGGTGAGGCCGTTGCCTCCGTCTGAGCAGTTGCCCCGTCCCCGCCCAATGGTGGAATTGGGGTGCGTGGAAGTGTTACGGTAAGTACGCTGCCGGCACCCTTGCGGCTCAGCACGCTTATCCGCCCGCCCATGAGATCCACCAGGCGCTTGGCGATGGCGACGCCGAGGCCGTTGCCCTCGTGGCTGCGGGCAAAGCCCGACGATTCCTGCTTGAACTCCGTGAACAAGTGCGGCAGAAAATCCTCGTCCATGCCTTCCCCGGTATCGGCTACGTGCAGGTGAATCAGGTTGGATTTTGCCTCTATCGTCACCCGAACAGAGCCTTCCGTAGTGAATTTGATGGCGTTGTCGACGAGATTTCCGAGAACCTTTCGGATCGCATCCCGATCCAGCAGAACAGGGAGTACCTCCATGTCTGTTTCCAGGTAGATGGGCAGGTTCTTTGTGTCGGCCTCGGCTCTGAGTTCAGCGATCACGGCCTCGACTTCCTTCACCAGGTCAAGCGGTGCAGGCCGCAAGGTTACTTCGCTGGCATCGAGTTGGGCGAAGTCGAGGACAGCGTTCAGGGTGTTGAGCAGCCGCTTTCCTCCGTGTTCGATCAGATCGGTGAACTCCTGCTGCTCTGCATCTACTTCATCGTGCAGCAATTCTGCAGCGCCGATAATGGCCGTCAGCGGCGTGCGGATTTCGTGGCTCATGTTGATGAGGAAGGCGCTCTTTAGCTGTTCCATCTCCTCGGCGCGGTGCTTGGCTTCAATGAGGCCTTGCTCGTAGGCCCGGCGTGCCGAAACGTCGCGGGCAATGGACAGGAATGCATCCTTCTCATCAAGATTCAGGCGGTGCGTCCGCATTTCGAACGGAATGGTTTTCCCTGTCTTCGTGTTTAGCTCGATGGTATGAAGTGCTCCGCCGTGTTTTCTTGCGTCAAGGAGGTGCTGCTCAAGCTCCGGCAGCGCGCCGTCTGCGGCCATCTTTCGCAGCGTCAGTTTATTGAACTCCTGAGTAGTATACCCCAGTAGATGCTGCGCCATAATGTTGGCATCAATGATCCATCCCGCCGCGTGGTCATCTGCATGTACGAGAACGCTGTCGCCGGCGGCATTGAACAGATGGCTGTATCGAGTCTCGGAAACCTGAAGTTGCGACAGACGGCTACGCACTTGTTTCCGCAATGCAAAGGCCCATCCTGCGGCTATCAGGAGCAGGAGAGCAACGACGACAGCCGCGTTGCGGTACCAGCTTGGTGGAAGGCCCGCTCGCGTTACGTCTTCCGCGGTACGGGGGAAAATCTGGTAGGAGCTGTTGAACGGAGCCTCCCGGTCGAACTGCCCGGCTATGCCACGAATACGGACATACTCACCCACCTGATAGCCCTCGAAGGAGATGGGCTGCGGCCGGTTGGCGTACGCAAATACGTTAATGAATTGGCCCTGCACAAGAATAATCAGGTTGTCCCCAGCCTCGTTGGGTACGCGCGCCGCCACGGTGCCTTTGACTTCGATAAGGCTGCCTTCGTAGCGTTCCAGGCCGTCCGCATTGATTTCGGATACCACTACTGGCGAAAGCTGGCGAGGTAGTGCGTCAACTATTCGGAAGACAGGATCGGTGAGTTGCGCCATACCGAGTTCGTGCTCTACGCGGCCACGGGCAATCACGCTGTCACCACTCACGATGGTGGGGGCCCCCGATGATGCAACCAGTTTAATACCTCCGCTTCCATCCTGAATGAATACCTCCGTCCAGTTGCGGTGGAGTTGGCCCGACGAAACGGTGGCGCGCCCGGCAATCAGCACCGTGTCGCCTACCGCATCAGGAACGAGATCTCCGTTCCGGTCTAAGAGAAGCCTCGCAATCGGTATTGGCTGCCCGTTCAAATCTAAGGATTGCGCCATGCTCCCACCTGCGGCCAACACAGCAAGGAGTAGGGCAGACGACCGCCGGAAGCGGCGCCAAATCGTATGGGACGCGGATATTGGTGCCATGTAGGCCTTCGACGGATATCGTTGATATCGGCTGGGGCAGGCCGGTCTTTAGCCTTCGAACCTTGTGTAGCAGTCCGGCGGGAACCCAGGAGTCTGGCGAACTTGGGGGCGTTGCGAGGTGAGGGGAAAATCGAGATCAGTGTCCCGATCTTATGAGGCGCATAGTGGGACTTCGTAACGAATAAGATTGAGGAAATGAGCCGATTTGCCGCCACCGCAGTAGGTACCCTAAGTCCGCCAGACTCCCGAAAGCGTATATCACACAGAACCTCAACAGACGGTAGAGAACCCCACGCCAAGCGTCCCGTTCAACCGCCGCAAATCCCCTCTTTCGCCTTCCACAACCAGCATGGCCGACAACGCCAAGTACATCACCGTCACCGACGACAACTTCGAGCAGGAAGTGCTCAACAGCGATTTGCCTGTTCTGGTCGATTTTTGGGCTGCCTGGTGCGGCCCGTGCCGCGTCATCGCGCCTACTATTGAGGAAATCGCCGCCGAGTACGAAGGGAAGGCGCGGGTTGCAAAGCTCGATACCGACAGCAACCCAGAGGTTGCCATGAAGTACGGCATCCGGTCGATCCCGTCGCTGATTTTCTTTAAGGATGGCCACCCGGTCGATCAGATGATTGGCGTGGTGCCGAAGAATGTGCTGGCGGAGAAACTCGACGCCCTTGTCAGCCAGGAAGTCTGAGAGCCCAGCTTTGCTACGAGATGAGGGATGGCCATGCGGCCATCCTTCTTTCGTATCAGTACACCTCCTTTTTCATGCACAAAGAGATGAACAACGGGATGCCCGACCTGTCTGCTTTCGAGGTCCTCGATTTTGATGGAGCCGAGCGCCGCAGCGTCGTCATTATCGGAACCGGCCCGGCCGGCCTCACGGCTGCCTTGTACTCGGCACGCGCCAACCTGGAGCCGCTCGTCGTCCTGGGGGTCGAGCCGGGCGGGCAGTTGATCACGACGACGGATGTAGAGAACTATCCTGGCTTCCCGGATGGAATCATGGGCCCAGAGCTTATGCAGAAGTTCGAGGCTCAAGCGGCCCACTTTGGTGCGGATCTGCGCCATGGTACGGTCACGGCGGTCGATTTTTCGGAGCGGCCCTTCCGATTGGTTGTGGATGCGACGACGCCGGTGCTCGCAGACACCGTAATCATTTCCACCGGGGCGTCGGCGAAGTACCTCGGCCTCGAAAACGAGGCGCGGCTGCTGGGCCACGGCGTATCTGCGTGCGCTACGTGCGACGGCGCGTTCTTCCGGGGCGAAGATGTGGCCGTCGCGGGCGGCGGCGATACTGCCATGGAGGAAGCACTCTTCCTCACGCGGTTTGTCACGAAGGTCTACCTCATCCACCGGCGCGACACCCTGCGCGCCTCCAAGATCATGCAGGAGCGGGCCTTCGCGAACGACAAGATCGAGTTCATCTGGGACACCGTGGTCAACGACGTGCTCGGCGACAAGGAGGTTGACGGTCTGGTCATCCAGAACCTGAAGACCGGTGAGGAGCGCATACTGCCGGTGAAGGGCTTTTTCGTGGCCATCGGGCATAAGCCGAACACGGATATCTTCGGTGGCTGGCTGGATATGGACGAGACCGGCTACATCCAAACCAGGCCGGACTCGACGCACACCAACGTACCCGGCGTGTTTGCCTCCGGCGACGCCCAGGACCATGTGTACCGGCAAGCCGTAACCGCAGCAGGTACGGGCTGCATGGCTGCCATCGACGCCGAGCGCTGGATGGCGGAGCAGGAAACAGGGAAGCAGGTGGAGCCGGAGAGGGTGTAAATTGGTTTGCCTGGCGTGCAAGCCTTTTCTCTCCGATGACATTGCGGTTCGCCTCCCTTTCGCTTTTCGTTCTGCTCTGTGCTGTGTCGGTATGTGGTGCGCCGGTGTGCGCGCAGATCTCATTGGCCGATCGTCTTGAGGATCTACGGCGCGGAACCGCCGTGCGCCTTGCGCTGGCCGCACACGCCGAGATGCGCGCCTACGACGTAACGGTGGAGGCCGCCGACGGCGTGGTGGTTCTTTCGGGCCTCGTACCCACGCTCGGCGCCCGCGACCGCGTGGTTAGTTACGTCAGCAGCCTGCCGGATGTACGCATTGTGCGCAGTACGTTGCGGCTGGAAGGACAGCCCAATAATCCTCTCGAAGTTCCCGTCGTGCTTCTCCAGGAAGAGGGAGCGGAGGTCGCCGAGGAACAGCGAGAGGAGTTGGAAGCGCCGGATCAGGAGCCTGCCGAAGCAGGGCCGCGCTACCACACCGTACGCCGGGGCGACACGCTCTACGGCATCGCGCGGCGCCATGAGACCACGATTAGCGCTATCAGCCGACTGAACAACCTGCGTTCAACTACTTTGCGTGTTGGGCAGAGATTGCGGGTAAAATGATGTCCACCTATCCTCGCGCAAGTCCTGTTCGTGTACGGTAGATATTGCTATTCCGAAATAGCCGGTACGGATTGAGCTTGCGGCCACGGTAGAGCTGCCCCGGCCGGCCGCCACCGGTCTCGATCACCTGGAAGTGCAAGTGGGCCACGGTGTAGCGCGCATTGCCGGAATTGCCCACGTAACCCAACGTGTCCCCCTGAAAGATGGTTCGTCCCACTTCGATGCCCGGGGCGTAGTCGTCGAGGTGGGCATAGTAGAAGGCGTACCGGCCGTCCGGGCTCTGGGCGTAGAGCACGTTGCCTCCGAGGCGGTTTGTGTGCTTCCTGATGATCGAACCATCTGAGACTGCGACGACGGGCGTTCCCCGATCCGCCGCAATATCGATGGCCTGGTGTGCCCGCCCGCCTGATCTGCGGGCGTAGAACGAATCATCCAGATCATCAGGGTTGAAACCGGCAACAGGCACCATCAACCGGTTCAGCGAGAACACCAGTTCAACAGGCTCAATGGGGATATCTACCGGTACGCCCGCTGCTTCCATCGCCTCGGCGGATATGCCGCCGATCTTAGGGTCGAGCACGCCAACCCTGGGAATGGTGTCGGTCTGGGCCACGAGGTATACGGGAAGCTCGAATCGTGGCTCGGAAGCGGCAGGCTCGGCGCTCGACAGCGCAGCCACGCCCACGAATGCGGGTAGGCATACAGCCAGTGTTAGAGCCACGCGAATACGGTTCGACGTCATGAAGCAGGTCATTTGCGGAGGAGGTTCTTCACGAGGAAGCCCACGTTCTCCTTGCGCTCGCGGAGGCGGCGAGAGAAGTAGGGAAGCCACTGGGTACCGTAGGGAACGTAGACACGCATGTTGTAGCCCTCGGCTACGAGGTTCCGTTGGGTTTCGGCGCGGATGCCGTACAGCATCTGGAACTCGAAGTCGTTGGGGTCGATGGCCGCTTCGGTGGCAAAGGCTTTGGTGGCATTGATCAGTTCGTCGTCGTGGGTTGCAATGCCGGGATAGCGCGCGTGGAGCAGCAGCATCCGCATGTATTGGCGGAATTGTTCGCGAATCGTAACCATGTCCTGATGCGCCAATTCGGGCGGTTCGCGGTAAGCCCCTTTGCAAAGGCGGACGCGCGCTTTTAGCTCGCACATCCGTTCCACGTCGCGCTCGGTTCGCTTGAGGTAGGCCTGAAGGACGACACCCACATAATTACCAAAGTCGGGGTGAACTTCCTCAAGAATGTTGATGGTTGATTGCGTGAGGTCACCGTCCTCCATGTCGAGCCGTACAAACGTATGCGTTTGCCGCGCGACGGTGAGGAGCCGCTTGAGGTTGGCAACGCAAAAGTCGTGATCGATCACCTGACCGATCATGGAGAGCTTGATCGAGATATTTGCGTCGCCGCCACCGCGGCGGTGGGCGAGGCGCTGTACGAGATCAACGTAGTCGTGCGTGTAGGCCTCGGCCGCCTGTCGGTCGTCCACGTGCTCGCCCAGAAGGTCGAGCGTAACGAACAGGCCATCGGCGAGGAGACGATCGACGACAGGGAGGGTTTTGTCGAGCGTCTCGCCGGCTACAAACCGACGGGCAAGAACGAAGGGCAGCTTCATACACAAAGTGGCAGAGGCCGCGCGCTACTCCGCGAAGCCGTCCAAAACTACGGTTTAGCCGGTTTCGCTTCAATCGAAGCCCTATTGAATACGCTTGGATCTCACAGCCGAAGCCTTACGGCCAAAGCTCAACAGTCATCGTAAATGGAACGGCATATGCACACAATGGGGCAGGTGGTGGAATAGGGCGTCAGAACCCTGAAGCCACATCCGCCACCAACCGCGCATTACGAATTCGCCCTCCCTGGGGCAGAATTGTGCGCCTCCGACATTTGCTCCCATCAGCTATCCGTTCGGTTTGTCCGAGAAATCACTTCTTGAGCCTGAGCTTCTGGAAGCGGCGGAGTCCGGTCGTCTGCTTGATGACGCAGCGTTGCTGGCCGCCATCCAACCCGAAGATGACGTAACCGGAAATCGCTCGGTGCATTTCTTCCGGCGTTTCGTCGATGGGTTCCTCCCTAGGCATCTTCTGCGCGGCGACTTGGACGTTCGCCGTCGAGCGCGGTTTGTGGTAATACTTGGCCTGCTACTGATCCCCTCATACGGTCTGCTCGTCCAGCAATTGTGGTCATACGGGCTCATTGGTCAGTCAATCATCGCGCTCATAGGTGGGATTATTTCCGCGGGTTGCGTCGGAGTGCTCAAGATATCCCGCTCTTACGTCTGGCCGGGAATGGTGATTTGTTTGGTGTTCGGTTTCGTGATTTTCTTCCAAGCGTTTACCGACGCTGGAATGCGTGATCCGATCCTTTACTGGTTAGGGTTTGTTCCCCTCGCGGCAGCACTGACCATCGGAGCACGGTTTTCTGTCTTCGTCACGATTCTCAACCTGCTGGGCATCAGCACGTTGTACATACTAACCGTCTCAGGCCACCAATTTCCCCACCTCACGCCCCCCACCACACTCGATTTCGGCGCATTGCTTGTGGTTTCAGTTGGTTCCCTGTTCGCTCTGTTGTGGGGGTGGTTTTACGAGGGGCATACCCTACGCGAGTTGAGGGCCCTGAACGCGCGTATAACGAGTTTTAAATTGGCGCTGGCGAGTAGCGAAGAGCGGTACCAGACACTGTTCGATAACGTCCCGGAGGGCGTGTATCGGAGCACGCCGGAAGGAAAGATTCTCATGGCCAACCGGGCGCTGGTTTCGCTCTTGGGGCTCGAGACGGAAGAGGAAGTAAAGGCGCTGTCTCCCGAGAGAGACATTTACGCCTACCCCGAGCAACGCAAGCACTTCCAGGAGCGCATTGAATCTGAGGGTGAGGCCCGCCAGTTTTCCACGGTATGGAAGCGAAAAGATGGCCGGCATCTGCACGTACGGGAGAACGCACGTGTGGTATTGGACAAGGAAGGAAAGCCGCTTTTCTACGAGGGCATCGTAGAGGACGTAACGGCCCAGCGTCGCGTGCAGCAGGCCCTGGAGAAGAGCGAAGAACGCTTCCGTTCATTGGTGCAGCATTCGTCCGATATCATCACCGTGCTCGACGGATTTGGGACCATTACGTACCTCAGTCCCTCAGTCGAAAGCCTTCTGGGCTATTCGCCGGACGAGATGATGGGGCAAAATCCCTTCGAGCGCATCCACCCTGAGGATCGCCGGAGAATGGGCGTGTTGCTGAAAAAGATTGTCAGGAAAAGCGGCGTGTATGGGAGCGTAGAGTTCCGAATGCGCCACGCGAAAGGCCACTATGTGTACATCGAATCGGTCGGCGCCAACCTGCTACACGATGTCAACGTGGGCGGTATTGTGCTCAATTCACGCGACATCACGGAGCGTAAGCGCGCCGAGGCCGTGCTCGTGGCTGCCAAGGAACAGGCCGAGGAGGCCGCGCGCCTGAAGAGCAACTTCCTGGCAAACATGAGCCACGAAATCCGTACGCCGCTAACGGGTATTCTCGGCTTTTCCAGCATCCTCGCTGAGGAAATAACCGATCCCGAGCATCGGGAGTTCGTGACGCTCATCGAGAAGAGCGGCCGCCGCCTCATGGAAACGCTGAACTCCGTTCTCGACCTGGCTCGTCTCGAATCGGGACGCATGGAGTTGACCATGGAGCCCGTACTGGTTGCCGAGGCCGTCCACCAGGTCGTCAATCTCATGCAGCCCATGGCGGAGGATCGAAACATCCTGCTTCAGGAAGCCATATCGCACCCCGAGGCCGAAGCTAACCTCGATGTAGGCGCCCTGAACCGTGTGCTGACCAACCTCGTCGGCAATGCCATCAAATTCACTGAGGAGGGCAGTGTAACGGTCGAAATGGACGCGAGCCCATCGACGATTGTACTTCGTGTCCGCGATACCGGCGTAGGTATCGATGTAGAGTTTTTGCCACGCCTGTTTAACGAATTCGAGCAAGAATCCACAGGGATGGGGCGCAGCCACGAGGGGTCCGGGCTCGGCCTCACGATCACCCATCAACTGGTGAAACGGATGAAGGGCGCCATCTCCGTAGAAAGCACAAAGGGCGTCGGCTCTGTGTTTGAAGTTCGCTTTCCCCGCACCGTGCAGCCCTCATCACGCCCTGATATCGCACCAGACCAACACGAGGCTATACCAGATCCTGAGGAGGGCAAAGGCCGTAGCGTCCTGGTCGTAGATGATAATGAAACCACGCGATTCCTAATGGAGCGTATGCTGGAAGCCGAGTACGAGACGCATGCGGCCGGAACGGCGGAGGATGCTTTGGCAGCCGCTCAGAACGTTCGCTACGATGCCGTCCTGATGGACATCAACCTCGGCGCCAAGACATCTGGAGAGGACGTAATGCACCGTCTACGCGGCCTTGAGAACTATGCACAGGTTCCCATCGTCGCGTTCACCGCGTATGCGTTGCCGGGCGATCACGAGCGGTTCCTGAGCGCAGGGTTCGACGGCTATCTGTCGAAGCCGTTCACCAAACCACAGGTGTTGGCTCTCTTGGGTGAACTGATCGAGGGTGAGAACAGCAGGCACGAACTGCCCCCTGCGGAGGATGGCATGCACATGATCATACCGGGTTCGGGCACCAGGTTGGCCGATCGGTCGGCTCTTGAAGAGCGAGAAACAGACGAGCGCTCGATCCCACCTGAATCGGTAGCGTAGGTGATCCGGGCTGAACCGGCCCACTGTTGAAGCGTCTCAGGCGAGGATCGAAACCCACCGCCATGCACGAGGCCCGTTCCATTGCAGACATGCGTGAGGAGTACTCCCAGGCTTTGCTTACCAAGGCCAGCGTTGCGGAAGAACCCATCGCCCAGTTACGTGTGTGGCTCGATGCAGCACGCGCCGTGGAGGAACGGGAACCTACGGCAATGGCGCTCGCCACCGTGTCCGGTGATGGTCGCCCGTCCGTGCGCATGGTGTTGCTGAATGGTCTTGATGAGGGCGGGTTGGCCTTCTACACCAACCTGGAAAGCCGCAAAGGCCGCCAGTTGAAGGCCAATCCGAACGCTGCGCTCACGTTCTGGTGGCCTGCGCTGGAACGGCAGGTGAGGGTAGAAGGACGTGTAGAGCGGATTGCTGAGGCAGTGGCCGAGGCCTATTTCAGCAGCCGCCCGCTGGAGAGCAGGCTTGGGGCGTGGGCTTCACCTCAAAGCCGGCCGTTGGAGAGCCGTGAAGAGTTGGATGCACGCCTGGAGGCGATCCGCTCCGAGTTTGACGACGACGACATCCCCCTTCCACCTCACTGGGGCGGCTTCCGTGTCGTACCGGATCGGTTCGAGTTCTGGCAGGGCCGCGCAAGCCGCCTCCACGACTGTATCGAGTACTTGCTGGACACTCAGGGCGACTGGGCGATCACGCGGCTCGCGCCGTGAGCAACCTCCCATGAGGCTGCTCAGCGATACGCTTCAAACACCCGCGCAAAGAAACCGTGGCTCCTGGCTCCCTGAACGATCTCCTGGAGGACACCATTCCGGTCGATTACGAAGGTCATGGGGCGTCGCAATCGAGCCATGCTATAGGGGTCCACGATCTCATCCGGGACGAAGCGCCCGTACGTCCCTTTGAACTCGCGTCCGGCCAGGTACGAGCGAATCAGATCTGCCGGTTCTTCGGATAGGAAGACTACGGTAAGATCATCCGGATGCTCCTCCTGAAGAGCCTCCAGCGCAGGCATTTCCGTTCGGCATGGCCCACACCACGTGGCCCAGAAGTTGACCAGTACCACCTTGCCGCGAAAGGCATCGACATCCATCATGACCTGATCGGAAACGTGCCGGAACGACAGCGGCGGCGCATCGGTCGGAGAGGGACGCAGGCCCGAGCATCCGCCGAAAAAAAAGAACACGACCGGAGCCATCCACAATGGCCAATGACGCTGATTCCGCTTGGTAGATTTGGGGCGCACGACGTTCTTCGGCATTACTGCGCGAAGATAGGGCCCGCCACGGGTGTGCTCAGGACGTTGTCTGGGCTGACTGAACTGCTATGCCGTCACCGCCGACGGGCGCCGAGACAGGAGGCGGCGCCGCGCGAAGAAAGACGCGGAAGACACTGCCCTGCCCCTTCCGGCTGGTAACCGTAATCCGGCCGCCCATCAGATCCACGATGCGTTCGGCAAGAGCCAGCCGAAGGCCTGAGCCGGCGTCCGCGTGCGATGGTTCGCCATTTTCGCGCTTGAACTCATCGAACAAGTGGGGGAGGAAGTCTTCGTCGATCCCCGAACCGGTATCCTGAACATCGAGGCAAACCCACTCGTTCTCCGCAGAAACGCGCAGCCGGATTCCCCCTTTCTCGGTGAACTTCAGGGCGTTGGAAACCAGGTTGTCCAGCACACGGGTTAGCCCCCCTTTGTCGGCCCAGGCAAAGATCGGTTGTTCGGCGCCTTCGCAAACAAAAGCGAGTTCGCGCTTGGCGGCCTGCCCCTCAAACACGCGCGCCGTGTCCAGAACGAGTTCTCCGATCGATACGGGCTCAAGGGGCGGCGCGTCGCCTCCGGATTCCAGGCGCTCCATGTCCATCACCGAGTTCAGCGTTTGAATCAGCCGTTCGCTGCTTCCGAGAATGGTCTGCGCCATCTCGAGCTGGTCGTCATCGAGCTCGTCGACCAGGAACTCGGCATAGCCGAGAATGGACGTGAGTGCAGTGCGGATCTCGTGGCTCATTCTTGCAAGGAGAGCACTCTTTGCCCGCGTTGTCTGTTTGGCCTGATCTCGCTCGGCGACCAGCGTGGCCTCTCGTTGCCGCTCGGCGCTGATATCCACCAACGCCAACTGCGCGGCGGCCCGCTCCTCGTAAGCAATGGGCGAGGCCGTGATGCGTACGAGGCGTTCGTCGCCGGCATTGTTTTGCAGATAAACTTCGGTGGGCGCTGGCTTCGCGTGTGGCGCCTGCGCGAGGAAGGAGGCCAACTGATCGCGGCCGGCCTCCGATGCACACGCGAGGAGCGTTCGTCTTTCAACGGCGCCGGCGCTAAAACCGAGCATCTCTCTTGCTGCCTCGTTTGCCAGCAGAAGATTGCCTTCAAGTCCGTCTACGATGGTAATCGGGATCGGGCCAGCCTCGATGATCTCGGCCGGTAATTCTCCCTGTGATTCTCCGTCCGGCTTGCCGAGGGAAGCGGCGAGCGGGGCAAACGCGAGTTGAAGCGCAGTTAGTTCGGCGTCCCCCCACGGCGATCCCCGATCCAGCAGAACGAAGCCGGGGTGGGCATCTTCCACCGCAAGGGGGATGGCCGCAACGAACTGTGCCTGGCCGGCGGTGAGGAAGGGCCCGGTTGCCTCTTCCGAAACCGGTGTCCGCGCCATGAGGGCCTGGGGCCATGACCCAAGGCCTTCAGAATCGAAATCAAGTGCATCGCCGGGCCTGGCGATCGGTTCAGCGCCTGTTGCCTGCCATGCAGCGTCGCATGTAGCTGCCAGTCGGCCGTCTGCACCGGTCGTGTGGACAAAGAGCGCAGCCCGCGTGCAGGAGGCGGCAGGTCCGATGTGCCCAAGGGCATCAGAAAAATTGTTGGCTCCAGCCGTAAGCGCATCGCTTGCGGCCAGGGCGGCGGTAGATAGTGCGTGGCAATGACCTAGCGAGGATGCCGAAGCTTCCTGCTCGCGACGCGCCTGGACCAACTGCAACACGGGCTCCACCAGCGCGCCTATATTCGCAAGCATGGCCATGCCCGCACCGTTGAGTTCCTGTGCGGTCGTGTCCATGATGGCCAGCGTACCCAGTCTGAAGCCCTGTGCGCTCCTTAGTGGTACACCGGCGTACAGCCGGGCTGGGTTCTCTTCGTGGATTAGCGGATTTTTTTCGAACCGGCTATCAAGCGATGCGTCGGCAACCGCGACAGGTATCGACGGGCCGTCTTCTCGTCGAAACAGAACGGCATCGTCTGGAAGCGTGTCCACGTCGAAACCGAATGCCGCCGCCACCTTTTCCTGGCCGTCCTCCCGGCGCAGCGTAAGGAAGGAGTACGTCACGTTAAAGAACTGCCCAGTGAACCGGACAATCCGCTCCAACTCGTCCTCTGAAGGCGCGTCGTCGAGCACGAAGAACCGTTTTAGTGCGTCGAGCCGTTGTTGATCTTCGGGCGCAAGGGTCATGGCGGAGACATGTGCGAGTGGGTTGTATCGGCATTCTCAGCGCACTTTTTAAGCCATTTGGGGCCTACTCACAGTAAATCATGAAGGACCGTTTCGGGCCATTCTGGAACGCTTCGGCATTGCACTCCCTGCATTCCCGCAACTAGTGCTGGACGGGGCAGGCTGTCGTCCGGGAAACCCCTCCCTCCAGGGGCGGCGTACTGCGCTGCCGTATAGGCAAGTGGGGGGCAATCCGTGGATTCCGCGAAGCGGGAGACGGAGGGTGTGGCCCCGACCTCCTCGCGCGCCTTGAATCGGCCTCTCCGCAGTACTGCGGGGTGCCTCGAACTCAACCGAGATGCACTCGCCTCGCTACGAACCCCTAAATCCAACAGACTCCTAGCCGTTTTTTTCCTTTACTGCTTTCGGAATGACGAGCCAAATCAGGTTGCCATACCCCCACGACACGTCGGCCCACCGCTGCACCATCACGTCTATGCGTGCCATCGCGGCCGTGGGCATGCGAATGGTGCCGCCCCCAACCAGTTGCTCGACCGTAGACGACCAGGTGGGCTCGTGCCCCGCCAGGATGATGGAGGAAGCGTTGTCGCTCGTGGCACGGATGACACTCAGGACGTTGCGCGGGGTGGCGTGATAGAGGGTCTCTGAAGCGCGAATGGGCTCCAGCCATCCGCCTGCTTCGTGGGCGAGTTCCATTGTGGTGCGCGCACGGATGGCCGTGGACGTAAGGCACACATCCGGGAGGAGCCCCGAAGCGGCAAGAAAGCGCCCCATCCGCTTGGCATCTCGCACGCCCCGTTTTGCCAGAGGCCGCTCGTGGTCGTGGCCAAAGGGCGCGTCCCAATCGGACTTGCCGTGGCGAAACAGGATGATGGTTTTCATAGCTCCGCGGCGGCGGTCATGCTAAGGCGTCATGTTACGGGGTCAGCCCAGGTATGGGCGTCGATATTTCAGGGATCTGTCCGGATTGCGCTGCGAAATAGAAAGCGATGATGAAGGCGACAACGCCAATGACCAGGCCAACCATAAACACCGTGTACGAAACGCGGAGGAGGCGGTACTTCTTTCTGAGAACGAGACCAAGCCCGTAGATGTCCAGAATCATGGTGTGATACAGATTATCGGGGTTCCTCATCAGCTCCTCCATGCCAGTCACGAAATCATCCCGCGCCATATTGGAGAAGTTCCCGAAGAAGAGAATGTTGGCCAGACCGCCTCGTACGTGTTCGAGGGTAACCGGCTCGCTCCGCACGCGCGGTATTGCCGACAGCACGGCAAAGACGAGGGAGATCACGCAAGCCACAAGGAGCAGGCTGGTTGGCACAAGCAATATCGGGTTCGAGTCGATCTTGGGCGAGATGGCCGCAAGTAGGATCGACACGATCAGGCCATTGATCGAAATCATGATATTGGCCTTCGCGTCTGCAAGCCCACTGAGATCCATGTTCACACGGTATAATGTGCGGAACATGGTCTCGATGCCTCGACCGAGCTTTTGGGGTTTGCTTGTTACATTTTCGGCGTCAGGTTTCTGGGTGAATCCGGCCTGCGTGGAAGGGCCTTCGTGAGAAGTTGGCATGGTCTTGTGCAATCTGCTTAGGAGGCTGTTGAAATACGTTTTCCCGGCAACGAGCGCGGGGCGGGATGTCGCCGAGACGAGCGCATCTCGGTTGAGGTCAAGGCGCGAAATCGCAGGCGAATCGGTGATTCGTTGAGTATTTCGGAACGCAGAGATCGGGCAGGAGGCGCCGCCGCAGGTAGGTGGAGTTTTTCGACAGCCTCTTAAAAGAAGAAGCCGAGGCCAAAGTTAAACTGAAGGCCGTCGTCGCCCTGGGCGAGGGTGGCCGACATCACAAACAGATCCAGCGCGCTGAACCAGAGCCCGCCGCCATAGCCTTGGTGCCAGGTGGCGGAACTTTCCCCGTCGGCCCAAACGCGGCCGTTGTCCAGGAACCCCAGCACGCCGATGCCAAGCGGGAGAACCTGCGAAATCGACTCAACGACGCGTGCGCGTGCCTCTACGTTCTGGAAAGCGACCGTGCGGCCGCTGTAGCGTTGGCGGCGCAGGCCGCGGAGGTTGTTTGTGCCACCCAGCGACTGGGCCTCGTAGAACGGGAACGTGCCGATGTTGTGGCCCACGCCGGCACGCGCAGCAAAGGTCACTTGTGGATGGAAGCTGGGGGAGAAGTAGGCCGTAAGGTCGCTGCCGAGGGCCAGGAATGTCGAAGCCGGTTCGTTCAAGCCGCCGAATACATCCGACCGCCCTGTCCACCGGAATCCCTGGCGGGGGTTCACCGGGTTGTCCACGGCGTTTAGCGTGAGCGAGGCAAAGCCGTTTACGAAGTATGCACCCCCGAAGGCATCAGGCGAAAGGCCTGCCGCTGGGGTGCCCACAAAGCGCGTAGAGTCGTCCTCCACCATGCGGTACACGCCGCCGCCGCCAAGGCGAAGTTCAAGCGATTGCTCAACGCGGCGGATCACCGACGCCTCCGCCATAAGTTCCGCAAGGCCTACATGGTAGAAAGAGCGCGTGGTGCTGGTGGAGAGTGTCTCGTTGCCGAAGCCGTAAAAGTTGTTGACGAAGCTCGCCGTGGAGCCTCCCAGCCCGATTGTGGCGTCCCACTCGTCGCCGAAGGCATCGTGATAGCGACTCTCGACGCGCCCTTGAAAACCGCCGGTCCCCGTAGAAAATGCAGCCGACATGAAGTGGGTGTAGGCCCACGGAATTCGCCGGAAACCAGGGCGGTGTGTGGTAAAGCTGGCCCCGATGATGAAGCCGTCCGTACTGCTGTATCCAGGTATGATGACCGGTATGTTTCGGGGATGGCGGTGCTCATCCGGAGAGTAACGGTTGTTGGCCGGGTCATCGGAAAGGGTGAGATCGGTGCGCCCGGCCTGGCTCACGTCGTTGCCGTTCACGGTGTCGTAATAGTTCGTATTGCCGCGCCCGTTGTTCTCGACGCGGTCCTCGCCGCTTCCTCCAATCATGCGCACTCTAATGGCCGAGTTATCAGCACCGCTGATGACGAACTGGTCTCGTCCGCCAAGACCATAAAGCCGGACTTCTTTGGTTTCATTCGGATAGAAACGACGCCTGAAGAGTTCCCGCCGCACGATGCCCTCGCGGCTCGTTTTCAGGATAACGACCTCTAGGGAACCATCTTCAAAGCCTGTTACTTCGAACCTCTCGTGTTTGTCGGAGCCTGCAACGTCCACGGCACGAGAGTTAAGCCGATACACTCTGGCGGCCATTTCCGGGAGTCGATCACGGCGGGATATCAGAATTTCGGCAATCTCCACCCCGAACAGCGCGTAGATCTCGGGCGGCCACACGGAGAAGGCCTCGTAGATATCCTGATCGGTCAGGCTGTCGCGCAAGTCCTCGGCAATGGCGATCCAGTCGCCGCGTGTCAACTCGGTAGTAAAGCGCCGGTCGAGCCCGATGCCTCTCGTGGTAAGGCCCGCCAGATTGCCGTACTTCCTGCGGAATGGTTGGCGTGTGGGTTCAACCTGGCGAATGATAAAGGGTAGGATGCCGCCAAACCGGTAGAACGCAAAGTCGCGGTCGCGGGGGATGGGCCGGTAGATCTTGCCTTCTGTGCGCGCGTCGCCTTCAAGCGAAGGGTCGAGCTCGAAGGGCTCGAACGTTGCCCAGCGCCACTGATCGGCGTGGCGATCCCAGTCTCCGATAAGCATATCAAACAGGCGAGAACGCAGGAAGAATCGCTGATCGACGCGGTGGTCGTTGTCGCCTTCCACTTTACGGAACATCTTCGCCGATGAAATCACGTTCTCCGAATACCCCATGCTAACGTTGTCGGACATGTCGTCGTTGGGGCGTTCCTCGAAGAGCGCCAGGCTGTTGCCGAACTCCTCTCGGTACACGCCAAGACGGGGATCGTCGGGAATGAGCACCAGTTGAGGGTTCGTGTGGTAAATGCCGGCGTCATCGGCCAACTCGGCAACCGCGAGTGCTGCCCACGGTATGGTCGCTGACGCCAGATCGTCGAGAACGTTGGCGACGACGCTCCCCTGAAGAGGGCCGGGAAGAAGGCGTCCTGTCACCTTGTTCAGGAGCCGGAGCACGTACTGGTGCCCGTCTCCAGCCTGCATCCGCAGTGACAGCGTTTGAAAGCCGCCACCTTTTCGGATGGGGGTGAGCCCGCCGTGAACGCCGAGGTCGAGAACCGGGAACTCTACCGGCGTAGCCCACGCCGTGCGATATCCACTTCCCAGCAGGACACGTCGCCCAGGCCCCGCTCCGTACTCCTGGCTCACAGCCCGAACAACGGTCGAATCCGCATAAGACGGAAGCGAGGAAGGATCGATGTCGGGCACGTCCGGCTCGATGCGGTCGAGCGCTCGGTCGAACAGCCGACTGTGATAGATGATGGTTGACTCGCCGGTCGCGCGATCCACGGAAAAGGTGTCGAGCCACACCGATCCGTCCTTCATGTATCGGATTCGCATAAAACCGCGATCGGAGGAGGCCAGGCCTGCACCACGGCCGGAGGCCACCGGTTCACTCCGCGCCGCCGAACCACTAATTAAGTAGTGCTGTGTCAACCTTACGGAGGTGTTGAGGGGGAAAGCTTGCAGGCTGCGTTCGTGCGAGGAGGCGTAGATCAAACGATCCCGAAAGAGGAATAGATCGTGGAGCGCCGTTCGGTGTGCTCGGTACCGTGGGTGGGCCAAATCTTGCCGCGTGCCCGCAAACTGGCGGTAGAGCGGATACGCCGATCCTACAACCGGCAGCGGAAGCATGTGGCGGCCCAAGCTGAACTGGCCGCCGTGGGGCCCATTGCTGCGGAGCGGGTGGTGGCCGACTACGAGGACGTTCTCGTCGTCGTACTCCTTGAGAACGTCCTCTACCGCAAAGATGATGTCGCCGGGATTGGTGATTTCGTAGTCGCCTTCGTCGTCCTCAACGTCGCCCGCGTCGCCGATGGGCTTGGGTTCGTCCTCCAGCCACCACGCCGTATCCAGGCCCACAAGCACGATGTTCTCGTTCAGTTCCAGTACCACGGGGCCGGAGCGCGCATCGCCGGGGATGAACACGTCGTCGCGGCCGAGTAGGCGCTCCAACTCTTCCTCTTGCCGCCGCACGGACTCGGGGCCGTCCCAGTCGTGATCGCCCGGCACCACAAATACACGCCCGTCAAACGAACTGACGCTCTCGGCAATCATTGCCAGCCGCCGATTCGCTCCGGCGCGGCTTACTGCAGCAGAATCCGGCATGCCCGCATCCAACTGATCCCCGAGGAACACGACGGCGCTTTCCTCCGAGGCATTCCGAAGCTCCCGCGCCAGCGCCAGCAGTACCGGGGCCGCATCATCCACCTCGCCGAATCCTGTGTTCCCAAGGAGGAATACCTCGTACTCCACATCGTCGGCTGAAACCGCGATGTCCGGCGTGTGCCGCCCCGGTGCTACGTAGGTCCGCATGGCAGCGCATCCCGAAAGCGCGAGAACGGAAACCAGAAGAAGGGCACGCGGGCCTGTCATTGGGTGGCGGATTACTCGTCGAGGCGCTCGTCGAAGCGGAGGAGCGTGGCTGGGCCGTTCACTCCTTCGTTGGCTATGAAGAGTGTGCCGTCCGGGAAGAAAGCTAGGCCCTCGGGCTGCGGGAAAAGATGTTCGGGGAGGGTGTGCGCTTCGAGAATGTGGCCCGAATCGGCCGGGTCGAGAAGCACGAGCACCTTGCGCACCGACGAAAGAACGTAGAGGTAGCCGCTCGAAGGATGAATGGCCAGCGCGGAGGGCTTGAAGGGCTGCCCTGGGGCGTCGAGCCCGGCACGGTCAATAAGATAGACAGCGGCTTCGATTCGGCGCTCAGTTGCGAGGTCGAAGGCGTAAATCGCCCGGCGCCCTCGCAGACCGCGCCCGGGATGCTCCTTGCACACGATGAGCAGCCGGTTTGCAGGTGCGTCGAACGCGAGGCCTTCCGCGTCGCAGTTTGCATGGAGGTCCATGTCGTGCCGTGTTGCATCCATATTGTGAGAAACAGCTGTGCTCGTTGAATAGAGGGTGCCGTCGCTTCGGAGCATCCAGGCAAGGCCGTCCACCACTTCAATCCCCTCATAGTCGCCGCTGCCTTTGAAACGTCCTTGGGCGGTGATCAGAGCCGTTTCTCTGTCGAGGATGTAGATGATGCCCTCCTCGTCCTGCACGGCAGCCAGATGCGTCGAGTCGAGGGCGGCCAGCCCGGAAATCTCCAATAGCTCGGCGGGCAGCGCAAAGGCCGCGTCGGGCCGGTCGAGGTTGTAGGGGAGGACCGTCGAATCCGGCTCAACAGGCTGCGGGGCTGACGAAGGCGTTGCGGTGTTCTCTCCACATCCAACAGCGAGCGCCAAAGTGAGCACGCCCAGCAACAGGGCCGTGAAGATGAAAGGCGGCGCGATCATGGGAGGTTGTCGAATTACGTACTCTGTCGCCGAGACGAGCGCATTTCGGTTGAGATCAAGGCGCGAGATCGTAGTCGAATCGGTGATTCGGCGAGCATCTCGCAACGAAGAGATCGGCCGAGATGCACCGTCGCAGGCAGGATGACGTATTTCAACAGCCTCATAGGTGTGAAGGTCGGCAACGGAGCGGCCCGCGGCAAGATGACGGGCACGGAAGCATCGGTATGGTTATGCTTCATCCCCCTTCGTCGCCTGCTGTTTGCCACAAGCAAGTCTCCCTATGTCCGAGGTCTTCGCCCCGTCCGCCGCCTTCAGCTCCCGTGCCTTCGTTTCCTCAATGGAGGACTACGAGGCCATGTACCGCCGCTCCATTGACGACAACGAGGGCTTCTGGCGGGAGCAGGCCGAACGCATCCACTGGTTCGAGCCGTTTCATACGGTGAAAGAGGTCTCGTTCGCCTCGGATGACGTCCATATCCGTTGGTACCTCGGTGGGAAAACCAATGCGTGTTACAACGCAGTGGATCGGCACGTGGAGGCCGGAAAGCGTGCGCGGACGGCGCTCATTTTCGAGCCGGATGATCCGAAGGATGAGGCGCGGCACATCAGCTACGGCAAGGTTCATAGTGCTGTGCAAGGGTTTGCGAACATCCTCAAAGACCACGGGGTGAAAAAGGGCGACCGGGTGACGATCTACCTCCCGATGATCCCGGAGGCGGCCTACGCTATGCTCGCATGCGCACGGATCGGGGCCATTTTCTCGGTCGTGTTCGCGGGGTTCAGCCCCGATTCCCTCAGCGACCGCATCCTCGACTGCACC
>JADFQN010000039.1 GCA_022561755.1 Bacteroidota bacterium
TTCCGGGTTGAGTTGCATCGTGCCAGGGTGTGTTAATAGTGGAGAGATGCCCTATTCCTCCTGCGCTGCCATCGACAGCGCGCGATCGAGTACCGCCAGCGTGAAGTCGGCGTCGTCCTTCGTGATGCACATCGGCGGTTTGATGCGCAGCACGTTGCCGAAGAGGCCGCCCTTACCCACCAGGACGCCTAGTTCCTTCATCGCGTCTACGACGGTGGCGGTGGCGGCGCCGGCGGGCTTTTTCGATTCACGGTCGGTGACGAGTTCTACACCGAGCATGAGGCCCATCCCCCGCACGTCGCCGATGAGCGGGTGCCGCGTCATCAGCTCCTGCAAGCCTGCCTTCAAGTGATCGCCGACGACGCGCGAATTTTCCTGCAGGCCATCTTCCTCGATGACTTCCAGCACGGCAAGCCCGGCCGCCATGCTGACGGGGTTGCCGCCGTACGTGTTGAAGTGGTGACGCTGTGTAAACGCTTCGGCGATCTCGCGGCGGGTCGTTACGGCGGCCAGCGGCGCGCCGTTGCCCATCCCCTTCGCCATCACCACCATATCCGGCACCACGTCGAAGTTCTCGAAGCCCCAGAAGTGCTCGCCGGTGCGGCCGAACCCGGTCTGCACCTCATCGGCGATACACAGTCCGTCGTGCTCGCGGATGATCGCGAAGGCCTCGCTGAGGTAGTTCCGAGCCCCATGCGTCACCCCGCCGACGCCCTGAATAGGCTCGGCGATGAAAGCCGCGACGCGGCCGGGCGTCGAGAATCGGATCAGATCGCGGATGTCCTCGGCGCTCCGGTGCGCTTTCTCCTCAGGCGTCCCCGGATACGGATGGCGGTACGGATCGGGACAGAGGGCATGGTGGATGCGGTAGCCCTGCGGCACCTCGTGTTTCCAGGTGTGCAGCGAGGTCAGGCCCATCGAGGTCGAGGACATGCCGTGGTAGGCATTGCGCACCGCGATCACGTCCGTAGCCCCGGTATAGGCCCGCGCCATGTTGATGGCCAATTCATTGGCCTCGCTCCCACTGCTGACGAAGTACGTCACGTCGAGCCCGTCCGGCATCTTCTCGGCGAGGCGCTCGGCCAGATCGGGAAGGTTCGGGTGCAGGTAGATGGTCGTCGCATGCTGGAGCTTCGCCATCTGGCGTTGCACGCGCTCGACGACCTTCGGATGCCCATGCCCGCACGAGACGGTCACGATCCCCGCGATCATGTCCAGGTACCGCCGCCCCGTTTCGTCGAAGACGTACTGCATGTGGCCCTCAACCACCATCAGCGGCTCCGTGTAGAGCATGAACACCGACGGGTGGACAAACCGCTGCCGCTGCGCAAGCACCTCTTCGCGCGACGGCCCGTCGTACGGCGCCGGTTGATGGTCGCAGGGCGGCATCGCCTGGATATCTGCAACGGAAACTTCAGCCATGGTTCATTCGATAGTTAAGTGCCAATCGCCGGCGATGGTTCGGAAACAACTCTCCCCCTTGACAAGGGGGAGTACCCGAAGGGGGAGGGGGTGGATGCGGAACGCCTCGGCAATCCACGTTCAACCACCCCTAGCCCCTCCTGTCCAGGAGGGGAATGTCTTCCAATCGATACTATGAAACATGCCATACGTTCACTGGACGATCGTCGACGAGTCCGACGCGCGGATCCCAGCCGGAGGAAACGCCCGCGTCAAGCCCCAGTGTACGACTCCCGCCAGTAGCAAGCTGACGAACCAAGCATACGGATAGAGCGCATCAAAGATCGGTGCGACGGAAATCGATCCGCCCGACGCCTGCGCAAGAAATCCCGGCACGTTGGGAAGGATGCCGGCCAGCATAGCGACCATCGCCCGCCAGTTGAATCCGCTTCCTCCGAATGCGTACTGCCCGTTCGTGCGGTAAAGGTCGTCTAAGTCGAGTCGCAACCGCCGGATGATGAAGTAATCCACCAGCATAACCCCGGCGATGGACCCCAACAGGGCGCTGTAGCCAATCAGCCACGTAAAGATGTAGTTCGACAGGTCGGTGTACAATCGCCAGGGGAAAATCAGAATCCCGATCATTCCGGTTATGAGGCCGCCACGCTTGAACGTGATGACGCGCGGCCACAGGTTTGAAAAGTCGTTCGCGGGCGAGACGACGTTGGCGGCGATGTTGGTCGAGAGCGTGGCGATGGTCAGCGCGAAGAGTGCGAACCCGACGATGAGCTTGCTGTCGAAGCGGCCCAGCAACTGCACCGGATCCCAGATCGCCTCACCGAAAACCAATACGGTTGCGCTCGTCACCGCAATCCCCACGAACGAATAGAGCGCCATCGTCGTGGGAAGCCCAATCACCTGGCCGAGAACCTGGTCGCGCTGCGAGCGCGCGTAGCGCGTGAAATCGGGGATGTTGAGCGATAGCGTGGCCCAGAAGCCCACCATCGCCGTCAGGTTGGGCCAGAAGACCGCCCAGAAGTTGAAGTCCTCGGCGAGCCCACCGCGCACAGCCGCCACCGTGTCGGCCGAAAGCACCCGGCCGAAGCCGCCGCCCGCCGAGATCCCCCACCAAAGCAAGCCAAGGCCCACGAGCAGCAGGAACGGGGCCGCCAGGGTCTCCAGCCATTTGATGGTGTCTATCCCGGCGAGGATCACGGCAATGTTGATTGCCCAGAAGAAGAGGAAACAGCTCAACTGCCCCCACGACAGGCCGATGACCGGGATCAGGTCGGCAGGCCCGGCGGGCTCGAAGCCGAAGAGCACGGTGAGCAGGATGTAGATGGCCGAGCCGCCGATCCACGTCTGTATGCCGAACCAGCCGCAGGCGACGAGCGCACGCATCATGGCGGGAATGTTCGCCCCGAGGGTCCCGAAGGACGACCGGATCAACACCGGAAACGGCACTCCGTACTTCGTTCCGGCGTGCGCGTTGAGCACCATCGGCACCAACACGATCAGATTGCCGAGGGTGATCGTCAGGAGCGCCTGCCCCCAGGTCATCCCCTGCGAGATCAGCCCCGCCGCGAGCGTGTACGTCGGGATGCACACCGCCATGCCCACCCACAGCGCCGCGATGTTCCACATCCCCCATGAGCGGTCCTCTGCAGGCACGGGCGCGAGGTCCGCGTTGTAGAGGGGGGATTGTTTAATGTCGTCAGACATGAAAATCAAATTCCAAATATCAAATCCCAAGCTCCAAGTTTTCCCAGCATTATGACTGTTTGGAATTTGGCACTTGGAATTCGGTGCTTACAGCGACGTCCTACGAATCATGAATTACAGTCTGACTGTTGCTTCGTACGTCTCTGGGCGCCGATCGCGGTAGAACTGCCACACGTTCCGCACCTCCCTGATCTCATCCAGATCGAGATCGGCCACGAGCACGGCGTCGCCTTCGCGCGGAGCTTCCGCCATGATCTGGCCGCGCGGATCCGCGAAGTACGACGTACCATAAAACTCGCCGATGTTCCAGGGCGCCTCTGTGCCCGTCCGGTTGATGGCGCCGACGTAGTACATGTTCGCGCAGGCCGCCGCCGGCTGTTCCAGTTTCCAGAGGTACTCGCTCAGCCCGGCCACCGTAGCAGACGGATTGAAGACGATCTCGGCGCCGTTCAACCCGAGCTCGCGCCAGCCCTCGGGAAAGTGGCGGTCGTAGCAGATGTAGACGCCCACTTTTCCGACCGCCGTATCAAACACGGGGTAGCCAAGATTCCCCGGGCGGAAGTAGAACTTCTCCCAGAAGCCGGGATCGCAGTGCGGGATGTGGATCTTGCGGAACTTGCCCAGATACGATCCATCGGCGTCGATCACCGCCGCGGCGTTGTAGTACACGCCCGTGAGGTCCTCCTCGTACATCGGCACGACGATCACCATGCTGTGCTTCTTTGCGAGGTCCTGCATCAGCCGCGTCGTGGGCCCGTCGGGAATGTGCTCCGTCAGGCTATACCACTTGATATCCTGCTCCGCAGCGAAATACGGCCCATAGAACAGCTCTTGCAGACAGACGACCTGCGCGCCCTTCTCTGCGGCTTCCTCGATCAAACCGACGTGCTTGTCGAGCATCGACTGTTTGATCGTTTCGATGGGACTCTCGGCGCTCTCGGAAAGCTTGGCCTGAATGAGTGCGGCGCGGATGATGCGGGGCATGGTGGTTCTATCTCGGTTATTAGAAGGGCGCAAGAGTGTTGCTGAATCTAGGCATCGGGCGGCACTTGCTCATCCAGAATCAGAATTACACTTCAATTGGGCCAAACACGAGTTGCCGTTTGCAAATACTGCATCGCCGGCAAGCGGACGAGTGAGGTCCTTGACGCGCGGCGACCGTCCTCTTTCACCGGTAACGGCCCGATTGTTATACTTCGGGGGTATGGTCCTTCAACTTGCCGAGAGTAGAAATCATGCTCAGCAGCCGTCGCCTCTCTTCGCACGTCCTATCAGGCCTGCTCACGGCCTCCGTAGTCATCGCACTCGCTGCGCCCACGTGGGCCCAGGGCGGTTTTTCGGAAGCGTGCCCCAATGGGCTCAGGACGGTAGAAGATCCCATGAGCGAAGCCCCTGACTTGACCTGTACCGACCTGGCCGGGGCCGACCTGGTCCTTGCCGACCTGGCCGGGGCCGACCTAAGAGGGACCAACCTGAGCGGGGCCAACCTGAACGGGGCCTACCTGGGCGCAGCCAACCTGGCCGAGCGCTTTCGATAAAAATCTTTCTCCATCGCAAGCTCACCGATCTTCGCGTGGAGCTACTTGATCTGGACCTCCGGATCTCGTGCCGATATCTTCCCGCCCCCAAAGACCTCTTCTGCGCTACCGACCCGCTGCTTCTTCCACGTCTGTATCTGGTTCGGATGGATCTCGAACTGTGCAGCCAGTTCGGCCATCGTCCGGTCTCCCTTGACTGCCGCCAAAGCCACTCTGGCCTTGAAGGCTGCGTTGTGTGTTCTGCGTTTGCGTCTCATCGTTCAAACTCCGTTTTGGGGTTGAGAAGATCGCAAGACTCCACCTTAATCTTGGCCACCCTGTCCAAAGAACCCAGGCCGTCTCTTACCCATGACAGATTGGTCCGTGACAATGTGGTTGACAATACGGTGTTCAGTGCCACGCGGAAATGCATGCACGGAACGGTAGATGCGATATCGCCTTGTTTGACCAGAACGCGCTCGATCAATCCACGCAAACTGGGTGCAATGGTCCCACCCTCGGGTAGGTGGCAGGCCTGACATCCCACTTCACGCCGTGACGCTTCCGCGTGAAGTATGGAGCGGGACTTTGTGCAAGAAGAGTATTCTCTAGTGTGTTTTGTGCGTATCGTCGCGCGTGCCTATCTCGGGCGGCTTGCGAGGTAACGTAGGATCATGAAGAAGCCCAAATCAGGCGGCGGCTGGCCGGCGGTGCATTACACCTGGCGAAAGGCCCGTGAGGCGGGTGGTCCTGTAAAAATGTGGCGAGCGCTGCGGACGAAGAACGCCTGCAAGACGTGTGCACTAGGTATGGGCGGGCAGAAGGGCGGCATGGTAAATGAAGCGGGGCGCCGCTTCGAGGTCTGCAAGAAGTCGATCCAGGCGATGGCCGCCGACATGCAAGAAGCAACCTCAAGCAAGTTTTGGGAAACGAACTCCATCGCGCAACTGAGAGCGTTTTCGCCGCGGGAGTTAGAGGCGTGCGGGCGGCTGGTGGAGCCCGTGGTGTACGAGCCTGGGGTAGACGAACACTATCGGCCGATCACCTGGGATGACGCCATCGGGCGGATCGCCGGGAAGCTCACCTCGGTCGCGCCCGACGAAACCTTCTGGTACCTCAGCGGCCGCAGCTCGAACGAGGCGGGCTTTCTGCTGCAACTCTTCGCCCGGATGTATGGGACCAACAACGTGAACAACTGTAGTTATTACTGCCACCAGGCCAGTGGAGTGGGGCTCTCCAGCGCCATCGGCACCGGCACCGCCACGATTGTGCTCGATGACATCGAACACGCGGACCTCGTGTTCGTCATCGGCGGCAATCCGGCCAGCAATCATCCTCGGTTGATGACCACGCTGATGCACGTCCGCCGCCGTGGCGGGCACGTGGTCGTCATCAACCCGGTGATCGAGACCGGATTGGTGAACTTCAAGGTGCCCAGCGATTGGCGGAGCATGTTGCTCGGCAGCGAGATCGCCAGCCTTTACGTCCAACCACACATCGGCGGCGACCTTGCGTTGCTCTCCGGCGTGGCCAAGCGGATCGAGGAAATGGGAGCGGCCGACGAAAAGTATCTGGAGCGTTACTGCCACGGCTGGCCTGAACTGCGGGAGCACCTGCGGGAGCTAGACTGGCCGGACATCCACGACAAGTCGGGCGCCTCGCAGGCCGAAATCAACGCCATCGCCAGGCTGTATGCCGAGGCCAGGAACGTCGTTTTCTGTTAGACCATGGG
Organism: Bacteroidota bacterium; assembly: GCA_022561755.1. Taxonomy (GTDB): domain Bacteria; phylum Bacteroidota; class Rhodothermia; order Rhodothermales; family Rubricoccaceae; genus JAHEJB01. The sequence goes on from JADFQN010000039.1 coordinate 6,373, forward strand.
CATCACGCACCATGCTCATGGCGTGAGCAACGTGCAAGCGATCGCCAACCTGGCATTGATGCGGGGCATGGTCGGCCGGCCTCACGCCGGGTTGTTGCCCATTCGCGGGCACAGCAATGTGCAGGGAATCGGCTCGGTTGGTGTCACGCCGAAACTGAAGGACGCCATCTTCGAGCGCCTGCAAACCAGTTTTGGCGTCGAACTTCCGACGACCCCAGGACTGGATACGATGGGCTGTATGGAAGCCGCCGGCGAGGGGAAATTGAAGATGGGCTTCTGCCTCGGCAGGAACCTCTACGGCTCCAATCCCGATGCAGCGTTTGCCGAAGAAGCCCTCGGTAAGTTGGACACGCTCGTGTATCTCAACACGACGCTCAACACCGGGCATGCCCACGGACTGTCCCGCGAGACGATCATCCTGCCTGTACTCCCCCGCGACGAGGAACCCCAGGCGACGACGCAAGAGTCGATGTTCAGCTATGTGCGCCTCAGCGACGGCGGGCCACGGCGTCATGAGGGCCCGCGTAGCGAAGTGCAGGTGATCGCCCAGATCGCGCGTCGAGTGCTAGGCGACAGCGGGCCGATCGACTGGCGCCGGCTGGAAGACACGCGTCGCATCCGTGAGGCAATCGCCGCAGCCGTACCCGGCTTGAGGCGATGGCCAAGATCGACGACAGCAAGAAGGAGTTCCATATCGGCGGGCGGACATTCCACCAACCGAAATTCAACACCAAAGACGGAAAGGCGAGGCTACACGCTCACGAGCTACCCGATTTGGCCGGCGGCGGCGAGTACGAGCTTCGTCTGATGACCGTCCGTAGCGAAGGGCAATTCAACACCGTCGTCTACGAAGATCACGACCTCTACCGTGGACAGGACGGCCGGGACGTGATTTTGGTTCATCCCACTACAATCGGCCACCTCCGTCTGAAGCCGGATCAGGAGGTCTCGGTCTCTTCGGACACGGGCCGCATGACCGGCATCCGCGTGCGCTCCTTTCCGGAGATTAAGGCCGGGAACGCCCTGATGTACTTCCCCGAAGCAAACGTGCTCGTACCGAGGCGCGTAGATCCTCAATCGAGAACGCCCGCGTTCAAGGGCGCGGTGGTGCGGATCGAACCGGCATAGGAGTCCATCGATCGCTCGATAGGCTTGCTCGTGTCGAATTCCATCTACGAATTCTTACCTTTCCGAAAAGGAAAATGCCGGAACAGCCTGATGACCATTCCGGCATTCTTGTTTGGCCGAGAATTCGAACACCCAACCTTTCGTAGGACGCATGGAATCGAATACCCGGCATTACGACCTGTTTGACTAGAACGCCCCCTACCTTATGTTGAAACCTCTCCTTCCCAACTGAGGCTCACCTATGCGTCGCATCCTTCTCCTCGCCAGCTTCGTGCTTGCGGGCGCCATCTTCGCGCCCGCGCAGGCACAGCATCTCGAACTCATCGGCACGGTTGATCTGCCGGCCATTGATACCGACACTCTAGAAACAGGCGGCTCTGATGTGTGGGGCTACGTGGCAGGGGATGGTTCTGAGTACGCCATCATGGGCGAAATTGAGGGCGTCTCTATTGTAGCCGTTCCGTCGCTCGAGGTCGTTGCTCGCATACCGGGCCCGACAGAACGCGCCCGGGCCTATTGGCGTGACATCAAGACCTACGGGGAGTACGCCTACGTCGTCAGCGAGGCCTACGGCCACAGCGAAGGCCTCCAGATCATCGACCTGAGCGGGCTACCCGCGCGTGCCGAGGAAGTCGCCGTCTTCAGGGGAGAGAACGATGAACTCGTCTCATCGCACAACCTCTCTATCGATACGGAAACGGGGCACGCCTATGTGCTCAACTCGAACGGATCCGTCGTGCATATCGTGAGTCTCGCCGATCCGGTGGCGCCGGTCATCGTGGGCGGGCTTACGGTTGGAGACGTACACGATGTCTACGCCCGGGGTGATACCGTGTACGTGGCCGAGGGGCGGCAGCCAACGTTTACCGTGTGGAACACGGCGGACAAGGCGAGTCCGGAGTTGCTCGCGCGTGTTACCATCCCTGCCAGCGGCTACGTGCACAACATCTGGCCGACCGACGACGGGCGTTACGTGTTCACGACCGAGGAGACAGCTTACAAGTCGGTCAAAGTGTGGGATCTCATCGATCTCGATAATCCGACCCTTGTCGGTGAGTGGCTGGGTGTCAGCCGACTTGCCCACAACGTCCTCGTTCAGGGCGATCGCGCCGTCGTGGCTCACTACACCTCCGGCGTTTACGTCCTCGACATCTCGGACGTGGAACATCTAACCGAATTGGCCCACCACGACACCTACGCGAGGAACGACGATGTGGCCATGGACGGAAACTGGGGAGCCACGCTACCTTCCCCAGGTGGCTACATCTACGCCAGCGATCAGACGGGCCAACTCACAGTTCTCCGCTGGACTGAAGGCGAGGAGCTATAGAGGTCGAGAGGGCGTCGGTATGGGGCCGAGCGAAAGGCCACACCTATGCTCTCTCCAGCGTTGCCTCAATCAGGCCGTAGGGCTCGTCTACCGGAATGAAGATCTCGTTGGCGTTCTCCCTGTCAAACGGAGATAGATCGACCAGCAGCCGATGCACGTTGGGCATGGAGAGATAGATGCTGGTAATCTCCTTGCACTGCTCCAGCGCGGCTTCACCCATCGCATAAAGAGTGTGTTGCACCGACAAGCTATCGTGCCGGGCAAAGGAATCCAGAAGGGTTTGGCGAATGATCCCGCGACACCGGGTTACGTCTGCCTCGGGCTCTCGGTAGCACCAGGTAGCCTGCAGATTCGTGCCGAACAATCGATCGCTCGTCTCTTTGAGCGTGGTAAACGCATCGCGTGGGAATCCCTCAAACCCTGATTGGGTGGTCTTGAGAATGTGCAGATCGCGGATGCCTGACTCAATCGACAACGAGCCGCGTGTTTGCTGCACCAGGCACGTTCGCTTTTCGTTCCCGGCGCTCAAGAACGCATACGGATATGGCTTCCGTTCCTCGCCATCGGCTTGCCCGACCTCGATGTGCTGCCACAGACTTTCCTCCAGGGCCACCTCGACGCGGGCAATCTGTTGATGGCTTTCGAGAAAATGCTGCGACAGCATCAGGCCAAATGATTCAATGGGGCCAACCGAATGATCCTTTGCCAACGCATACACCGTGTTTTTCATCGTGTCTGTCGGCACGATCCGGCTGTTGTCACCATCCGTATAGACTTGTTCAAATGCCCCATGAAACTTGATTTCAACCTCGATCTCGGTGACGTCGTGATGCTCCGGACGCCGTTCGACTTTCACGAGACGGACACCACCTTTACCGTACTGATTCTTCGAGAGAATAATCGACATAGCCTAGCTCCCCCGATAGGTGGAGTAGCCGTACGGGCTCAAGAGCAGCGGCACGTGGTAATGTTGGTCCCGATCGCGGGTCTCGAAAACTACCGATACCTCCGGATAGAAGGTGGACTGCTCCAAGAGTTGAAAATATCCACCAACATCAAAGGTGAGGCGATACACGCCGCGGCCAAGCGATTCGTCCAGTAGGTCCGTAATTCGTCCATCCCCATTCGTGACGCCCCGGGCTAGCTCTCGCCAACTTCCCGAAGCCTCTCTAACGGCCAGTACCACGTGCATCCCGGCCGCCGGACGTCCTGTTGACGTATTCAACACGTGGGTCGTAATCGGGCTTTTCATGCCTTTGAGCCTTCCCGGCGTCGGTTTTCGAGGATATGGTAAAAGGAGCGGCTGCGGATCTCATCCAGCGTCAACCCGGTGACTAGCGCCTCGTCCTCTGTGATGGCCCCGCAGTTTATGGCTCGCAGGAAGTAATTCAGCAGCGCCTGCCCAGTGGCGGCATCGTCGAACACATCTCGGACGAGCGAGACCTGGGCTGCCTTTTCCATGAAGGCTTTCAACCGTTCTGAGGCGGCCTCCAGGCTTTCGAGGAAGAACGCGTAGACGGCGGCATAGCGAATCGCGAGTTGCGCCGGGTGCAAGTCCCAGCCCTGGTAGTAGCCGTGTTTCAGTGAATGCCGAATGTCGTCATAGCCCAGCTTCCAGGCCCGGTGTACGACGACGCGGTTCTCCTCTTCCTGTTCGGCAGTCAGAGGCGGCCCGTCTTTTGCCGCCCGGTGCGGCCCAACCGGCATGATGTTCGTCGCACCGTCGGAGAGCCAGATGCCCGTTCCCAGGAGGGCGACCTGCATCATGTGGCGAGCGAAGTCGCACACGGGATGCGTCATCTTCTGAAAGGCCGCGGTGATGTCGCAGGAGGCCGTGTAATCATAGACGCCAAAATGTGCTCCAACACAACGTCCGTCTGCGGCTGCCACGATAAACGGCAGGGCCGATTCGCCCCGACTATTCAGGATCGACTGAGGCGTCTCTACCATAACCTCCAGTTTGAGCGATCCCGAAAGGAGTCCTGTGTTGGATTCCAAGACCTCGAACAATTCAACCAGCGCGGTCACCTGCTCCGGGATCGTCACCTTGGGTAATGTGACGACGAAATTGTCCGGCAGCCTGCCAAGTGTGAGGTTCGCGAGTGTCGTCATGAATATGTCGAGCGTCCGCACAGCGCGTTGATTCAACTCCTCATTGAACGGCTTGATGCGGATACCGATGAAAGGAGGAAGAGTGGCGTCTTCCATGCCTCGGGCTACCTCCTCGGCGGTTCGGACTGCCTCGGCATCTTCTTCCGCGTCCGGGCGGTTGCCGAAGCCATCCTCGAAGTCAATACGAAAATCTTCGACCGGCTCCCGCTCCAACTTTTCCACAACGCGCCGATAGACCTCATGGGCCAGCCGCGCCGGCTCGTGCTGCTCATCATTCGGAAAAGCGAGCGCCTGTGCCAAATCGGCGGGCGTAGGCGCATACGTTGCGAGATGCCGGAGCGCGACGCGGCCCATCCTGGCAGCAGAATCGGACTTGAACAAATGGGCTCCGCCATAAACCGTATGCACCGGCTGGCGACGGCCCGTGTCGCCGGGATACACGGCACGAAACGCCCGGTTGGAGACCTTCAGCTTTTCGAAGACCTCTTGCGTCTGTTCGGGGGGCAAAGAGCTATTCATCATAGACCGCGTCAAATTCCCTTAAGAGTTTTTCTAATCTCAGCCGCGTAATCTGCCGCTGCTGCTCGGCGGCAATCTGAATCTCTGTGTTCGGGTCATTCGGGAGGCGCTCGTTCAGCAAAACGAGCATTTCCTCCGCGCTTTTCCCTGTGGCGCAGACGATGAAGATGTAGCCGAATCGGTCCTCATACGCCTCATTCCCTTCCGCCAACGCATGCAAATCTTCGTCCGTGGCTCCGTCGGCGCCGGCCTGTTCTCCTTCCGACCAACCTCGTGTAAGGGCAAATCTGGAGCGCAGGCTCTCCATGTCGCCAATGCGGGGGTGTCCGCTGAACGCTTCCATCCAATCCTCAGAACTCAGATCGGTCCAAACCTCGTCAGCGCAGCGAAACAGCGCAATTGCATCCGAAAAGGGCAGTCGAGTCGTCATCTGCCCAGTCCAGCGCGTCGAGCCGCAGCATCGCAGCAATGCGACCTCGGCTTCTGCGGCGTTGAGTCGGTTAAGGTGATCAATGCCCGTCATCGCTTATGCCTCGTCTCCAACATAGCGCGTACCGTGAACGCGTAGCCTCGCTATTCCCCCGTCGGGAAAAATATTCAACCGAACGTGTGTGCAGGGCCCGATGTCGTTGAGTTCTGCCGCAAAAAGATGATGATGGTGGGCCTGGAGTTTTGTCGGTGGCAGTAGCTCCCTCCATTCCGCATCGGCCGGATCAAAATCCAGGGTTGCTGCCGGGAAATAGCACCCTTCCAAAGAACATTGATCGGGATAGTTGCCTTTGAAAAACGTCGTGTCTACTTCGACCTGCCGGATGATCCCGGCAGCGCCCAGCCTGACGACCACCCAGTCGTGTCCGTCACCACGGCGGCGGCGGGTCTCCCAGCCATCACCCATGTTCAGCGGCGGACCCGGCAGAAGCAGGTTGTTCATGGGACTGAAAAAGCGGTCGCTGCACGCACAGGCCAGACCGCCATTCTCGACTCCCGCAAGGTCGATCACCGCATCAGTCTCAAACCGATTCCAATCCGGCGCCACCTCACCGTAAACCCGAAGGCGCGCTACACCACCGTCGGGGTAGATGTTGAGGCGGACGTGCGTCCAACAGCGTTGGTCGGCCGGTGTGAAGAGGTTTCGGCTCCCGGGTTCGAGCGATGATTTGGGCAGGATCTCTGTCCATTCGGCCTGCTCGACCGGTACATCCGCCGGAACGTGGCAGGCATCAAGTGATGCGTGTGGAGGATGATTCCCGAGAAAGTGGTTGGTGTCAATGTCGACGCCTCGAATGACCCCGGGCAACCCCAGCCTGACAATGCACCAGTCGTGGCCGGGCGCTCGGCGGCGGCGGGTCTCCCAGCCGTCCATCCACTTGCCCTGTTCCGTGTATTTGTCCGCGATAAAGACGCCCCGTCCCGGCTTGAGCAGGTTCTCCTTCGGCGCGAAGAACTCGTCGTTGGTCAGCAGTGCTTGTGCCCCCAGACGTTCTGCCGCCAGGTTTACCAGGTTGGTAAATGCCGGGAGATTGGGATTATCGATCATTCCTGTGAGTTGAAAGACGCAGGGTTTAGATCGCTGAAGCGATCACGACGAACGAAAGCGTGCTCGTACTGATTGCACCAGTGAGGTAAATAGCCTGTTTGTCAATCGAGTTGTCCCTTCTGCCTCAATCATCCCAATCCTGCCCATAGTCACGGACGGGATAGTCTCTCCAGAGCGCTCGGAGCCAATCAGGACCATAATACGCTTCATACCAGTGAACACTGCTCTCCTGCCAGTCATACGAAGAAGCAACCCATCCATGTTTAACCGGATTGTAGTGAATATAGTTAAGCGTAACCGCGTAGTGGCGTGCAGAACGAATGGCCCGATCACCGTACCGATACAAGATTTTTCGACCTGGTCTACTATCTGCTTGATTCCACATTCGGGCCGTAGGACCATGTACAAAGCGGAAGAATTCACCCAAGGTATCGAATGCAGTAACTTCCGCAAGTATGTGGTAGTGATTGGGCAGAATCACCCACGCGCGCAGTGTTACACCGTGGCGTTCCGACTGCTCTCGCAATTTCTCAAGCACGGTTTCTCGACGGGCCTGCGCCCGCATCTGGTGTACGTGTTCATAGCAGGCCGCCATGAGGAAGTAGTAGGCCCGATCACGAGTCGGGTGCGGTGTTTAATCCGCGGGAATCCCTTCTCCAGGCGCTGTCTGACCACGGCTTCGCGCTCGGCAGGCGTAAGCTTGCGATAATCGTACATGCTTCATGGAGTTTATAAGGCCGCTGAAGCGGCTGCTACAAACCTAGCGGCGAAGGACCACTTGTCCCACTGGTGGGTCGAGAAAATCTCCCGCCTCGAACACTTTGACTCCTCGAAGAAACGTCTTTTCGACAATTCCAGAGAGCGCTATTCCTTCGTAGGGCGTCAGCTTGTTCCGGTGATGAATCATGGATGGCGCTACGGTGAACGCCGCGTCTGGATTCCAGACAACGAGATCGGCGTCCTTCCCCACCTCAATAGTTCCTTTTCGATGATCCAGACCCAGGAACCTTGCCGGGCCACGACACATCCATTCTGCCAAATCTGGCAAGGAGCCTCCTCGTTTCCGCGCTGCCGTCCAGACTATGGGGAGCCCGAACTGCAAGGAAGCAATGCCGCCCCAGGCCTGCTGAAAATCGCCTTCCTCCAGCCGCTTCAACGAAGGCAATGAAGGCGAATGGTCAGAGACGACGAAATCGATGACGCCCTCTCGGAGCGCCTGCCAGAGCCGTTCGCAGTTTTCGCCTTCACGAATCGGTGGAGCACACTTGAAACGCGTATCGCCGTCCGGGATGTCTTCCGAAGCGAAGAAGAGAAAGTGCGGGCAGGTCTCGACCGTCACCGGCAACCCATCTTGACGCGCGGCCCGCAAAATTGAAACAGCCTCGCTGGACGAGAGGTGAACGATATGGGTCGGGCATCCGTATTCGCGGCATAGATCGATCATCAAACGAATGGCCTCATTTTCCCAGGCCTTTGGGCGCGAGGCCAGGTAGGCCGCGTAGCTCCGGGGATCCGCCATGTATGAGGACGTTCCGAAGTCGCATTCAGCGTGCACCAGCAGCGGCACGTTGTGGCGAGCCAGAATCGGCATTCCGGCGCGGAGATCGGCCTCGGTTGCATTGGGGAACTCGTCGATCCCCGAATGCACAAGAAAAGCTTTGACGCCCAGCACACCTGCGTCAATCAAGGGCTCCAGGTGAGCGGTGTTGCCGGGGATCAAACCCGCGTAAAAGCCGCAATCGACCCACAACTTTCCTCGCGCTGCCGCCAGCTTTTGCTCGAAAGCCTCCACGGTCGTCGTAACCGGCGAACTGTTTAGTGGCATATCGACCAGCGTTGTGATACCCCCTGCCGCAGCGGCCCGCGTGGCTGTCTCAAATCCCTCCCACTCGGTGCGTCCCGGCTCGTTGATATGCACGTGGCTGTCGACCAGCCCCGGCATCACTACAGAATCGCCTACATCTTCCACCAGCCAATTGGAAGGGATATCTTCCGTAAATACGACATCCGCTATGACGCCATCTTTAATCGACACTGCACCGTCTCGGATGCCGTCGGGCGTCACAATCCGCCGGCTTCGGAGAATCAGATCTGGGCCGGCGGCGCTCATCCTGCCTTCGGCATCATTCCATCCCTTGCACCGAATAAGGCATTTCTCCGTTGAATGATTTGCGCGGCCACGCTAATCGCTATTTCTTCGGGCGTGTTGCTGTGGATGGGCAGGCCAACCGGCATACGGATTTTGGCGAGGGCTTCTTTCGATACGCCGGCTTTCTGCAGCTCTTTGTAAATGCGAGTGATCTTGGCTGGGCTGCCCATCATACCGACGAAAGGAAATGGCAGGGCCACAACACCGAGAAGACTGTGCACGTCGGAGGGGAAGTCGGTCGTCATCACCACCACATCGGTCAGTTCGGGATAGCCTACCTGCGCCCCAGCCTCTCGAAGATCCGGCACGATGGTAACCGACCGAGCAAAGGTGTTTTGCTGGACCGTGGCAACGTCGGAGCGAGTATCAAAAACAAAGACGTCATATCCCAAGCCCTGCATCATGCGCGACAGCGCCAGGGCACAGTGGCCGCCACCCATGATGGCGATCCGCTTCTGATTCAAGAGCTGCTCTACATAACGCCACGCTCCCGATTGCTGGACGAGCAGGATTTGCGGCTGATCCACGACGGGCGGCCCTGCATTGAAGCCCATTCCGTCTTCTGAGATATGCATCTCGCCCGACAGCCCCTTCCCCTGTGCCCGCGCTGCTTCTTCTACCGCATCCGTGTCGCGCTCCGGATAGCACAAATAATAGAGGTTGGTTTGGCGCCCGGCGCAGATCATTCCGGACTTCTCGCCCTCCCCCTTTTCCCGGTGATGCAGCGTCTGTAGCTCCGGCGCAAATTCACCATCTTCGAGGAGTGTACGTGCGCGTTTGACGAGGTTGTATTCCATGATCCCGCCCCCGATGGTCCCTGCAATCGTGCCATCCTCAGCTACGATCATCCGGGCGCCTGTTGTGCCGGGCGAATGCGTGGTATGCTCAGCGACGAGAGCGATGAACACCTTTTGCCCACCACGCAGGTACGAAGCAAGAGTGGTCCAAAATGCGGTCACGTTGGAGGCTACCGTTACGGGTTTCTCGAGGGTGCAGGGATGGGTGTTGGTGCTTCTCCATTGCCGCTAGTCGCAAGCGTGAACGCAATCGCTTTGCGCTCTTCGGCGTGCAATCCCATCAAGACGCGCTCCGGCGTGATCGGGCAGGTAAAGGCCAGGTCGGCGTCCGGCTTGAAGGCGCGCATGGCGTGGCGGATGGCAAAGAAGACGCCGATGCCATACATCAACGGTGGCTCGCCGACGGCCTTGTTGCCATAGGGGCCGAGCGGCTCGTCGGCGTTCTCTAGAAACTGCACCTGGAGATCGTCCGGCATGAAATACACATCGGGCACTTTGTACGTGGCCAGCGCATGGGAAAGCAGATGCCCCTGCTCGTCGTACTGCAAATCCTCCGTCGTCATCCACCCGAGTCCCTGCGCCAACCCGCCTTCTACCTGGCCCAGATCGACCAACTCGTTGAGTGGACGGCCCAGGTCGTGCACGATCTTGACCGCGTCAATGTCGTAGATCCCGCGCAGACAGTCTACGGTGACTTCGATGATGGCGGTGCCATAGGTGTGGTAGGCGAATGGATGACCCTTTTCTTTTTGCTTATCGAAATGAATGCCCGGCGTGGCAAAAAAACCGTGCGCCGACAAACCGACCCGATTTAGATATGCCGTTTGCACCAACTTCGTCCAGGTCCAATCGGTCTCGTCGCCATTGTAGTACACCTGCTCGTCGACAATGGTGATTCTGGCCGGATCCGGCAGGCCGATTTCTTTGGCAGCCACGGCTTTAAGCCGATCCAGAATCTGGCCGATGGCAACCATCGTCGCGTTGCCATTCAATACGGTTGTTGAACTGGCAGCACTCGGCGACATATTGGCGATGCGCGTCGTATTGGTGCTTTCAACCTTGATTCGCTCCGGATGAATGCCCAACGTTCGGGCGGCGATGCTAAGAATGTTGGTGCTCAGGCCTTGCCCCATTTCCACGCCGCCGGTCGTCACGCTCACGCTGCCGTCGGTGTAAACGTGGACGAGAGCGCTGGCCTGGTTCATAAACGTGGTCGTGAATGAGATGCCGAAGCACACGGGCATCACCGCGAAGCCCTTCTTCGTCTCGAAATGCTCGACGTTGTGGCGTTCGACGCAGTCACGGATGGCAGAGAAGTCATAAGAGGTCGCCGCCTGTTCCCACGTCCGCACGGCGCGACCCTCCTCCACGCGCTGACCGTAAGGAAAAGCATCGCCGTCCTGGAGCAGGTTCTTTCGCTGAATCTCTTCGCGTGGGAGCCCCAATGTCTCGGCCACCTTCGTTATCGCGCTTTCGATGACAAACATGCCCTGGGGGCCGCCAAACCCTCGGAATGCTGTATTCGGCGGCAGGTTTGTCCGGCACGAGGCTCCGAATATCTTGACGTTGGGGATGAAATAGCTGTTGGTGCTGTGGAAGAGCGTGCGTTCCAGAACCGGAGGCGACAGGTCCGCTGCCGCTCCGGCATTCTGATAATGCCAAGCTTGATAGGCCAGGATCTTGCCGGTTCGATCGACGCCGATCTTGAAGTCAGAGGCATAAGGATGGCGTTTGCCGGTCATCTGGAAATCTTCGTCCCGCCGCAGCACCAACTCGACGGGCTTCTTCGTGTGCCAGGCAGCGAGCGCAACCAAACAGGCCCACGGCGTTGCCTGATCTTCCTTGCCCCCAAAGCCACCGCCCAGCCGTTTTACATCTACCTCAATGGAGTTGTTGGCAACGCCCAATACTTTGGCCGCCGTCCGTTGCCCTGCATACGGGCTCTGGGTAGAAGAGTAGATACGTATGACGTTGCCTTCGAGTGGAATGGCGCGCGCGCGCTGCGTTTCCAGATACACGTGCTCCTGCCCGCCGATATCGCACGACCCTTCAACAACGAGGTCACAATTCGCCCAGGCGCTTTCTACATCGCCCAGCGCAAACGTGCGCGGTGTACCGATAATCTGTCCCAGCGCATAGGCTTCACGAGGATCCGTGACGGCTGGGTGTTCGTCGGTGTCTATCGTGATGTGACGGACGCCCTTTCGAGCAATCTCCGGGCTGGTAGCCACAACCGCGGCCACCGGTTGGCCAATGTAATGGACTTCGTCTTCGGCCAAGAGCGTTTCATCGGGAATGATCGGACCGATCTGGTTCTCGCCGGGGATGTCGGCCGCGGTCAACACGGCCACTACCCCTTCAATGGCCTGCGATTCTTCGATGTGAAGCGCCCGGATTGTTCCGTGCGCGACAGGAGAGAAAAAGACGGCAGCGTAGAGCATATCTGCCGGCGGGGGCACATCGTCCACGAACTGGGCCTCCCCCCGCGTGTGGTAAACGGCGTCAATATGTTTCATAAAAATCCCTTGCCTGCATTAATTCCGGAAAGAGCCTCGTGAAGTGGGCCATCAATAACTGTCGAACGAGGAGCCGCTTGTACGCTGCACTGCCTCGCACGTCGCTGATGGGGGCCACCTCGCGCTGCGCAATCGGAAACGCCTCCTGAACAGTCTCTGCCGATATCGGTCTGCCGGTGAGAAAAGCCATCGTCTCCTTCATGTACAGTGGCACCGGAGCGACGCCTCCCATCGCTAGTCCGATCTCTTGGATAACGCCGTCCTCGCACCGAACCTTGATAGCGCTATTGACGGAGGCGATGTCGAGGCATTTGCGTTTGGAGACTTTCTCCCAGCCAACTCTGGTCCTGGCAGCCGGTTCAGGAATCAGGATTTCGGTCAGGATCTCCGAGGGCGACCTGTCGAGTTGCTTGTAGCCTTTGAAGAAGCGAGTCATCGGCACCGTCCGCGATGTCTGGCCGTCTCTGAATACGAGAAGGGCCTCCAGAGCCAGCAACAGGACGGTCATATCCCCAATGGGCGATGCGTTTATGATGTTGCCACCCAACGTGGCCCGGTTGCGGATTTGCCACGAGGCGATCAGGAACATATAATCCTGAATCTCTGGGATGAGGCGGATGACCTCGGGGTCACGGGCGAACTCCTCGAACGTCGTTAGCGCGCCAACGTGCAAGTAACCCGCTCGCCGGGAGATACCTTTCATCTCCGGGTGCAGATTGAGGACGTGTACCTGTATTTCAGGCAGCGCGTCGCCTTGCTGCACGTAGATATCGGTCCCCCCAGCGATGAAGACTTCGGGTGAGACCTGCCCATTTTGCGATCCGAAGGGCGGAATGGCGCGCAGGCGTTCCGGCATATCCAGGAAGTAGGCAGACAACACCCCGTTGGCGACCAATGCTTCAATGCCTGTTTCCTCACCAATGGAGGCTTTCAGGTAAGGTTCAACCTGCTTTAGCGAGCGATAGCCTGTGCACCGGCACAGGTGGCCGCTCAGGGCCGCCTTCACTCCATTCGAAGTGATCTCGGCGCCATCCTCCATCACGTAGCCCATCAGCGAAACGACGATGCCCGGCGTGCAGAAGCCGCATTGTGTTGCGCCTTCATCCACGATGGCCTGTTGCACCGGCGACAGGGCTTCACCGTTCAATCCCTCGATCGTCACCAGATGCCTGCCGTGTAGTTCGCCCAGCGGCATCAGGCAAGAGGTGACCGGTTTGTAGACGACGCGCTCGCCTTCCAGCTCACCAATGAGCACCGCGCAGGCCCCACAATCCCCCTCTCGGCAGCCCTCCTTGGTTCCCATTAGCTGCGCCCGCTGGCGCAGGTAATCCAGAACCAGGATGCCTGCCGCCTCAGTCGTTTGAACCTCCTCGCCGTTGAGGAAAAAGTGAACCATTCCGGCCATGCAGATGCCTTTTAATGCGATCGGTAGTGGATTAGGATGAAAGGACAAACGATAAGTTCCGAAATACCATCCTTGAAGCCCAGCCTCGCCACCTTTGGAGGCGTGAGGCTGATCGCCAGCCTACTCCTTTAGCGTGTGGCGCATCTAGACTCAATCTCCCCTAGCGAGACCAAGCCGAATTCGCAAAAGAGTTCTTAAACTCCAAAACAATGCAGAGAGACCAATTCCGGGAAGGATTTGGCCTCTCTGGTATGCCCGACAGGATTCGAACCTGTGACCTTCTGATCCGTAATCAGATGTCGCGTTCTCTGTATCTCCTTGTGTGATAGTAGTATACGAGTACGCTAAGAAATGACCGTCCGCATATTGTCCGCACGGCACTTCGCAAATCGCCCTGAAATTGCCGAAAACGGGGTTCTGTTCATCTTGGCAAAACCTTTCACGGGAACAATCCCATGTCGTGCCGTAGCTGATCAGTCGCAATCCGGATGATTCCCTTGGGTCCGGTCGCCGTTGACCGCGGCCAGGCCCCTGGTCGCCTCGCCCAGGGTTGGCGCGAACTCCCCGGATGGGACCCAATCGTGGACATAGGGGGTGGTGGGCTTCGGCTTGCCGCTTCGTGCTCTCGCTCACTATCCGGGGTACTGGGGTTCCGGCTTGCCAGGCATGCGGGAGTTAACCAATACGGCAGGTACTACGTGTCCACGTTATTGGAGCTCAGTGGCTCTGGTGCAAGCTCCTACGGGGACGGGATAGACTCAGGGGGATACCTGAGCTGTCATAACGTGGAGTGGCTCGAATTGAACTTTCCGTTGTTGTATTTATTCCGGCGCCACATTAAGGATGGTGGGGGAGCAGGGAAGTTCTCGGGAGGTGTGGGAGCGGAGTCGGCACTCACGGTTCATGATGCCCCGGAAGGGAAAATCAAAGGGATCGCCTTCGGTGTGGCGGGTTTAAGAAACTCAGGACAGGGGATCTTTGGTGGTTACCCGGGTGCTCCTAGCCTTCTCGTGCTGTTGGAAGGCACCCAGATCGGTGACTTGATCAAAGAGAACAAATGTCCGGAGAATGTGGCGGATCTTGGGGGTCAAGGGAGGCTGTTACCATACTGTGAATTCGATCTCAAGAAAGACGATGTACTTTATTTGAGAATGGCGAGTGGGGGTGGATATGGCGATCCGCTCGACAGGGAGCCGGAGTCGGTATTGAAGAGCGTTGTAAACGGACTTATCTCAAAAGAGACTGCCCATGATATCTACGGAGTCGTTCTTGATGGGAATAATCATGAGCTTAACTTGACTGCGACTCAAAAGCGTAGAAACATTCTTCGGGAAGAGAGACTGAAATGAGCGAAATGAGATCCCCGCTGCGTGAGAACCTAGAGATTTATACCGATACAGGCGGTAAGTGGGTTCGCTGCACAAAGTGCTACCACGTGCTGTGTCAGGCCAATGAAGATTGGAAGAAGGCTTGTATATCCAGGCTCTCACCACCCACAAAAGCTGGACCTCTCATGATTGACTTGCTCGGTCGATTTCTGCTCGAGCAACTCTGTTGCCCCAATTGTGGAATTTTACTGAACACCGAACTGGTGGAGGAGAAAAAAGATGGCGGAAAAGGAAGGACCGAATAGACCGGAGCCTAAACAGGTCAGTTTGGATGGCAAAACTACGGCTGTCCTGGTCCTCGACCTAAACGCCCGCTGCCAGGACCCGAAGGAAGTTTGTTCCAAGTTGATGCAGCCACTAGGCGAGTTCTTGGAGAGAGTTAGAGGATCCTCTATCCCCATTGTTTACACGATCTCGCTGATGTTCAAAGGAACCCCCCTGGGTGAGGTGGCATCGCCACTAAAAAGGCGAGAGACAGATCCCGTGATTTATCCTGATGCCTTTGACAAGTTCGTAGGGAGAGAGCTGCGGGATATTCTAAACCAGAGAAGTGTCGAAAATTTGATTATCGTCGGATCGTTAACCAACATGGCGGTGCTCTATACCTCTACTTCTGCTGCCCGAATCCACCGCTACAATGTAATTATCCCGATGGACGGTGTGAATGCCAAGAGCAAATACGAGCACGAGTACGCTATTCACCAGCTCACCATACTCCCTGCGGGTGCCGGTGAGCGGTTCCAATTTACGACCCTTTCTAGGATCAGTTTTCACTAGAAGAAGTGTATAAAATAGAAGAATCTCAGAAGCCACACTTAGAATACTCTGATTGCCCAAAAAAAGGATACCTCAATCGGAATCACCTATAGAAGCCTTCTGAGCGAATGTCCCCTGGGCTGGTTTTGCCGATTGATCAAGCCTAATTTTCATCCCTAGTTTTTCTCCATTGAGAGTCACCTCGCCAGCTATTTTAGGAGGGAATCGCAACGTATTATGCGCGGGACATGCTTTTTCAACCATATCAATAAGACTTTGAATTTGCTCTGGGCTCTCTTCGCTATTTATATTAACCTTGTAATGAACCTGACTAAATCCTGGATGTTTTCCTCCAAGCCCATAGATGGCACGCTTGTCCCAAACTGCTTCCAATTGTAACTCAATGTCACTAAGTCTCATTCCCATGATGCTAGCACAATCTGCATAGATACTAGCCATGCACAACCCATAACCCGCAAGGAAAACCTCTAAGGGAGAAGCAGCGCGTTCCTCGCCTCCATTCGTGGGCTTTTCATCTGCCAAGATGCGATTGTGTCTTACCCTTGCCTCCATCAATCTGCCGTCTAAATAGCGAATCGAATCTATTTGAACGCGCGATTCATACGGAAGGGACCCTTCAACCAATTGCTCACGGCGATTGAGCTTGATATTGCGTAGCTTCTCCCAATCGATATTACAACAGCCT
>JADFQN010000160.1 GCA_022561755.1 Bacteroidota bacterium
TGCCGGCCGTATGCTCGATCAGAGGCGCGCTGGCTAGTCACGGTGGCGATCACACAAAGATGCCGGAGTTCACCCGAGCGGACCACCATACCTGATTACGCCGCCAGCCGGAGCGATGTCAGGCGTGAAACTGCCTAGGAGGCTGTTGAATTATCCGCTCTGTCGCCGAGACGAGCCAATCTTGGTCGAGATCAAGGCGCGAGATCGCAGTCGAATCGGTGATTCGGCGAGAATCTCGGAACGCAGAGATCGGCCGAGAGTGGCCGTCGCAGGTAAGATGGGATATTTCAACAGCCTCCTAGGAGGCTGTTGAAATACTACGCCGTAAGCGAGGCGCCGCCGCAGGTAGATGGAGTTTTTCAACAGCCGCCCAGGTCCGTAATCACTGGAAGGTCTGACGGCATCGGTCATGCGACACCCCTTGAGAGGGTCACCAGCCCTGCTTCAGGCGCTCGGCGAGCACACCTGGTAGGCCTTCCTCCTTGATGCGCGCCGCGGTTCGCTCCACGTCGTAATGCCCTCGAACGAGCTCGCAGGCAAATTCCTCCGTATCGAACAGCAAGAGCGCCATGCGAGAATCTCCGTCGCGAGGCTGACCCACACTCCCTACATCGACGATGAAGCGATGCCCACGCCGCACGCGAAGGATGCCAACATTATTCGATGCCACAGCGGGCTTGTGCGAATGCCCCACAAAGCAAATAGGCCCGTCGAAAAACGAAAACTGAGCCTGCATAGAGCGGAACGACTCGAGCCGGTGCCACGCGCCTGGGTCGTCAGGGGAGGAATGAACGAACGACGCGCCGTGCGCATCGTAGCGAAGTGGCAGGGCCCTGAGCCACTCCATGTGGTTCTCGCCCAGCGTGCGCTGATGCATCCGTACGACCGTCTGGGCATCGCTCGGCAGGACACCCAGGCCCTTGTCGAAAGCAACCGCCTCGTCGTGATTCCCCAGCACGCAAGCCTCGCACGTGGTACGGATGAGATCGATACATGCTGCGGGATCGGGGCCGTATCCGACCACGTCCCCGAGGCAGATAACGGAATCGGCCTTATGCTCCTCAGCTACCTTGAGCGCCGTCGCCAATGCCTCCAGATTGGCGTGAATATCGGAGAGGACAGCGATTCGCACGGCGTAGCACTTAAATGAGAGCGAAGCTCGGGGGGGCGGGCGTCTCCGCCAGGTACCGTTTGCACCAAGTTTGCTCTGAACGAACCGTTGGCGCTGTCACAAGGCCTATATTAGTACCGGAAGGGCGGTACGAATCTTACGCATCATGCCCCTCATTCGGTAGTACGGCGACGAGTATTCTCGCATGACCATGCCAACTACGAATAGCGGATCTACACTTCCTGCAGCACCCCCGCATTTGCAGGACCCTTCTGTTGTTCAAGATCCCATCTATTACAACTCGCTTTCGCGGGGTGCAGCGCTTGGCATCCGCGAGTTCTACGATATTCTTCTTCGGGGGAAGTGGATTATCCTTTTCGCCGTGATGGCTATTGCCGTCCCGGTCACGATTTATACCATGATTCAGCCGCGACTGTACAGGTCGTACAGCTTGCTGCTGATTCACAAACAAGACGAGAGCCTGGCGTCCGTACTGCCCACGAGCCCCGGGGCAGCCTTCTGGAGGAGCGAACGAAATCTCGGGAATGAGTTGTTGGTGTTGCGCCAATCTGAAGCGCTTGCCGATACCGTGGCACGAGTCCTGGCGCAGCTGGATGCAATTCCCGGGACGGAACAACGAGCTTTGACGATCAATCGTGCTGTAAACGGCGACCGTCTGGGGTACAAGGCAATTGGCTTGCTTCTTCAGGAAGACTATGTGTCTGCCAACCTGGAAGGCGCCGACATTGATGCCATACGTGTTACAGCGGTCAGCACCATTCCGGTGGAAGCTGCGTTCATCGCCAACATGTATGCGCGTGCCTTCGTGCACCTGACTCGAGAGTCGAGCCGCGCCAGCATGGGCGCCTCCAGGGTGTTTCTTCAGGGGCAGGTGGAGGTACAGAATGACCGTTTGGAAGAACTAGACGGCAGCGTGCGCGAGTTCATGGCGCGCGAGGGGGCTATAGACCTGGATGACGCGTCCCGGCGGTTGGTCAATCAGGTTTCACAGCTTCAGTCGCAGCGCGATATAGCGCTCGTGGACGTACGCATGAAGCAAGCCACGATCGCTCAACTTGAAATTGAACTCAGCGCCATTGAGCCGCGTCTGGCTGAGTTCGTGGCCAGCGGCGCCGGGCGTGAGATTGAACTCGCCCAGGAGCGTGTAGCAGAACTTCGTGGGCGCCTGGAGACGATTTACTTGCGCAATCCGGAGCTTCGCGATGCCGATACGGCCCCTGAGGACGTTCAGGCGTTGCGCACAGAGGTTGCGCAGCTGAACAGCCGTATATCCGACCTTACGCAGCAGTATCTCGAGGAAGCCATTCCGGTTGGTGTGGAGGGCAATAGTGCTGCAATGAACCGGATTACCAGCCTGCGCCGCCAACTGGCTGAGGAGAGGATTCTGCTGAGTGGGCTTGAGGCGCAGAGTTCCGTGCTTGGGGTGCGGATTGGGCAGTACGAAGGACAGTTGCGGGCACTCCCGAGACAGTCGATCCGTCTGGCTCAACTCCAGCGGGATCGCCAGTCGGCCGTGCGGCTACACGCCGCACTGGAGGAGCGCCTCAATGAGGCCCAGATAGCTGAGCAGAGCGAATTGGGATACGCCGAAATTGTTCGTTCGGCAGCCCCGGCCGTCATTCCGTTCCTGCCGAATCGCAGGCGAAACGTTTTGTTGGGGCTGATGCTGGGGCTTGGCCTGGGCATCGCGTTAGCCGTAGCAAAAACACGGCTCGACAACCGCATCCATCTCCCCGATGATTTGCGCGATCTGGGATTTACTGCGATCGGGACTATTCCGAACATGGATAAACTCGTCGCACAGGATTTCGGTGGGGCGGAGACCATTGTCAGCGATCTCCGGACGATCGACACGAAGCTTGTTGTTCTTCTGAGCCCGATGGCTGCGGCGAGTGAGTCCTATCGCGCATTGAGAACGAGCATCCAGTTCTGCCGACCCGACGTTGTCATCGAGACGGTTCTTGTGACGAGCGCCGGCCCGGCCGAAGGCAAGACCGTAACGGCCAGCAACCTTGCCGTTGTCATGGCGCAGGGATGGCGCCGTGTATTGCTTGTGGATGCCGACTTTAGGAGGCCTAGGATCCACAAAATGTTCGGCATGAGCCGCGAGCCGGGGCTCGTCGAATTGCTGTTCCAGGAGGAATCCTTCGATCCGGAGGGGTATGCAACGAGCATCGACGACCTGTACGTTATTCCTGCAGGTGCACATGCACCGAATCCATCGGAGCTGCTTGGCTCGAAAGCCATGCGACGCTTAATCGCCGGGTTCCGGGGTTCGTTCGACGTGATCATTTTCGATGCACCACCGGTATTGGCAGCGACCGACGCCGTTCTGCTTTCTACGCAGTGCGACGCCACCATCGTGGTAGCCAAGGCGGGCGAGACCAAGGATTATGATCTCCAACATGCTTATGAGGACCTGGAAAGTGTGGGTGCTACGGTGATCGGGACGCTGCTGAACAGCTTTGACGTCTCGAAGGCCTACGGTTACAAGTACAAGTATCAGTACCGCTACGGTAACACGTACAGTTATGGGCACGAGGCTCATAAGGTCGAGACATGATCGCCGGCGGCATCATTCCCAGTCCAAGCATTTTCCTACGTTCACATGCGTCTTTGCGTCTTCCTCGTTTTGCTGGCATTGCCGGCTTTCCTCGTAGAAGCACAAACCTTTGGCGAGGTCGAAGATCGGCAAACCAACGTGCCGTCGTATTACTTCCATGTGCTGCCGGGAGAAGGCACGATGCAAGTGTTCGTATGGGGCACGGTACGGGCGCCGGGCCTTTACGTAGTGAGCGACGAAACTGGACTTGACGAGTTGCTTTCGCTGGCTGGAGGGCCGCAGCTCAGAGAGATCCGCAACAACGACCGGCGAGAGGTCGCCATTCGGCTCTACCATCCGGAAGGCGGCGCCCGAACGATAGCCTATGAGGCGATGCTGGACGAAATGATAGCCAATCCCGGCGAGTATCCGCCTCTTCGGGACGGCGACGTGATTGAAGTAACGGTTCACGATATTCAGGGGTTCGGCTGGCGAGATCTATTTTCCGTCGCCGGCGCCATGGCGGCCGTCGCACTCGCGGTTGAGCGAATCATTTCTCTTTCGAGCGGTAACTAATTCTGGGCTATTGCATCTGATTCGCATGGCCACCACGATCTGATTTTGTGAATTCCTAGACGGAGAGGTTACGTTCGGAGAATGAATCTGTCTGTAGGGTGGGTCGCCCCTCGTGTTCGTCTCCCTCTACCTATGACTGCACATGCCACCACTGCCCTGTAGAATGGATAAACACTCCGAGTTCGTTGTAAAGGCAAGACTACGCCAATCCAAAATTTGGCGTGTGTTCTACACGAAGCCTCGGTCGGAGAAGCGGGCGGCACGGCGGCTCAAACAAGATGGATACCAAATTCTGTTGCCGCTTCGGACTTCCATTCGCCAATGGTCCGACCGAAAGAAACTCGTTGAGGAGCCTCTATTTCCTGGATACTTGTTTGCGCGTGTCGACGAGAAAGAGCACCTGGTTGTACTGCAGGACGAAGCGATCGTAAGGTGTGTGGCTTTCGGCGGCAAGCTCGCCGTCGTAACTGCAAAAGACATCGCCCTGCTCAAAATCCTTCTGACCGTGCCGGATCGTCTCGAAGCCATTGAGCGGGAGGCGTTTCCCTTGGGTTCAGAAGTTTACATAGATCGCGGGCCGTTGCGGGGCGTGCTGGGCCGCGTTTCCAATCATCCGAAAACTCACTACCTCATCGTAGAAGTCCCCTCCATACACCAGGCCATCAGGGTTCACGTGCCGGCAGACTGGGTTCGTCGACCTGCAGGAATTGCCTAGGAGGCTGTTGAAAAACTCAACCTACTTGCGGCGGCACCTCTTGCCCGATCTCTGCGTTACGAAATACTCGCCGAATCACCGATTCGCCTACGATTTCGCGCCTTGATCTCGGCCAAGATTCGCGCGCCTCGTTTACGGGGTAGTATTTCAACAGCCTCCTAGCCGATGGGTGTCGATCAATCGACGCGTCATGTGCGTCGCGTAGCCTAATCAAGGGCAAGGCATCATTAGATTACGTCTAGGCCTCACGGTAATTCCGACTTTCCCGCAGCCTTGCGAATCGATCACTTGCGACGTCGAGCCGCTCATCCTATCGCGAGGTTGGGACCGACGGGGCGAAGCTGCGCCCGACTTATCTAGTTCGTATTACATGGAATCCTACATATCCCCTGAAAGAGCAGAACTTGCCGAGTCGATAGCGTCGAGGACGCTACGATTCGGGGTCGTGGGCCTTGGCTACGTGGGCTTGCCACTGGCAGTCGAAACTGCGCGGGCAGGATTCCGAACAACCGGGTTTGACGTCAGCCGGACGGTGGTCGAGGGCATTATGGCTGGTGAGAGCCACATTAGAGACGTTCCGTCAGTCGACGTGAACAAGCAGATAGCGCAGGGCCGCTTCATTGCGACCAACGACTTCGGACAGTTGGCCAACTGCGATGTGATCAGCATCTGCGTGCCCACGCCGCTCAACAAGCTTAAGGACCCCGACCTTTCGTTCGTAGTAACGGCAAGCAAGTCTATTCGGGATGCGTTGCGACCCGGGCAGGTGATCGTTCTGGAAAGCACAACGTTTCCGGGAACGACGAGGGATGTGGTGCTGCCCATTCTGGAAGAAAGCGGCCTGAACGTGGGGTCGGACTTTCTCCTCTGCTACTCGCCCGAGCGGGTGGACCCAGGTAACGAGGCCTGGCACACGAAAAACACGCCGAAGGTGTTGGGTGGTATCACGGAGGCGTGCACGGAGGCGGGCGCCACTTGTTACGGTGCCGTTTTTGATACCGTGGTTCGCGTTTCCAGCGCCGAAGTTGCCGAACTGACAAAGGTTTACGAGAACACGTTCCGCCTGATCAACATCGCGCTGGTCAATGAGCTCGCACAGGCGTGCGACAAGCTGAAAGTGGACGTGTGGGAGGTCATCGAAGCGGCCGCAACGAAGCCATTCGGTTTCATGAAGTTCACGCCGGGGCCAGGACTGGGCGGCCACTGTATCCCGCTCGATCCGCACTACCTGTCGTGGAAGATGCGCTCGCTCGCGTACAAGACGCGTATGATTGACCTGGCAAGCGAGATCAACGCCGAGATGCCCGCCTTCGTGGTGCGCAAAATGGTGGACGCCCTTAACGCGAACGGGAAGCCGCTCAACGGAAGCCAAATTCTCGTTCTGGGCGTAGCCTACAAACGTGATGTAGACGACCTCCGCGAAAGCCCCGCGTTGGAGATCATCCAATTGCTCCAGGAAAAAGGGTGTGAGGTCATCTACCACGATCCGTACTGTCCGGTGTTAGGCGAGGAATTGTACTCGGGCATTC
>JADFQN010000040.1 GCA_022561755.1 Bacteroidota bacterium
CGGAACTCCAAGCGTCCTGGAGAGATACGTGCGGAGGAGATCGGACAACTCGACATAGAAGGGTTTGATGGCGGGTTCGGCCTCCGGGACGGCAAGGGCATGGAGGCGTTGTGTGGCCTCTGGGTTGGGCGCGAGGCGCGGTTTCGCGGCCGTTCTTTGGCCTCGTGCGCGCCGCCAGATCCAGAAGAGCAGCGTGCCAACGACTAGTACGCCGGCAACAAGGAAAACCCAGACCCACAATGGACTTGGAAACGATGCAGGCGGTCGCGGTGGTTGGAGATCCGCCTCGTTCGCAGGCAGCACCGAGCGCACGGCCAGCGTTGCCGTGTTCGAGCGGACGATGCTCGTATCGCCCCCGGCCATCAAATCGACGAGAATTGGGCCGATAACGGCGTTGTCGAGGGCGAAGGTCGCGGCTTCGTACACGATGCTGTCTATGCGAATCGCCCCATCAAGCCGGGGCGGGAGCCGCCGGGCAGAGAAAACCTCCGCATCTCCGAACGACAGCAGAGAACTGGCCTCCGGGTCGCCGTCGGGCGCTTTCGGGAATATGACCGTACTTCCTACAGAATGCTCAATAGCGACGCGCAATTCAAACCGCTCGCCTACAAAGACGCTGTCAGCGGGCACATGCAGCCGCGCCTCCTGCCCAATCGCAACCGACGACATCAATACAAAGCCCGAAGCACAAAGCTCGAAGCACGAAGCCCGATCCATCACCGCACCTTGTTACGCCGTTTGAAAAACGCCACGAGCGGTACCACATAGTCGGCGTCGGTGCGGACGGTTACGGTGTCCACGCGCGCTCGTTTTAACGCCGATTGCACGGCGGCCTCGCGGTCGGCGGCACGCGCCGAAAACGCATTGCGCGCGGCCTTGCTCGATGTGTCCACGAGCACCGGGCGGCCCGTTTCAGAGTCCGTCAGCGAAAGCAGGCCGACCTTGGGCAGGGCCTCCTCGCGTGGGTCGAGCAGCCGGATGGCGACCACATCGTGCTTCTGAGCAAGGGTCCGGAGAGCCTTGTCGTAGCCGGCGTCGAGAAAGTCGCTGACGAGGATGACGATGGCCCGCCGGTTCAGCATGTGATGCGCGTGATCGAGCGCGGCCCTGAGGTTCGTTCCTTGTGAGGCGGCCTCGTGGACGTACAAATCGCGGATGATCCGAAGGACGTGGCGGCGGCCCTTTTTCGGTGGTACAAACCGCTCAATCTCATCCGAAAACAGCAGCAGTCCCACCTTGTCGTTGTTGCGGATGGCGGAGAAACCCAGCACCGCGCAGATCTCGGCGGCTACTTCACGCTTGGTCGTCCCGCCCGATCCGAAATCTTCCGAGCCCGAGATGTCCACCATCAGCAGCAGCGTCTGCTCGCGCTCTTCCTCGAACAGCTTGATGTACGGCTCGCTCATCCGCGCCGACACGTTCCAGTCGATGGAGCGCACGTCGTCGCCGATCTGGTAGGGGCGGACCTCCGAGAACTCGATCCCGCGTCCGCGGAACGCCGAGTGGTACTCGCCGCCGAAGACATTCTCCACCAAACCCTTTGTGCGGATTTCGACGTGGCGGATTTTGCGAAAGAGTTCGCGCGGGATCAAGAGTGGGTAAAAGACTGGCGAGAAGCAACGAGCGGGAATGAAACGTGAGAGGTCCGCAGCTGGTGTATGGCTACATGCGTTTTAGTACAAATGTTGAGTTGGCCCGGTTCGTAAACAGTAGGGCTTGCGCGAATTCTTTGCGCCGTCCGGCAGTCAGATCGCGGCGCCAGGCAGCCGCATGATTGTCATGACTGTCGTGAAGGACGGCGAAGCCGGAAGCCTGTGCAATACGCCGAAGCGCTTCATGTGTAAAGGTGTGGGGGTGTCCGCGATCCACCTCGAACCGCTCAATCGTTCTTCGGACGAACCGGCCCCACGTGTGATAGCTATGCACGCGCAACCAACAGCGGCCACCCGGCGCCAGGACTCGGTGGATCTCAGTCAGCACACGGCCGGGGTCTTCGACATGGTCGAGGACGTTGTCCGAAAGAGCAAGGTCGAAGGATGCGTCGTCAAACGGCAGCGCTTCTCCCTGAGCCGCAACGTATTCTACTTCCGGATCGCGGAACTGCATGTACTCTTCTACGCTTCCAAAGTAGTCTTCCAGTGGCTCGACTCCGCAGCGCCTGGTACCGGGCAAAAACGTTACAATGCCTGCCGGGCCGCTTCCAATTTCAACGATTCGGCTCCCCTCCCCAAGATCGCCGAATGCGGCGAGGTCAGCCTCGACGAGTACGGCCATGTTCCGCAGATAGTCTAGCCGGAGGGGCCCCTGATCGTTCCACCAGGCACGCTCATAGACTTGCGCCTTGCGCCACCGATTGACGACGGCGGTATTTGCGGTTGCATCGGATTCTATTCCAGGCATCGAGAGGCGACGAATAAGGGGTTAGAAGATACCCGCCCCGATGACGGCGCCGGTATCTTGAAGCCCGTCCAACGTATCGACGCTCGTACTCTTGAGCCTTCCATGCCTGACCTCCGAGACCCGGAATCGCCTGTTCGTTTCGCCATCCTCGTCTTTCCCGGCTCCAACTGCGACCACGACGCCTACCACGCGGCCAAGCACGTGTTTGGGCAGGAGACCCGGTTCGTGTGGCACAAGGAGGAGACGCTCGGCGAGACCGACGTCGTTATCGTGCCCGGCGGCTTCTCGTATGGCGACTACCTCCGCGCCGGCGCCATCGCCCGGTTTTCGCCGGTGATGAAGGACGTGATCCGCTTCGCCAATGACGGTGGACTTGTGCTGGGCGTGTGCAACGGGTTTCAGGTGTTGTGCGAGGCGGGCTTGCTGCCGGGTGCGCTGATGCGAAACGCCTCGCTCCGGTTTGTGTGCAAGGATGTGCACCTCCGCGTGGAGAACAACGCAACGCCGTTTACAAGTGAGGCCGGGACCGGGCAAGTGCTCAACATCCCGATCGCGCACGGCGAGGGTAACTACACTGCCCACGAGGCCACGCTGGATGAACTGGAGAGCGAGAACCGTGTCGTTTTCCGCTACTGCGACGCGGACAGCAACGTGACGCCGGAGTCCAACCCGAATGGCTCAGCCCGCAACATTGCCGGTATCATCAATGCCGGAGGCAACGTGATGGGCATGATGCCGCACCCCGAGCGATGCGTGGAAAGTATTCTCGGGAATGGATCGGAGGACGGGGCGGTGATTTTTCGGTCGTTGATCGCGAGCACGGTTAGCGCGGTATGTGTGTGAGCTGGCCTTAGTTCATTAGGCTTTGTACTGGGACACTGTGATACTTGGACACATAGGAGATACGCCGGAAACACTGGACACTTGGGATACTATACCTAGCGCGTAACTCGTTGGAATGGAGATGGTCGTTGCGCGATTAATAGCAAGTTCATGTCGCCAATAGGCGTATAAAGGCTAGATAGAGTTAAATTGGAGCGCGCCACATCCAAGGTGCAAGATGGCTTTGGCGTAACAATGCTATTGCTCTACCCAAGTCAAGTCCGGTAAGCTTGACCATTGCCCCGAGCTCCTGTTGTAAAGGAGATGGTGGCGTTCAGGCTAGCTGGCGGAGGGCCCTCCGCCAGTGATGCCACTCTCATAACTACTACCACTATATCAAATGGCACCAAGAAAACCATCGCAAGCCGAACAGCGTCGTGCTGATCTAAAAGACGAGTTCTGGCCGGGTGAACGAGCTTGGCAGAGTTTTAGGGAGAAGGGATACTTTAGTGCGCCTCGCACTCTTCCTTTGGTAATGGTCGCGATAGATTTGAAGAATCTAAGTGGAAATAAGCGACCATCAAAAGTGTATGTCGAGTTGCTATCAAACCACATCGGCCAAGGTATCGTAGAACTTGTACCGGTAGAAGATCACGCGTTTGCAGCAGGTTACACTGGTTCTAGAGCTGTACGGACATGGAGTGAAAGAATGAAGCTGCTGGAAACCTTGGGATTTATTAAGACCAAAGAAAAGGGTAATCGGCGATTCGGATATGTCCTGTTGCGCCACCCAACCATTGTGATGTCCGAACTACATGATGACGGAAAGATTCCAGATTCTTTGTGGAACGCACTCAAAGCCAAGCAAATCGACGCTCGCGAACTAACCTTGGTGCAGATTCGCGAAGGAGAGGGCTAAGTAGTCTATAGAATGCGCTTTTAACAACCATCTGCTAGTCGTCTAGCTCTTAACCTAGATTTGTACCGGGTTGTTCAATGAATTCGGGTGGCGCGTACACAGCAGGACCGTTCTTACGCAAGTCCTCAAACGTCTGCGAGCGCGCGACCTCACCAAAGCGCCTGTTCAGGCCGCCGGGCCTACTCCACCAGAGCAGTTTACCCTCGCGCGCGTGCACGCCACTCGTTCCGCCGTACTCCTTCCAGGTTAGCTCCATCGTGGCGGTTCAAGTTTCGGTGACTTCGAGTTGCGCCGCCAACTCCTCCCACTGCGCCATCAGGTTCCGGAGCGCCTCGTCCGCCTCGTTGAACCTCGCCATCGTGGCCTGAAACTCGGCAGGGCGGTTATAGAGATCGGGGTCGGTGAGGGCCTTTTCCAGCTCGTTTCGCTTTTTCTCGTGCTTGGCCACGCGCTGCTCCACGAGTTCGAGAGCGCGAGGAAGCAGATCAGGCGGCAGGGATCTTAGGTCCAACTCGCCGTTGCCCTGTAGTGCTTTGTAGAGCCGATTGCGGGCCTCGGCCTCAGCGCGCTTCTGCTCCTTCGATTTCTTATAGCCTTGGCCTTTGGGCTTGGGGCCCTGAGTTTTGGGCTTCCCTTCTGTGGTCCGCGGTCGGTCGTCAGTGGTCCTTGCCGCCGTTCCGTGCTCGCGTTGCCACTGCGCATCCGAGAACGTGCCAACGTACCGGCGCACGGTGCCGTCTTCTACATACCAGACCTTGTTCACGACCTGATCGATGAAGTAGCGGTCGTGGCTGGCGAGCACGAACGAGCCCGTGTACTGCCTGAGGGCCTCTGCAAGTACGGCCTTGGAGGCGATGTCGAGGTGGTTGGTGGGCTCGTCCAGGACGAGAAAGTTGGCAGGGGAAAGGAGCGTTCGGGCGAGGGCAAGGCGACTCCGCTCGCCGCCGGAAAGCACGCTGACGGACTTGAAAACATCATCCCCTCGAAACAGAAAAGCGCCGAGGAGTGAGCGGAGCTGTGTCTCCGATTGGCCCCGGCCAACCTCTCGGAGGCTCTCCAGAACTTCAAAAGAGGGATCGAGAGCTTCCGCCTGGTGCTGCGCGAAGAAGGTGTCCACCACTCTGTAGCCAGGTTCTCGCGTCCCATCGAAGGGCTCGACGCCGAGGAGCATCCGCGCCAGCGTCGATTTGCCCGCGCCGTTCTTCCCCACGAGCGCAATCTTGTCGCCCTTCTCGACGGTCAGCGCCGGCACATCCTGAAACACGACGGTGTCATCCCCATCCTCGTTCGGGTAGGTCTTTGAGAAGCGTGATAGTTCCACCACAGAACGGCCGGAAGGGGGCGCATCCGGGAAACGAAAATGAATGGAAGCGTCATCGGACGGCGGCGGCTGGAGGCGCTCCAGCCTGGCCAGCATCTTAATGCGGCTTTGCACCTGCCGCGCCTTCGTGGCCTTGTAGCGGAAGCGTTCGATGAACCGCTCGGTTTCGGCGATGAGCCGCTGTTGGTTGTCGTACGCCGACTGCTGGAGGGCGCGACGCTCCTCCCGATCCTGCAGATAAAAGGCGTAGTTACCCGCGTAATCCTCGATGCGGCCGTTGGCGATCTCCGCGATGCGCGTCACCATGCGGTCTAGGAAGTAGCGGTCGTGCGAGACCAGGACGACCGCGCCTGGGTAGCTCTTCAGGTAGCCCTCCAGCCAGTCGATGGATTCGATGTCGAGGTGGTTCGTGGGTTCGTCGAGGAGGAGAATCGTGGGCCGGCGAAGGAGAATTCGGGCGAGGGCCACGCGCATCTGCCATCCGCCCGAGAACGTGTTGAGCGGCCGGCGCATCTCTTCGACGGAGAAGCCTAGGCCGTGCAGGACGGCCTCGGTGCGCGATTCGATGGTGTGAGACTCGTGGGAGAGAAGCTGAGAATGCACGCGGTCGAACCGCATTACGAGTTTCATATACGCCGCCGACTCGTGGTCGGGGTGGGCCTCCATCTCGGCAGTCAGCCGGCCTTCTTCCTCCTCCAGGGCACGAATCTCATCGAAGGCATGGAGGGCCTCAGAGAGCGGCGAGCCCTCCAGATCCATCTCCTGCACATCCTGCGCCAGATAGCCGATCGTGGTTGCGCCCTCTCGCGTGACCTTGCCGGCGTCTGCATCCTGTTGCCCGGAAATGATGCGCAGCAACGTAGTCTTACCCGCGCCGTTCGGCCCGATCAGGCCAATGCGCTGACCCGGCTTGATAGCCCACGTGAGCCCCTCAAAGATGGGGTCGCCGCCGAAAGCGAGGTGGATGTTCTGCAAGTACAGCATTGAAAGGGAAAAGGCAAAAGGGAAAAGGGAAAACTGGGCTGGTTCACCCTTCTCCCTATTCCCTTCTCACTTCCTAATACGCGTTTTCGTGACCGAATCCCTTGACCAGTGTCATCGCCATGATCTTTGCATCCAGCCAGAGGCTCCAGTTCTGGATGTAGTAGAGATCGTACTGGATGCGTTTTTCGAGGCTCGTGTTGCCGCGCCAGCCGTTTACCTGCGCCCAGCCGGTGATGCCCGACTTCATTTTGTGGCGCAGCATGTAACCGGGGATCTCGTGGCGAAAGTTTTCAATAAAGACGGGGCGCTCCGGTCGTGGGCCAACGACCGACATGTCTCCTTTTAGCACGTTAAAAAACTGCGGTAATTCGTCCAGACTTGTCTTGCGGAGGAACGCTCCTGTACGCGTGGCCCGATTCTCACCTTTCTCCGCCCAGACCGCGCCCGTGCTTATTTCCGCACCGACCGGCATCGAGCGGAACTTGCGCATCATAAACGTCTGCCCGTTCAGCCCCATGCGCTCCTGTTTGTAGAAAACCGGCCCACGAGAGGACAGCTTGACGGCCAGCGCAATCGCCAGAAGCAGCGGAGAGAGCAGGAGGATGGCCACCGCCGAGAAGCCAATGTCAACGCCGCGTTTGACGAGTTGGCGGATGTCGAACGGGGCCTCATCGATCAGGTGGATGACCGGGAGACCGTCTATATCGGAGACGCGGCAATTCATAAGTAGATCGAAGTGCAAGAGGTCGGGTACGAGGAACATGTTGGCCGTCCGGCGAGATACGGCATCAGCGATGTCCTCGATCTTCTCGGCAGCTGAGAGCGGGAGGGCGGCATACACGAGGTCAATGGTTCGGCCGCTTTCGCTCATTTTATCCAGCACCTCACCAATGGAATCCACAGGGCCGAGAATCTCCGGCTCAGCACTACTCCGACCATTCGAGTCGAGGATCGCTTCGAGATCGGCGGCTGCCTCGCGGTCATCCAGAAACCCCACGACGTCGATACCCATCCACGGATAGTTCTGGAAGGCAGTGGCGAGTCGTTTTCCGGCCTCTCCCGCACCTACGATGAGTACACGCCGCACGTTGCGCCCTTGCTGGCGCGCTCTTCGGAGCGCCACGTAAATGGTCATTCGCATGCCGACGAGCAGGGTGGAGGAGATCACCCCGAAAAGCAGCATGTGTACGCGCGAAAACGAAAACGTCCGGTAGAAGAAGGTGGCTGCCACCGAAGCCACGAGGCCTAGGAAAACGGCCCGTGCAACTGCAAAAACAACCAGTGTAAGCCGCTGGGCGCGCCGGGTCTGGTACAGGCCGGACAGCAGGAAAATGGTACCCCAGAGGACTAGCACGCCCGGAAGGAACTGCAGATACATCGAAAGCGGGACTTTTCCGGCACCAACTGTCAGAGGGAGCGACTCGGTGAGCGCATCAACCGAACTGCCTGAATTGACGTCCAGCAACCGAAATCTGATGTAGAACGCCACAATCCACGCGGCCGCAATAGCGACGAGATCGGCCGCGAACAGGGCACGCTGAAGCGTTTGGCTTCGCTCTTTTAGCATGTTTGCTACGGATTCTCGGGAGAGCGTTTCTTTGAATAAAGACGCATAAACGTACAAGAACGCGCCAGCCCGTGCCCCGCCAAAGGGATTAGGGCAATTTCCATCAGCACCTGGTGGCGCGCCAGGGCAAAAAATACGAACGCCATTACGGTTGCGTACGCAAAATAGGCTGGGATGTACGGATGAGCCCTGACTCCCTGGCATCCAAGCAGCGCGAGCACGAGCAGGAATGCCCAGACTGCCAGGCGCACGGGGTGTCCTGCACGGTCGTCGTTCGGATTGAAGGTCCACAGCCGAAGGCCTTTTACTACCGACCGCAGTAGCGTCTTGCCGGGTTTTGACACCGCGTAGGTCCATGCACTGTCGAGGTAGACCCCACTCATCCTCACCTCAAATTGAGGGCCCGCAAGCGCCGGGAGAAGTTCGTCGAGCTGCGAATCCGGCCACGCGCCGATGGCCTCGGCATTGTTGCCGCGGTATGCGTTGAGGCCCAGGCTGGTGGAAAGTAGAGGGCGGTGAAACACGAGCGTGTTGCGAACGATCCACGGCGAAAGAAGGAGAACGAGGACGATGGCCACCTTCCACACGAATCCGAGACCGGCCCTACGCCAGGCGAGGCCCATGACAAGAAGGGCGAATGCGAGTGCTTCGAACCTGAATAGCACAAGTACACCAAGAAGGCAGCCGAGGAGTAGGGCTCGCAGCCAGGTATGCGGCGGCATACTGCGCTCGAAGTGCAGGAATATGCCGAGTAGCAGCAGGTGGACAAATACGGTCGCTCCGTAGGTACTCGTAGAGGCAACCATATCCGGTAGCACGGCTGCCAGGATGGCGGCCGCCCACGCCGCGCGAGGCGTGTACATCTTCCGCGCCAGCAGAAAGACCAGCACCACAACCAGCCCCCCCGCGAGGTGCTGGATGAGCAGGAGCAGTACGTTCCGGCCTACAGGGTCGGCAATGCCGAGAAAGGGGTAAACGTAGAGGACGTAGCCGGGAGGCATGAATGCCGACGGGAAGGGTAGTGCATCCTCCGAAAACCAGGGGGAGAGCGTCTCTCCTTCAAAGTGGAAGAGCGCGTAACCGTGCCCGGCCCGTATGTTCCTGGCGATTTCCCCGAACTCGTTGTAGTTGTCATCGGCGAGATCGACAGACGCTACCATAAACGCCACGCGCAACGCCAGCGCCGCAAAGGCGAGAATCCAGATCCCGCGTGGGATGTTTCGCAAAGCGGAGGTCATTAGGGTCTGTTAACAGTTAGCTCGTGAGGTCGGTTCGAGGACAGTCTGAGGCCGTCTCAAGGCACACGAGGAGGTCGGGGCAATCGTCCCGGACGACGAGTGCAACGACGAAACGGACCAGAGTGGCCTGAAACGGCCCGTCGGGATTGAGTGTTAACAGGCCCTAACAACTCACGCTGCCAATGCTTCGGATAGCGGTCGAAGTTTGTCGGGATGCGTTGCCTGGATAAGCCCCCGTGCGAGCGCACGCGTCGAGCTTATCAGAGGGGCGCCATCGTGTTCGGTTTCCGGGACGGCCAGCGGCAGCTCCGTACAGCCAAGGATGACCGTATCCGCACCCTTCCCCTTGAGGTGCTCGATGCCTGCGAGAAGGACGGCACGTGCGCGGCTGGAAGGTGGGGTGCTCTGGGCCTTGAGGCCCCACTCGGGGTCGAAGATGGAAGCCTGAATGGTGTTCTGGATGGCCGGATCCGGAACGACTGCTGTCATCTTTGCGTCCTCCAGTCCAATCTGGTGAAGGCGGTTTTCGATAGAGGAATCTGTGGCCAGGACACCTACGGTCCTTGCCTCCGGCGCTCGCTGCCGGATCATTTCAACAATGGCGTCCACGATGTGGAGGATTTGTATTTGTCGCCCCTCAATTTCCATCGCCTCGCGCAACCGATCGAAGAGAACCGGGGCATGGGCGGTGTTGCATGGAATACCTACCACCGAGCATCCAGCCAGGTGGAGCCGCCGAAGCACCTCAACCATCGCCGGAACCGGGCTGGGTGCAAACTCGGGATCGGCGATCCACGTGCTGCGATCGAGGAAACGGCCCGGGTACGAAATCAGCGTAACGGGCAGGTGCTCCTGATCGCTTCCGGCTACGGTCTCATCGAAGAGCGCCCGTACAAGATCGAGGCCGGCGTAGGGGCCAAGCCCGCCGAGGACGCCAATAGCGTTTCGCTCGTCGGGGGAGGGGGCCTTTGGGGGGAGCGAAGGCGTCAAAACAGGCTGCTGATGCTACGCGGCGATGAAAAGCCGGGCAAGAAACGCCGTGGCGTTTGGAGGGCTGCGGAGGAACCTAGCACGCGCAAGCCCCAGAATCGACCTGCTCGGCCCGATTTTGTAGAATGTGCATGGGAAGAGGCCGTCTTCAGATGGGCATAGATGATTCGTGCGCCTCAGATTCGTTGACTGGCCTGCGCACGAACTGGTATTTTCCGATGTCTCGGCCGGCATCATCGAATTTCCTCATCCGTTATATGGTGTCGGCAGCCTTGCCCGGTCGTCTAATGGCAGGACAGCGGCCTTTGGAGCCGTCGGTGGAGGTTCGAATCCTCCCCGGGCAACTTATGCTGATTTAGGCGTCTACTCTTGTTGTTGCTTTGTGAGCGATCCAATCGAGCCGCCCGCGGTCCTCGCCGCGAACGCAGTGCGTTCGCCCTCCCCGGGCAACACGATAGAGTAGCAGAGTTTGAGTGGATGAGGGCCTGAGTGAAGGTTTACGCCTTCGTTCTGAACCGCACCGACGTTTTCCAGACCACCCAACCCTGACCACCAGGTCATGTTCGCCGCCAACGGCCTTCCCGTTTCCCTGTTTTCAGGCCGCGCCAACGCGGCGCTGGCGGAGCGTATTGCCGAGGCGTACGGAAAGCAGTTGGGGCAGGTGACCATCCGCAATTTCGCGGATGGCGAAGTGTACGTGCGCTACGAGGAGTCCATCCGTGGCGCAGATCTGTTCATCATTCAGTCTACGCCTCCACCAGCAGAAACGTGGATGGAACTGCTGCTGATGATCGACGCGGCTCGGCGTGCAAGCGCAACGCGGATCACGGCCGTCATCCCCTATTTCGGCTACGCCCGGCAGGACAGGAAGGATCAGCCGCGTGTGCCTATCACCGCCCGGCTTCTGGCCAACATGCTTACGACGGCAGGCGTGGACCGCGTACTGACGATGGACCTGCACGCTTCGCAGATTCAGGGTTTCTTCGACATCCCGGTCGATCACCTCTACGGCAGCACGGTCTTCGAGAAGTTCTTTGAGATGCAGCCCATGGAGAACCTCGTGGTGGTTGCGCCGGATGTTGGGGCCTCCAAAGTGGCTCGGGCCTACGCCAAGCGCCTCGGCGCCGATCTCGCCCTGATTGACAAGCGCCGCCCGGAAGCCAACATCGCCGAGGTTATGAATATCATTGGCGAGGTGGATGGCCGCAACTGTCTGCTCATCGACGACATGGTGGACACGGGCGGTACGTTGTGTTCAGCCGCGAAAGCTCTGCGCGAAGCCGGCGCGCTCGACATTCAGGCGTTCTGCACGCACCCACTCCTCTCGGGACCGGCCCTCGAACGTATTGAGGACAGCGAGCTGAGTCGCCTCATTGTGACCGACACCGTACCGCTGAAGCAATCCAGCAGCAAGATCCACGTCATTTCCGTGGCTCCGCTTTTCGCCGATGCCATCCACCGCATCTTCGCCGACGAATCCATCTCCACCCTTTTTGTTGAATAAAGTTATTGCGTAATCCGTATTGCCTATTGATCTGTTTGAGATCTTACGCGTTACGAAATACGCAATACGTAATCCACCCAACTATGCAAACCATCACCCTCAACGTCCAGCCGCGCGAACTCGGCAAGAAAGCCGTAAAGGCCGTGCGCCGCGATGGAAACGTACCGTGTGTCCTCTACGGGAGCCACACCAAGCCGGTCCACTTCAGTGTTCCTGTCCTGGATCTCCGCCCGCTCATCCACACCTCCGAGACGTACCTCATTGCGTTTGCGGTGGATGGAGAGGAGCACGAGTGCATTGTAAAAACCGTGGACTTCCACCCGGTTTCCGACGTGCCGATGCACCTGGACTTTCAGGCGCTGACGCGCGGTGAAGCCATCACGGTGACGGTTCCGATCCGCCTCGAAGGAATGGCGGCAGGCGTCAAGGATGGCGGCAACCTATCGCAGCCGCTCTTTGAGTTAGAAATTCGCTGCCTTCCCAAGGATATCCCAGGGCACATTTCGGTGGACGTTTCCGAATTGAACATCGGTGATTCCCTGCACGTGTCCGATATCGGGCTCAGCGAAGAGATCGAGTTGCTGACCGATCTGGACCGCACCCTCGTCAACGTGGCCGCGCCGCGCGTCGAGGTTGAGCCAGAGGTCGAGGAAGCTCTCGAGCTCTACGACGAAGAGGGCGAACTCATCGAGCGCTACGACGAGGAAGGCAACCTCATCGAACCTCCGGCAAAAGAAGCTGAAAAAGGCGCAGAAGCTGCGGAAGGCTCCGGCGAAGAGCCGGCCGAGTAAGGTTTCGTGCCTTCCGAATCCCCAAACTCGAACAGGCCGGAGCGCTCCACGCGTTTCGGCCTGCTTCGGCGTTTGTGGCTCTTCCGTTCGCAAAAGGGCAACTCCGCAGAACTCAGCAAAACGGATACGATGGCGCGCGCCAATCGGCTGATCATCGGCCTCGGCAACCCCGGCCCCGACTACGACGGCACGCGGCACAACGCGGGGTTCATGGTGGTGGATCGGATTGCCGAGCAGGTCGGCATCGCCCTGCGCGATGAGGCGGCGGCGGCGATGGTTGGGGAAGGAAGGTGGCGCGGCCGCCCGATAGCCCTCGCCAAACCGTTGACGTTCATGAACCGCAGCGGGCAGGCTTTT
Organism: Bacteroidota bacterium; assembly: GCA_022561755.1. GTDB lineage: Bacteria > Bacteroidota > Rhodothermia > Rhodothermales > Rubricoccaceae > JAHEJB01. The sequence continues at coordinate 12,894 of JADFQN010000040.1, forward strand.
CAGGCGCTCCGTCGCCGCTACGGGCTAAAGCCGCAAGACATCCTCGTCATCTACGACGACATTGCGCTGCCACTTGGCGCAATCCGGCTACGCGAGAACGGCGGCGCCGGGGGCCACAACGGCATCGAGAACATCATCAGCCACCTTAATTCGACGGATTTTCCCCGCTTGCGCGTCGGCGTAGGGGATAGTTTCCCGCGCGGCGGTCAGGTGCGTTATGTGCTCGAGCCGTTTCTGGAGGAGGAACGGCCTGATGTTGAAAAGGCCATAGAGAAAGCGGCTGAGGCCGCGCTCTGCTTCGTCCGCGACGGCATGTTGGCCGCCATGAACCGCTACAACCGACGGAGTTAACCCGTTTCGTATTCCGTAATCCGTAGTTCGTAATACGTAATACGTAATACGAACTACACAACACCTACTTCTCACCCAATCAACCTCTACGTCCCTCATGGAGACCCAACAGATACTTGCCTTCCTCGTGCCTGCGGCCGGGATCGTGGCACTCGCCTACGCCTTTCTGCGCGCGCGGTGGGTCATCAAACAGGACGTTGGCACGGAGCTCATGGCCGAGATCGCCGAGAACATCGCCGAGGGAGCTCGTGCCTTCCTCAAGCGCGAATACCGCGTCCTCTTTGTGTTTGTAGCGTCGGTTGCAGCGTTGCTCGCGTTGGTCAACATCGGCCGCGCGGACTCATCGTGGATGATCGCCGTCTCGTTCGTGACCGGTGCGTTTTGCTCCGGTCTGGCGGGCAACATCGGCATGCGCGTGGCTACGAAAGCGAACGTGCGCACCACCCACGCAGCGCGCACGGGTCTCGGCCCGGCGCTGAACGTGGCCTTCTCCGGCGGCCTTGTGATGGGCCTCGCCGTGGTGGGCCTCGGCCTCCTCGGCCTCGGCGGCCTGTTCCTGATCTACGACGGGGTGACCGATTGGGACATCACGAAAGTCATCAACGTCCTCACCGGTTTCTCGCTGGGCGCGTCCTCCATCGCGCTCTTCGCGCGCGTGGGCGGCGGCATCTACACGAAAGCGGCCGACGTGGGCGCGGACCTCGCCGGTAAGGTCTACGAGGGCATCCCGGAAGACGACCCTCGCAATCCGGCCACCATTGCAGATAATGTGGGCGATAACGTGGGCGACGTGGCCGGCATGGGCGCCGATCTGTTCGAGAGCTACGTGGGATCCATCATCGCTACTATGGTGCTCGGCGCCGCGTTTATGGGGACGCTCGGTGAGATGGGTGCGATGGAGCTAGGCCCCGTTCTTTTGCCTCTCGTGATCGCCGCCGTCGGCATCCTCGTCTCCATTGCCGGCTCCTTCTTTGTTAAGGTGAAGGAAGGCGGCGACCCGCAGAAGGGCCTCAACATCGGTGAGTTCGGCGCGACGGGCCTCATGGCCGTCCTGTCGTTCTTTATCATCGCCGGGATGATGCCGGGCGAGTTCACGGTGACCACGCCTATCATCGGCGAGTTCACGTACACGGCCAACGGGATTTTCCTCGCCGTGTTGATAGGTCTCGCTGCCGGCACGCTGATCGGTCTCATCACCGAGTATTACACGTCGTTGCACGGCAGGCCGGTCACGGGGATTGCGCGCCAGAGTGTGACGGGCTCGGCCACGAACATCATTGCGGGCCTCGGCGTGGGCATGTACTCCACGGGCCTCCCGACGATCGTGCTCGTGCTAGCCATCATCGGATCGTACACGTTTGCGGGCCTGTACGGCATCGCCATCGCGGCGCTTGGAATGCTCTCCGTGACGGGCATTCAGCTGGCTGTGGACGCCTACGGCCCGATTTCAGACAACGCGGGCGGCATCGCCGAAATGGCCAAGCTCCCGCCGGAAGTCCGGCAGCGCACCGACCAGCTCGACGCCGTAGGCAACACCACGGCGGCGATCGGCAAGGGTTTCGCTATCGGCTCGGCCGCTCTCACGGCACTGGCGCTATTCGCCGCGTTCATGCAGCAGGCCCACATCGAAACGATCAATGTCGCCAACCCGACGATCCTCGCCGGCGTGCTCCTCGGCGCGATGCTGCCGTTCGTCTTCTCCGCGATGGCGATGGCCGCGGTAGGCCGCGCTGCCGGCGAAATGATCAAGGAGGTCGGCCGGCAGTTCAGGGAGATCCCCGGTCTCCGCGAAGGCACGGCCAAGGCCGAGTACGCGAAGTGCGTGGACATCTCGACAGCCGCTGCCATCCGCGAGATGATCGCACCGGGGCTCCTCGCATTTATCGTCCCGATTGGGATTGGATTTATCGACAAACACATGCTCGGCGGCCTGCTCGTGGGTGTTACGGTTTCGGGCGTGTTGATGGCCATCTTCCAGGCCAACGCCGGCGGCGCGTGGGACAACGCCAAGAAGCTCATCGAAGGCGGTGTAACGCTCGACGGCGTGGCGTACGGCAAGGGCTCCGATGTCCACACGGCGGCCGTCGTTGGCGACACCGTGGGCGACCCGCTGAAGGACACCTCCGGCCCGAGCCTGAACATCCTCATCAAACTCATCGCCGTCATTGCGCTCGTCATCGCGCCGCTGATTGCCGGCAGCGATGTTCCGGCTTCAGGTGTCGGAAACATCGGGGGAACGGAGATGGTCCGGCCGGGAAGTGATGATGTCCTTGTTCCTGAACTTGCTCCTGTTATGGCTGAAGGCAACGACGCTGATGCCACCGAAGAGGATCAGCTGCCCAGCCGGCAACATGTCGACACCGGCGAGTAGCTTACATGCTCGATAGATGGCTTTCGATCCGAGCACCGACGCTCAATAAGTTTCAAGCTCCGCTCCCCGCAGCATTGCGGGGGGTGGGGCTTTTTAGTCTTCGGTAGAAAGGCTTGTCGGAACATCCTCAATCCAAATGAGGTGCGCCGCGAACGGGCCGTCGGCGAGGGCGTCGAAGAATTTCCTGTCGGCCGTCGCCACACGTCCGTCGAGCGCAATGGCAAGGGCGAGGTAGAGGCAGTCGTAGAGCGCACGGCGTGTTTCGAGTGCAAGCGCAAACGCCGGTCTGGTCAGGCTGGCCCACGGATGGCGACGGATGGGCAGCGTTTCGACAAGAGCGTGGGCCTCAACGGCCTCATCGGCGGCAAGCACACCACGGCGGTGGTTTTTGGTGATCACGCAGGCCAGTTCCAGATTCAGAAAGTCGGGGGCGTGCAACTCGAACGAACCCGTTCGGAGCCGTCGGGCGGCATCGCTGTGTTCTTCCTCGAACAGCCACTTCGCGGCAGTGCTTGCGTCAACAACGACGAGGCTCACCGATCTCGATCCTCGCGAATGTCTGCGGCGCTATCGGTCTGTGGACCGCCCGTTGCTTCGATACGCGCGCGAAAGGCATCAATTTTCGCCCATGCTTCGTCCGGGTCAACAGCGGCCGCCTGCTCTAAAATCAGGCGGGTTTCCGCCTGGAGGCTCCGGCCACGAGCCTTTGCGCGCGCCTTCATTCGTGCGAAAGCGTCGTCGTCGATGTTGCGAATAAGGAGTTGTGCCATGTCGGCGTACAGAGCATGATATCGAAACGATAGCAATTTACGATTGCTCTACCTGAGGGTTCCTACGGTGTTTGCCATCGCAGGGCGGGGCCTTCTTTATTGGTGGGCTGTGTCGTATCTATGTGGACCGGTTCCATTTCACCCATGTCCACATGAAACGCGCCCTTAAGTGGATCGCCCGCATTCTCGGCGGGCTGGTTGTGCTTCTTCTCATCGCAGGATTTGCGATGTACATGATCGGAGGCTCGAAAGTCGGCGAGACCTACGAACTGCCGGACGTGGCCTTGAATGTCTCGAATGACTCGGCACAGGTTGCGCGAGGTTCACACCTCGCCGCGTCGATCGGATGCAATGACTGTCACGGAGATGACCTGAGTGGTCAGGAAATGTTTGATGCGCCGCCGTTTCGTGTCGTTGCCCCAAATCTGACGCCTGGAGGGATCGGCGATCAACGAACGGACGCCGAACTCGAGCGAGCGATCCGACATGGAGTCGGGCCGGACGGTACATCACTAATCATTATGCCCGCGAAGGCCTATCACGGTCTGGCAGACGAAGATGTTGGTGCACTGATTTCGTATATCCGCTCCGTTCCGGCGGTGGAGAACGAGCCGGGAACGACGAAAATCAAGGTGATGGGCCGCATGCTTTCGGCGGGACCGTTTGACCCTGCGTCTGAGGTCACGACAGAAGCCAGCCCAACGTCTCGCCCGCCTGTGGGCCCAACGCCCGAATACGGCGAGTATCTATACGGCACCCTGTGCGTCTACTGCCACGGCGATCATGCAGAAGGCATGGAAGAACTGCCGATGCCCGATGCTCCACCCAGCCCCGGTCTGGCCGCGGCCGGATTGTGGGAATTGGACCTGTTCAAGGAAACCCTTCGGACGGGGATAACGCCTGCCGGGAGGGAAATGGATCAGGAGCTCATGCCCGCTCGTGTACTCGGGAATATGACCGACGAGGACATGGAGGCGCTGCACGCCTTCTTCGGTACGCTGTAGCGATCCGAGCCCTCGGCGAAACACGCGCGCAAGTAATCGCCCCGCACGCGCGGCGGTATATTTCATGCCCGTCTTTTCTGAGTACCAACCGAAATTATCATGGCCCGCGTCGATGTCGTCATGCCCAAGATGGGCGAAAGCGTCATGGAAGGCACCGTTCTGGAGTGGAAAAGGCAGATCGGTGACATCATCGAGTTGGACGAGACCCTGCTGGAAATCTCCACCGACAAGGTGGACTCCGAGATACCCTCCCCCGCTGCCGGAAAGCTTGTAGAGATCCTCGTTCAGGAAGGGGATACGGTGGATGTCGGCACGCCCATAGCCGTCATCGACTCGGATGTGAACGCGGAAGTATCCACCGGTGGAAGTGCACCGACTCCGGCCGAAGAGCCCGAAGCAACCCCCGAAGTCGAAGATTCTGCTCCTGAGCCTGAAGTGCCTTCAGCCGGTGGAGGGAATGGCTCGGCTGCGCTCACCACAGGCTCTGCTGCTCCTTCCGCTGCCCCCGCGGGAGGCGGCGAGCGCGTAAACGTGGTGATGCCCAAGATGGGCGAATCCGTAATGGAAGGCACCGTGCTCTCGTGGGCCAAGCAGGTCGGCGACGAGGTGGAACTGGACGAAACGCTGCTGGAGATTTCCACGGACAAAGTGGATGCCGAGATTCCGAGCCCGGCGGCCGGGGTGCTGGTTGAGATCCTCGTCCCGGAAGGGGAGACTGTGGATGTCGGGACGCCCATCGCCGTTATCGCATCAGATGGAGGCGTAGCGATTCCGGCGGATGTCGCAGTGGCAGCATCCGTGGCAGCGCCCGCCCCCGAGCCAGTGCCTCAAGCCGCTGCATCACCGACCCCCGCGCCGTCGGGAGACGGCGCAGCAATGTCCGTCGTGGCTACTCCCGTTGCCGGCGGCGGGCCAATCCAGCGCCGGGGCTCCGACGGCCGGTTCTATTCTCCGCTGGTACGTTCGATCGCCGAGACCGAAGGGTTATCGATGGGTGAATTGGAAGCCATCGCCGGCACCGGCGCGGACGGCCGGGTCACGAAGAGCGACGTGATGGGCTACATCCATAATCGAGGCGCGCAACCCTCTGCGCAACCCGCTGCGCAACCTGCGCCCACCGCAGTTTCTGCTCCGCAGCCGGCTTCGACGCCCGCCGCCGCTCCCGCTGTTTCGGATGAGGGCGGCGCGCGTGTCGAAGTCATCGAGATGAACCGCATGCGCCAGCTCATCGCTGAGCACATGACGCGCTCCAAGGCGACGAGCGCCCACGTGACGTCATTCACGGAGATCGACATGACGGGAGTGGTGGCTCACCGTGAGAAGCACAAAGCGGATTTCCTCGCTCGTGAGGGTACGAAGCTCACCTACACGCCGTATTTCCTCTATGCGGCCATCGAACCCATGCGCGCCCATCCGCTGATGAACTCGTCGGTGGAGGGCACGCGGATCATGGTCAAGAAGGACTTCCACATCGGCATCGCCGTAGCCATCGGCTCCAAGGGGCTGCTCGTTCCGGTCGTCCGAAACGCGGGCCAGCACAATCTGACGGGCCTCGCGCACGCCGTAGCCGACCTCGCCAACCGCGCCCGCAACAAGCAACTGCTGCCGGACGAGCTGCAGGGCGGCACCTTCACCATCACCAACGTGGGCTCCCTGGGCTCGCTGATGGGGACGCCCATTATCAACCAGCCGCAGGTGGCCATCCTCTCGCCGGGGGCCATCGTCAAGCGGCCGGTGGTGGTGGAAGACCCGGTACTGGGCGACGTGATCGCCATCCGCCAGATGATGTACGTCTCGCTCAGCTACGACCACCGCATCATCGACGGCGCGATGGCGGCGTCCTTCCTGCGCGCGTACAAGGAGAGCCTCGAAGAGATCGGTCCGGACAGCACGCTGTTCTGAGGGCTGAACGATGAAAGGTGAAGGCTGAAGAGAGCCAGGGAAAGGGAAAAGGGTGAAGTGAAAAGGGAAAAGGTGAAAAGCGACGTAAAGAGGAGTTAGAAGTCTGGCCCTGACCTGTCGCTGAATTTCAGTCTTCTGAATGTTGAGGGATGAAGCGGTTCGTATGGGGGGAGGTTAGGCTTCTTTCATCCTTTTCCCTTTTCACTTCCTTAAACCCACGCCTACCTTCCGGCTGAATAGCCGTTATCGCGTTCGTGGCCGCGTCGTCTGATCCCCAACTGGAACTCTCTCCCGCGTTGCTAAAGCAGCGCATCGAGGCATTTGTCACGGTTTTTCTGGAGGGCAAGAGCCCGGAGACTATTGGGACGTACCGGCGGTCGCTCAACGAGTTCGAGAGGTGGTTTGCAGAACAAGAGGCCGCGTTCGGATTCCGCAAGGACGATGTGCTTGCCTACCGGAACTACCTCACGGATGAGCGTGGCCTCAGCCCGGCATCCGTCTCCACGTACCTGACTGCACTTCGCAGGCTCTGTGCCTACCTCGTCAGCACGGGTGAGTTGGCGGAAAACCCCGCCATCGGCGTGAAGGGAAACGCGCGGCCAGCCGGCCATTCCCGCGAAGCACTTACCGAGGCCGAGATCGAGCGGCTGTTTGAGGTGGTGGAAGGCGACGCGCTGATTGCCCTGCGCGACCGCGCGCTGATGGCGTTGATGATCTACGCGGGACTCTCCGAAATCGAACTCGTCCGCGCCGACTGCGGCGATCTAGACCCAATGCTCCTTGGCCTATTTCTCAACGTGCAGGGAAAAGGCCACACAGCGAAGGATCAGCAAGTTCTTCTCGACGCCGCCGCCGCCGAGGCCATTCAGGCGTACTTGTCGGCACGCCCGCCACGCAAGCCGGAGGAACCGCTATTCGTCAGCCACGGCCATCGCTCGGAGGGCGCACGGCTCAACACGCGCTCTGTCCGCGGCCGCATCAACCTCCACCTGAAAGCAGCCGACCTGAAGCGCCCCGGCATCAGCCCGCACTCGCTGACGCACACGGCGGCGCTGATCTGGTTGAACGGAGGGATGACCATCGAACAAGTCCGCGAGCGCATGCGCCACGGCTCCCTCGAAACGACGATGATCTCCTTGCGGAAGAAGCAGAAGCCGATGGCGCGTGATGGTGCATAACGGACTTGGGCCTAAGCAGCCGCATCACCACTCCGGATATGATCGAGCATCCATTCAACCGTGGCTTTGAAAGACGCCATACTGTCGGAGCGCGCCAAGAGACTGATTCTGAAGCTAGGACGTCGTTCGATTCCGTCCCCCGGAAGCTCGACTCCCTCAATTGAGTTGAATCGCTGCCGTAGTTCTTCGCGGATGTCGACGGACGCGAAGGCGGGCCGTTCCTTGAGGTACTGGAACTGCATTTCGACGAGGCCATAGGTCCACAAGGCGAACGGTGCATACCACTGTTCTTCGTGATCCAGGATTGGGAAGAAGGAACCGTCCTGAGCTCCCCTTCCCCACGTTTTGCGGAGTCCTCGTTCGTCGGACCAGTGAATCAGATCTTCCGCCAACTTGGCGGCACCAGCGCCAGAGTTGTCTTCGAGTGTCGAGAGGAAGCGAGGTTCATCCCATCTCGCGCCACCCGGTGAAGCCGACTTCCTGGTGCTCGCCTCTGCGGTCTGGCCTATCAGGCGCGGTACCAGAGTTTGTAGTCCGCCTCCGGAGTAGCGGGGGATCTCGACCGCGAAGACCTCCGCTGGGTCCATCTGGCTGTTCAAGAACTCGACGATCCGACTGAGTTCGTTCGGAATCTCGTCCGCCACGAAGACCATTCGGACTCGACCGGCCTGGAGATTGGTTTTCACGGTCTTCCAAAACTCTTCCGGCGAGACGTCGGACAAATATTCGTCGAGGGAGAGATCGGGGTCCGTCCCGAGTTTCTCACATGAACGAACAAAGAGGGCCTGGATGCGCTCCACCGGCCAGTACGCAACACCATTAGCCGCGTAATCCAGCATCTGTCCAACGACTTCCCGGCGGAGTCGAGTGTCCGTGCTCCGCTTAACCTCGACCAGCGTCGGGACTCCGTCCTGGTCAAGAAAGAGATGATCAAGGGACCAGCGGTCTCCACCGTCACTTCGATCTGGCACCCCAGTTTCTCTAGAGACCAGTAGCTAGCGCCGTGGAGCCTGGGGATCCATTTCGTCGCCCGGAAGAAGATCGGGATAGCGGGCTAGCAAGTCTTGGAGATGATCTTCACTCGGGTATGCGGACTCGTTGAGTTCAACGAGAGCACCATCGTCAGACACCAAGAAGATCCGACTCATCTGAACTCACTGCTCCGTTGAAACGGTTGCGGAGATGATCCCGCTCTTTCACGCACGGCTAAGACGCAAATCAGCCGCGCGGGTTGCCGCGTCGGCTGCATTTGCCTTGTTAGATTTTGCGGCCCCACATCTTCGTCGATGCCATAAATTGGAGGTCTACTGGTTACGCCCAGCCATAACACCGCCGTCCACGTCCCAAATTGCACCTGTTACCCAACTTGCATCGTCCGAAAGGAGAAACAGGATCACCGATGCCACATCTCTAGGCTTTCCGATCCGTCCGATCGGGTGAAAATCGTTGAAGCCTTGTAGGGCCTCGTGAACCTCGTCGGGTTTAATGAAGGCGCCGTAGATCGGGGTTTCCACGACGGCAGGCGCCACCGCGTTAATGCGAATGCCATGTTCCGCCAGCTCCATCGCCAGATGCTGAGTCAAGGAATGCAGTCCAGACTTGGCCATGGAGTACGCCGACGAAGGCGTCGCCTTAATTGCCTGATGGGCCCACATGGAGCCGACATTAACCACTGAGCCGCCGCCGTTAGCCACCATGTTCTTCGCTACCCGTTGTGTCACAAAGAAGGTAGCTCGGTTGAGATCCAGGTAAGCATCGTAATCCTCTTCCGTGTGGTCCAGAAAGGCTTTGGGAGAGAAAACACCCGCAGCGTTGATAAGGTACTTCACGTCTTTCATCTCTTCGGCGACGTAACGAACCAGTCGATCGACATCCTCCTTCTTCGTGAGGTCGCATCGGAAAGTGCGTACGTTGTCGGGGGTATCGAACGTTTCGCGTGCACCATCCAGTTTCTCCTGCCTGCGTCCGACCAGCGTCACTGAGGCGCCCGCGTCTACCAGTAACCTACCCGCCTCCAGACCCATTCCACTGCTGCCCCCG
>JADFQN010000041.1 GCA_022561755.1 Bacteroidota bacterium
TCAACTGGCCGCAATGCGTGAGTCGTTGGTGCGGGGCTAGGGAGAGGCTATGGAGATTAGAGCCGAAGAGATAAGCGAGATTATCAAGCGACGCATCGCTGGACACGAGTTGGCGGTGGAGCTCGAGTTCATGGAGGCGTACGGGCTCTTCCGAAACGAGCGCTACGAAGAGGCCGTGGCCGCGCTGAAGCGTGTCTACGAATCAGATCCGGGCGGCCCGCGTGGTGGAGAAGCCCTCTTCTGGGCCGGTGAGAGTGCTTTTCAGGCAGGGAGCTACGGCCAGGCCGAAGGGCTCATGAGCCGGTTCCTCGAGAGCTTCCGCGACCACCGCCAGGCCGATGCCGCCCGCTACGTCCTCGCGTGGACCCACTTCAAGCGCCGCGACTACTCCGCCGCCGCGCTCGGCTTCGAGCGGTTCCTCTCCGCCTACCGCCGCAGCGCCGAATCCGTGCCCTACTACGCCGACGCCCACCTGCGCCTCGCGGACAGCTACTACGCCCTCCGCCGGTACGACGAGGCCATTGCCGTGTACGCCCGTATGGAATCGGTTGCCCAGGCCGGCCAGGGTCTCGATTATGCACTGTTTCAGTCCGCGCAAGCGCATGCGGGAGCAGGCCGAATCTCTGACGCGCACGCGTTCTTCGATCAGCTCCTCAGCAACTTCCCGCAGAGCGCCCTCCGAGCCGAAGCCCGGTATGCGAAGGGCTCGCTGTTCTTCAACGACGCGAGCTACACCGCGGCGATCGCCGAATACCAGCAAGTCGTAGACAACCACGCGGCAAGCCCCATTGCCCCGAAAGCCCTCTACGGCATTGGCGACGCGCGCTACAACCAGAGTCGCCTGGCGGAAGCGGCCGACGCCTATGCGCTGGTCTTGCAGCGCTATCCGTCGAGCCCGTTCGTGGCCAACGCCCTCGACGGACTTGAGTATGCTTTGCAAGACCTGGGACGCGGTGATGAGTTCCTAGCGGCGCAGGCTGCCTACGAGGCGAACGCCAACCCGGCTGTGCGCGACCGCCTCCGCCTTCGCCAGGCCGAGTTGGCGTTTGAGAACGGTGATTACCGTACGGCCGCAGATCGCCTCACGGCGTTCATCGCGGATGCCCGCGACACGTCACTGATCCCGTCGGCTCTGCTCACGTTGGGCAGTACCTACACAGCCCTCGGCCGGCCGGGCGATGCGGCCGGGGCCTTCGCGCGGCTCTCCAGCGACTTCCCTGGAAGCACCCTCCACCCGGAGGCCGTAGTCCGCCACGGTGAGACTCTGCTGGACGCCAACGATCCGGTGGGAGCGCTGGCTGTGCTCTCCGGCTACGAGGAGCGCTTCCCCGATAACGCCGAGCAGATTGCCGCAGCACTACTGGCTGAATCGCGCGCCCTTCGCACTCTGGGCCGCGACGCCGAGGCCGATGCCCGCGTGGAGCACCTCCTGAACACCTTCCCCGAGACCGCCGCCGCCGCAGAGGCGCAACACTCGCCGGAAGCACCTTCCGACGGCGACTAAACATCTCAGAACGCCCCCCCTCTCGTCCCCCAGACTGCGATGGCCTCCCGTCTCTTCCTTCTAGCTGCGTTGGCTGCTTTGCCGCTGGCGGCACTCGCGCAGGACCACCTTCCGAACCTCACGCCCACCGTGTTCGAGATCACGGGCGAACTGGAGATCAACCTGCCGCAGTTGGAGCGGCAGCCGCTTTCGGGCTTCGGCCCGCCGCCGCGCACCTACGTGATCCCGGCTGAGCGCCAGGCTGCGACACGCCCGTATGGCATCAATTACGATGGCCTCCCAGCCTTTGCCCTCACCACACCAGCAGATCCTGATTTTGCTCTGGCTGACGGCCGGATTCTTCGTGCAGAAGGCGGCCTGGGCACAGACGTGGCCCGTTACGCCCGCTTCGACTTCGCCAACCGGACGCTGTTTGTGGATGTGGACTACGACGGACTTGGAAGCACCACCGATGTAGTTGGCAACGGCACGCCCGATCTGTTTGTCACGTTCGATCGGCTGGACGCGCGTGGAGGCGTTCGGACATCAGGAAACCTGTCGGCGTCGCTGACGGCGGCGCTCAACTACAACGATTTCTCGCTGCCCGGCGGAAGCGTTGTTGATCGGCGCACCATTTCAATGTTCGGCGCGGAGGCTGAGATTGGAACGGGCGTCTCCGCACCTACGCCCGCTGGACTCTCACTCTCTGTTGCCTTCACCAATGTTGACGACGAACTGAACACCATCCCCACCTCGAACTCCGACACGCGGTTCGAAGCGGACGCGTTCGCTGAACTGCTCAACCGGCTCGTTCGGATAGAGGGTGGGCTAGGAAGCGGCTCCTTCATCGATGGCTCGGACGAAACAGATGTCTTCGATTACAACGCCGGGCTGATTTTGCAAGGCTACACCGCCGGTGGCGCCCAGTTCAAGGGGGGAGCGCGCATACTCGGCTACAGCACTTCGCTGCAGAACGGCAACGCCTCGTCCACGATCTTCGCCCCGGTAGCCAGTGCGGAGTTGCCGCTCGGCGCCTCGGGCCGCCTCTTCGCCTTCACCGACCCTCACGTTGAGCAGCGCGGTGTTTTTGATTTGCTGGACGCCAATCCCTTTGCCGAAATCGGCTTTTTGGCGCCGGACATACACACGGTCGATGCTGAGGCGGGCATAGAGCTGCGAAGCGGGTCGGTTGGCCTGAAGGTGTACGGTGGCGCCACGTTTAGCCCAACGCGCCAGTTCTTTGAACGCAACGCCGGCACGAGGCTCTTCAACACCTACTACGAGAAGGCACGGACCATCGTCGGTGGTGCCGACGTGTCGTACGTGACAACGGCAGGCATCGAACTCTCGGCGGGCGGCGCATTGCGAAACGGTTCGTTAACGGAGCTGGACCAGGCCCTCCCCTACTATGCCTCAATGGTCGGGCGCGTGGGTGCGCAGGTGCCCTTTGCAAGCGGGCGCGGACGTGTTGGGCTTTCCGCCTACTTCGAAGGTGAGCGCCCGGCCGACCGTTTTGAGACACGCATGATTCCCGGATTCGGCACGCTGAGTGTTGACGCAGCCTACGAGTTCACGCGAGGGCTTAGCTTGGTCTTGCGCGGCGAGCGCCTCGTGGGCGACGCCGAGCGCTGGGAAGGATTCCCCCAGGCCTCCACCACCATCCTCGGCGGCATCCGCCTCGTGCGCTAGGAGTCTGCCTCTCTTCTCGTCAACACCCCAGACCCGTGAATCAATCGCTTCAGCATAGCCAGGCTCTCGCCGCTGCAATCCACAACCGGCTTGTTGACGGCTGCGATGTCGCGCTAACGGGCTTTGGCCTCCTCCGGCGAGTACACGAACCTGCACGGGTTGCCACGCGCGAGGACGGCCGGAAGGAGCTGCTGCCTCCACAGAATGTGATCCGGTTCTTACCCGACGCCAGCCTCCTCACCCAGAGTGACGATGCGCTGGTCCGCGCTTTGTCAGACACACTACCGGAAGACCCGCGAGACCCTCGCGAGATTCTGGACGATACGGTTTCCCGGCTTCGGGAGTCCTTCGCCACCGACAAAGAACTCGTCCTCGAAAACGTCGGCCGCTTCTCAGAGGAAGATGGCCTGACAGCGTTCGAACCTGCTCAAGCCCTGATTGAAGTGGTGAACAAACCGTTCGCCGGCCTTCCGCCCATCGCACCGAGAACAGAAGCCGCACCGGGAGACTCAACAACCGAAGCCAGTTCAGAGCCTGTGGAGGAGCCAGTTCAGAAAGCGGAAATCGGCGATGTTGTTTCGTCGGAGAATGACGCCGCCGAGATGCCCTCCCCCGATCCGATGGAAGAGCCGGAGTCAGATCTAGCTACACCGGAGGACTCCGCGGAAAGCCCCGACGAGCCGCCTCCCGTTCAGGAGGCTACAAATCTCGACGTCCTCGCCCTTCAATCAACCGAGGACACAGAGGAGCCTACGTCGGAAACGCCGACATCTCAGGTCTCTAAGAACGAGCCCGAAGCCGTTCCTCCCCCCCTACCCACAGCCGACGACGAGACTGAGACGATTCCCGCGGAGGAGGCTTCTGAGGAAGATGTGTCTATGGGCGGAATAGCCACTCCGGATATGCAAGCGGTGGTTGATCCGGCCGCAAATGGGACAGAAACGCACGAACCGGAAGATGTCGCCGTCGACGACGACATCGATGAGTTGTTGGCGGGCGTTTGGATGCCGGCTGCAGCAGCCTCAAGTGAGCCGGTGAAGGAGCCTGCATCCCGAACGTCCGAGATCGATGAACATGCCCCGGTCTACGGAGAGCCGGAGACGGAAGAAGACCACACCGCCGTGCCTCTCGTTGTTGCCGACGTGGCAGCAGCGGCCGTGCATACGGCGGTCGCATCGGATGCAAACGAACAGCCGCCCGAAGTGGAGAAAAGGCGAAACCGCATGGCGTTCGTGTTGGTCCCCGCTCTGCTGATTCTGTGTGTTCTTGCCGTCATCGCTCTCTGGCCTCGCTTCAACAACAGGAGCCCGACTGATTCGCAGGTGGCTGAAAACGGCCGCGCAGCGTCTTCCAGCGACGGATCGGCCGAACTCCACACTACGCACGCAGGCGGAACCACCGACTCCGGACGCGCAGACGATTCGGAGTCATCGACGATCGATGGCCGCCAAGTGCAACCGGAGGACGGGGCATCGACGATTGAGCCTGATGCGGAACATGCCGTTGAGAGGCCGCAGCCCACAACCAGTCTCGCACCTCCTCCCGCAGCCGCTCCGGCTCCTCCCCCACCTGCTGCCAGACCGGAGCCTGCCCAACCTCAAACGGACGACCAGCTACCGCGGCAACTCCGTGGACCAGGCCAGGTCAATCCGGCCCAGGGAGGCGCCACGTGGATCCTAGCCTCGGGAAACCGCACGTCTGCCGAGGAGCTTGCCGCACGGTACCGCCGGCAGGGTTATCGCTCAAGCGTGCTGGCCGGCGAGGCCAACGGGCTCACCGTCTACCGTGTTGCCGTGGGCCAGTTCGCCGGCGCCGAAGAGGCTCGGGGTATGCGGTCGCACCTGCCTACCGATGCTCCCGAAAGCACTTGGGTTCTCAGGTTTTAGCCATCATCCAACTCGCTTCGTCCCCTATGCCCCTCGCTGCTCTGTTTCTGGCTCTCCAGGATTCGCTCGCCGCCGATACGGCCGCCCAGGTCGCGCCACCGTTCATCCCTCCCGCCGAGTCGCTGAATGCACTCGATCTGCTGGTGAAGGGCGGTGTCGTGATGATCCCGATCCTGTTCCTCTCCATCCTGACCGTCTACCTTTTTGTGGAGCGGCTCCTGTCCCTTAGGAAGGCGCAGAGCAACCCGGAAAAGCTCACGCAGGCGGTAGGCGACTACGTGCGCTCCGGCGATCTGACCGGCGCCGTTGGCTATTGCCGCGCGCAAGACTCACCGGCCAGCCGAATCATTCAGCGCGGCCTGGAGCGCGTGGGACGGCCCATTGCAGAGATCAAGGAGGCGGTGCAAACAGCCGGGAAGCACGAAGCGTACATGCTCGAAAAGCGGATGGACCTGATTGCCTCGGCCGCTGCCATTGCCCCTATGCTTGGCTTCCTCGGCACGGTCACGGGTATGATTCGGGCCTTCCAGCAAATCCAGCGTTTGCAGGGCGCCGTCAACCCAAGTATGCTGGCGGCAGGCATCTGGGAGGCCCTCGTGACCACGGCGTTCGGCCTGGGTGTGGGCATCATGGCGCTCTTTGCCTACAACTTCCTGATCAACCGCATCAATCGGGCGGTCAACGATCTCGAACTCGCCTCCACCGACTTCATCGACCTGCTCCAGACCCCGACCTCCTGAACCATGCCGCTCGATTTCTCATCCGGCCGGAAGCCGCTCTCGGTATTCAGCCTCGCCGGGCTGACCGACATCGTGCTGTTGCTGCTCATCTTCTTCATGCTCACGTCGTCGTTCGTTACGCAGTACGGATTGCAGGTGACTCTGCCGCGCGTAAACGCCACGGCTCCGCTTGAGCAGCAATACGTAGCGGTAATCATTACCGAGGACGGCCGGTTTTTCGTGGAACAGGAAGAGACCTCCGAAGAAGATCTCGCCCTTACCATCACCGAGATCCGTGGCAACCGCGACGCCCTCGCCGTCTACGCCGACCAGGAGGCGACGATTTCGCAACTCGCAACGGTTGCCAGCACCGGCAGCTTCCTCGGCATGCGCGTGGCGATTGCGACGGACGTGTTCGAGGACGGGAATTAACCCGCCCACCCGCTCCGATCCAGCGAGCGGTACTGGATGGCCTCCGCGAGGTGCTCGGGCGAGATCGTTTCTGATCCGGCCAGGTCGGCGATGGTCCGTGCTACTTTCAGGATGCGGTCGTACGCGCGGGCGGAGAGCCCCAGGCGAACCAAAGCGGTTTTGATGAGCTGGCGACCGGCGTCGTCCAGCTCACAGTACTTCCGGGCGAGTGGGCTCGACATCTGCGCGTTGGCGTGGACGTTTTTTGCTTTGGGATCGTCCTTGAAACGCAGGATCTGCGTGTTTCTGGCTGCAACCACGCGCTCCCGAACAGAGGCGGAGGCCTCCGCAGGCGCGCGCTGGTCGAGCTCGTCGAACGGCACCGGCGCGACTTCCACGTGCATGTCGATGCGGTCCAGAAGCGGCCCCGATACCCTGGCGAGGTAGCGCTGAACATGCCCCGGCGCGCACACGCACGCTCTGCCGGGATCGTTCAGATGGCCACATGGGCATGGGTTCATCGACGCCACCAGCATGAACCGCGCAGGATACCTGACCGTCATGCTCGCTCTTGCAATCGTGACATCCCCTTCTTCCAGCGGCTGGCGCAGCACCTCAAGGACGGCCCGGTCGAATTCGGGGAGTTCGTCCAGGAAGAGGACGCCGTTGTGCGCCAGCGAGATCTCTCCGGGCATGGGGTTGGAGCCGCCGCCGCAGAGGCCGGCGTTTGAAATCGTGTGGTGCGGCGCTCGAAACGGCCTCGCGGTAATGAGGCCCCTTCCATTGGTCAGCCGCCCCCCCACCGAGTGGATTTTGGTGGTCTCCAGCGCCTCGTCGGTCGAAAGCGGCGGGAGAATGGTGGCGATGCGCCGCGCCAGCATCGTTTTTCCGGAGCCCGGCGGGCCGATCATCAACGCGTTGTGGCCTCCGGCTGCGGCTACTTCCAACGCGCGCTTCACGTGCTGCTGCCCTTTAACGTCCGCGAAATCGACGGGATAGTGGAGCTCCTCATCGAAGAGAACCCTCAGATCATGTTGTACCGCTGTACCACGTCCATCCTGATCAGCGAGAAGTGAGAACGCCTCACGAAGTGAGTTGACCGCATACGTGTCAATGCCGTCAACCACGGAGGCCTCTGCAGCGTTTTCAGAGGGCACAATAACCGCCCGCCTGCCGGAATCCCGGGCGCCCACGACCATCGACAATACGCCGCGTACCGGCCGAAGGGATCCGTCGAGCGACAACTCGCCCATTATCGCTAGTTCGTTCAGCACGTCAGGCGAGATGAGATCCCGCTGGGCCGCTATCAAACCTACTGCAATGGGGAGATCAAACGCCGATCCCTCTTTTCGGACATCTGCCGGCGCGAGATTGATCGTCACGCGGCCGCGAGGTACGGGGAAACCTGAGTTCTTCAGCGCCGCCCAGACGCGATCCCGGCTTTCCCGAACCGCCCCGTCAGGAAGGCCCACGACCGTCCATTTGGGAAGGCCGTTGGCAACGTTGGATTCGATTTCGATGGGGAGGGCGTCCACGCCGTGGACGGCCTCGCTCCAGACGCGAGAGGGCATACAGATGGTGGTTGGGTGGGATTCACCTCTGTAGACACCTGAGCACGCCGGATATAACCTCAGCCGTCGTGGCCGTCGCCGTGATCCTCGCCATCTTCATGTTCGTGGCGGTCGTGATCGGCATCGTCATCCTCGCCATCTTCCTCATTTCCGCCTGGCGGCGGTTCCCAGCGAGGCGAAGGGGGCCTGGTCTGCGGTGTAACGCCTCCCCGGTGGCACGTGTAGCACGTTACGCGCATACCCTCCGCTTCGTGCAGCCCGTCAATACCGGCCAGCAGGTCGTTGTTGATGGCCCACGTCATGCGCAGCATCTCGCGGGCAACTCCTTTGTGCTCATTGTCGTCAGACACGAAATCGAATTCGCTGAGCGACATCTCTTCCGTGCCTATATGGCAGTGCTGGCACCGAACACCCAAGGCCCTCGTAAAGCCACGCATGACCTGGCTCAATTCGAACGGCCCGGTGTCTGCCGGTAGCACCTGGAGGTTTTTAGGATTGTCCGGCCATGTCCAGGTGGTATCTGCTGCAACAAGGGGCAACTCGGATTCGATGCTGGCGGGTGCGTAGGCAACAAGCGTGACAACGGCGAATGCAAGAAGAGGAAGAACGGCACGCATGGCGGATTGAGGAAGGCTGGAGCGCTAGCATCGCTACGAGGGAGGAAAGATGCAAGGCCAGGCTACTCAAGCCGGATCTTCCAGCACCTCCAGATCGGCGATAAGGTTGAGGTGGGGCGTCCCGAAACGCCCCTCGCGAGGCCCGTTTTCGAGGTTCAGGACACCGCGCGGGCACACAGCCGAGCAAATCCCGCAGCCCACGCAGCTCGACCGAATAATGTTCTGGCCGCGCTGGGCGTACCACCGCACGTCGATGCCCATCTCGCAGTAGGTGGAGCAGTTTCCACACGAGATGCATTGGCCACCGTTTGTGGTGATCCGAAAGCGCGAGAAGAAGCGCTGCTGGAAGCCCAGGACCGCCGCCATCGGGCAGCCGAAGCGGCACCACACGCGGCTTCCCATCACCGGATAAAACCCGACGCCGACCACACCCGAGAACACGAGGCCGATCCCAAAGCCATACCACTGCGAGAACATCTGGCTCGATCCGCCAAACACGCCGCCTTCCGTCGCCGAGTTAATCCAGAGCAATGCCGTGGTCACAATCACAAACAGGAGGACGCTGTGAACGAGCCAGCGCTCGATCTTCCACGAGCCCAGCGACTTATCCGACAGATGCCGGTACGGATCGCCCGCTGTTTCGGCCAGTCCGCCGCAGCCGCACACCCACGAGCAGTACCAGCGCTTCCCAAAGAAATAGGTCAGGATCGGTGTAGCGATGGAGGTCATCATCGCCCCCCAGAACACCATGAACACGCCGAGGCCTGCCCCGCTCTCGATGATATAGCTGATGTTTCCAGGCCATAGATAGTCGTACTTGAGGGGCCAGAAATAAGAGAAATAAAACTCGGGCTGGTTGAACAGGAGGAGCAGTTGCGGGATCAGGAACGCGAAGCCGAGCTGGAAGAACATCACGCTGCACGTGCGGATGATCTGGTAACGGCTGTGGCGGTATTTGACGATCGCACGGACGCCCATGACGAGGACGGCAATCGTGTAAATCGTGCCGTAGAGAAACCAGCGGTCGGCGGCTGTGCCGCGCAGCGTGTATGCCAGCGGATCGACGACGCGGACGAGGCCTTCGAGGGTTGTCGGGAACCAGTAAAGCAGGATGTAGCCACCCGTCAACACGATGCCTGCCACCCAGCCGATGAGCCCCCGCGCCTGGTTGGAGGAAAACATCACCCCGTTGTTGTGAATTCCAGCGCCTGTGCTTCGGTAACTATCCCAGATGTACAGGAGCGGCCCACCGACGACGCCGACGGCCAGCAGCACGAGCATAAGGATGGGCTGCTGGGCGCCTAGATCGCTGAAAAGGGCAACCACCACGCCGAGAAGGCCGAGCGCGAACACGATAAGGCCCACCATCTGGACGCTCGACGTGTCGTGCGCGGGGTTCTCGGCGAGTGCGATCTGAGCATTATAGGTGGGGATATCGGGCACGAGCGACTGGTATCAGAGGTGAGCGAAGGAGTCGACGAGCCGCCGTTCTTCGAGATTGCCCCGCATCGGCAGCTTCGCCATCCAACGCTTCCAGCCTTTGCGGGCTCTCGGCTGGATGGACGTGCCGTTTGCGGCGTTGTAAACTGCGATGACGGCCGGCTCGCCCTGGTCGGAGAACTCAGGGTCGAAGTTGGCGGCGCTGAGGTTAGAGAGAACGTATTCGATGCCCTGCTTCTGGGAGATCCAGTCCGCCCACACGGCGTGGCGGTGGCGAACACCCATCAGGTTTGCGCCTACGACGGCCTTCTCCCCTTCTGCGCTGTATTGTAACCGAATGGAGCGATTGCCGTCCGGGTGCTCCCAGTAGAGCGTCTGCTCACCAACGGGCAGTTCCGGGTCGATGCGGCCGTAGGTCTGGTACTCAATGTCGAAATACTTGGCTGAGTTGTAGAAAACGCTCGGGCGGTACTCACGCGGCTCGCCGGTGAGGGTATAGGCCAGCGTCGCGCCGTGCTCGCGGCCGGTGTACCAGAGCTG
This sequence comes from Bacteroidota bacterium, assembly GCA_022561755.1. GTDB lineage: Bacteria > Bacteroidota > Rhodothermia > Rhodothermales > Rubricoccaceae > JAHEJB01. The sequence continues at coordinate 10,357 of JADFQN010000041.1, forward strand.
CTCGATGGGCTTACGGTCCGGAAGCGGCTCGCGAAACTCCGCGCAGTCGCCGGCAGCGTAGACATCCGGCACATTCGTACGGAAATAGCGGTCGATCAGGACGCCCCGGCTCGTCTCGATGCCACTGCCCTCGACGAATCCGATACTCGGATTCACGCCCGTGGTGAGGCCTACGAATCGAGTTGGAATCTCTTCTCCATCCGACGTAACCACTGCACGCGCGCGACCAGAGTCATCCGGCAGAATCTCCTTTAGCTCAGTTTCCATCCTCAGATCAATCCCGTGCCCAGTAATCTGCCTTTCGATCATCCGGCCTTCCTCGGCGGGGATCAGGTAGCTCATGTACGTCGGCTCGCGGACGAGAAATGTCACGTGAATGCCCCGTGCGCGCAGCATCTCGGCCATTTCCACCCCAATCAATCCTCCGCCCACCACGACCGCCTGTTCGACATCGGACGTCCATCGCTCCATCTCCGCCAGATCCGGGAGTCCGTAGAGGCCCTGCACGCCGCCCAGATCCTGACCTGGCCATCCGAAAAAGGTGGACGTGGAACCCGAGGCAATCAGGAGGGCGTCGTAGCCCATCGTTTTGCCGCTCTGTAGATGCAGCTGTTTCGAAGCCGTGTCGATTCGCTCCACCCGATCCCGCACCAGATCGATCCGGTTTTCCTCCCAGAAGCCGTCCGCGTAGGGCTTCGTGTGCGCCTCCGTCATGTGGCCCATGTAGATGTACATGAGAGCCGTGCGCGAGTAGAAGTGGTCAGACTCGTCGGAGACGATGGTGATGCGAGCGTCCGGGTCGCGCTTGCGGACGAGCCGCGCACACGTCACACCCGTAATGCCGTTGCCGATGATTGCTAGATGCATGGTGTGAGATCGGGATTACCCCGCGACAAGCGCGGGGCGGGCGCGAGGTGCGGCTGCCGGCCTCCACCGGCTCTGTTAAAGTATGGTTCAGCGTCGATACGGTTCTCACGGCTGAATAACTACGGACACCGAATGAGTACGTGCGCGTTTGCGTGCGATATTCCGATGTTCACGCCCAACCGCACTCATGACCTACGGCATTCTCGGGAACACACGCAAGAAGGCCCTCTGGGAACCTGTGGCGGCCCTCGTGCGATGGCTGGTCGATCGCGGCTCGTCGTTCTACCTCCATCACGATATCGCGGAAGGACTGTCGTCGCGCGGTCTCGTCGATTCCACGATCTGCACGACGCACGTAGCGTCCAACCTCGCCGATAAATGCGACCTCCTCCTTTCCTTCGGCGGCGACGGTACCATCCTGAAGAGCGCGCGCGAGGCCGGCACATACGAAACGCCGATCCTTGGCGTCAACATCGGCCGGCTGGGATTCCTCACCAAAATCGAGGTGACCGAAGTGGAAGAGGTCATTGGGCTCATTGATGCGGGCCGTTACTCTGTGGAAGAGCGGATGGCCCTCTCGATTCAGATCGAGGGCGCAGCGCCCGCCGTACCCTCGTGGGCGTTGAACGATGTGGTAATCGCGAAAACGGGCACCGCGAGCATGATCGGCATCGAGGCGGAAGTGGACGGCGCCTACCTCAACACGTACCGCGCCGACGGCCTGATCGTGGCCACGCCGACCGGTTCGACAGCCTATTCACTCTCGGCCGACGGACCCATCATCGCGCCGGCGTCGCATGTCATAGTTGTGACTCCCATTGCTCCGCACACGCTGACGGCACGGCCCATCGTCCTCCCCGACACCGCTATCGTGACCCTCCGGGTGGTGACGCCCGGCCCCTACCTGATTGCCGTAGACGGGCTGAGCGCCGTCGTGGAAGAGCACAACGTGACGGTCACGCTCAAGCGCGCAGACCACACCATCCGGCTGGTCACCTCCCCCTCCCGCGACTACTTCTCCACGCTGCGCGGCAAGCTGAAGTGGGGGCAGGAAAGGGAGGGGTAGGGGATGCCTTGCGCACCTTCAGCTCTATCGATCGTAGCCTGCCAAATCCGCCTGTTCACCGCCGAACCTCTAGTTTGAACCTGCGTACGACCTACAACCACCCTGGTCCACCAACGGATTTATCGGAGCCATGAGCACGGAAGAAATCACGATTCGCGTTCCACGACGCTTGGCTCAGGCCTATCGAAGCGCCGCGCCCGAACAGCGGCGGAAAATGGAGCTTTACCTGACGCTTCTCCTCACAACGTACGTCGGGGCTGCCGGTTCTGGTTTCGATGACGTGTGGACAAGGCTCGGTGAAGAGACAAAAGCAAGCGGACTGACCGAGGACAGGCTAAACGAGTTACTCAAGGAGATCGGTGACGAACGCCGTTCTGGGCAGGCTTCCGGAGACGGTTTGGGAGCAGCATAGTGGCGGCGAAGCGTAGGGGCATACTCCGCTTTGTCTTCGATACAAACGTGCTGGTCAGCGCCGCACTTACACCAGGTGGAAAACCCGGCCGCTGCCTCGCAGTCGCCATGGGCATGGGGAAGATTCTGCTCTCCGACCCAACGGTGCTGGAACTTTCGGATGTGCTGCTGCGAGACAAATTCGATAGGTACGCAACCCGCGAGAGCCGCGAAGCATTCTTCGTATCGTTCGTTGAGGAGAAGGCCTCCGTGATTGAAACCAGCGAACGCATCAGGGCTTGCCGGGACCCGAATGACGACAAATTCCTGGAAGTGGGGGTAAGCGGCAAGGCCGACTACCTTATTATGGGCGATCAGGACCTGCTCGTGCTCCACCCCTTTCGCGGAATACCCATTCTCAAACCGGCCGCTTTCATGGCCGAGGTACAGAAGGAGAGGTAACGAGTTCGCTCAAGCGCGCAGACCACACCGTCCGGCTGGTCACCTCCCCCTCCCGCGACTACTTCTCCACGCTTCGCGGCAAGCTGAAGTGGGGGCCGGAAAGGGAGGCGTAGATCACAGCATAACAACCGCGCACAACTGGTAATACGGAGCAGGTTGTGGATTCTATCGCTTGGATGACGACGAGAACGTAACGACTACAACCACGCTGTACATATCCAACGCGAACCCCGGGAGACAGCCGCGTATTCGGTCCTTTGGTTCGTTAGTTGACTTGACGGTGACCAAAATCGGTCGTCTCAGGCGAGGCCGGCCGCGAAAGGCGTGCTAGCGCGCCCTCACTGCTTCAGCAACACGATGACCACCATTGCGACCACCAACCAGAATACTAGAGAAATACCCCAACCGGCCGCGGAAGCGTACGACTGCTCCATGGTCGTGGAGCCGTAGTCCTGAACAAATCCTATCGCCTCGTATTCGCCGGCGCCGCGTAGCTGCTGGTCCTCAAACCCGGAGTTGCCGTTACTCGTGCTCCCTACGTCCAAACGAAACGAGGTGTACGAAGTGGCATTATCCCCGTTACGATTATCCGCTCTGGCTTGTGCGGATCCGGGGTGAGCATCCTCGTGGGAGCCGAGGCCCTGCTCGACAATCGTTGAGATTCCAGCAGAAGGCGGAAGACCGGTAAGAGTCGGGTTAAAGTCAGTCATCGTAAGGAGGCTTTCGTCGCCGTTGTGATTTTCTACGCCATGATCGTTCGGAAAGTCACCGACTGGAACGTCGAAGTGTTCTGTATGGAGCGGCTGCGAAATGGCCGGAGTGGCTACGAATGCGGCAGCGGTTAGTAGCAAGGCAAAACGCATAGGAGGAAGAGTTCAAATGTAAAAGGACGCGATATCGAGCGCGCGGGTACAGAACGAAAATGTACCAGAGGGCCATGTATTCTGCAACGTGGAGCCTGCGGATGCAAAATCAACCCGTATAATCTTCATGCCGTGGCGCCGGAAGCGGCGCACGTCCGGTTGACACTCGTTGACATCTTTGGCCGTGAGGTAGCAACACTGCTGAACAGGCAGGTGGCTGCCGGCCGCCACGAGGCTGTGCTCGACGTTGGCCGCCTGACCATGGGGTATATCTCGTTCGCCTGGAGGCTGGAGGAGTAGTCCACGCGATACAAAAAGTGCTGTTGCTGCACTAGTGGATGGCCGAGGGCTTCAAGCCGACCCTCGTTCAGATCAGCATCGTTCGTCCGATGGAGGGGTGAGACGCTGCGGCGTAACCATGGGAGGGGCGCGGGCGCGCACGGCGACTTTGTCGGCGGCACAACAGCTACACCGCCGATTCTCCTGGCATTGCTATATTTTCTAGATCGCGTCTGATAATATTCCGGCCAACATGGATTCCAGGTTCGCTTTCGTAACCTACCGGGGGAAGGCGCTCCGCCTTCTACTGATCTCGCTTTTTGCGATTTGCTATATCCAGGCAAGCGCAGAGTGCCAGCCTGCATTCGTCCTTGAGTGGGGCGAACCGGGAAACGGGGATGGGCAGTTCGCCGGACCTCACGGCATCGTGGTTGATGCGAACGGGGATGTCTACGTCGCGGATACGGGCAACAACCGAGTCCAGAAGTTCACGAGCGACGGTGTTTTCCTGATGCAGTGGGGCTCGTTCGGCGCAGCCGATGGCCAGTTTGACCATCCACATGGGATTGGGATAGATCCGAGTGGGAACGTCTTCGTAGCGGAAACGGGAAACAACCGCGTCCAAAAGTTTTCAAGCGCCGGCGACTTCATCTTAAAATGGGGATCTTTCGGCGATGGAGACGGCCAGTTTCGGCACACGCACGGTTTGGCCGTCGACGCGTTAGGCAATGTTTATGTGGCCGATCGCGATCAAAACCGCGTTCAGAAGTTCGACAACAACGGCGCATTCCTGACAGCGTGGGGCAGCACCGGCACTGGAAACGGGCAGTTCTCTCAGGCCAACGGAGTCGCCGCAAGCGGAGCCACGAACGTTTATGTAGCCGATTCAAGCCCGCGCATTCAGAAATTCACAACCTCGGGTGGATTCGTCACTTCATGGGGAAGCTTTGGCGCCGAAGACGGGGAGCTGAACACACCCCGCGGCTTATCGGTCGATGCAACCGGCCGCATCTATGTGGCGGATCGTAACAACTACCGCATCCAGGTTTTTGCCGACGACGGATCGTTTGTCGTCAACTGGGGCACGTTCGGTACGGGGCCCGGACAGTTCAATCTGCCCTACTCGGTTGCCGTTGGAGCCGACGGCAGCATCTACGTAGCTGACTCGAGCAACAACCGGATTCAGAAGTTCGCCGCGATTACAACAGGAATTGGCGATGAGGCGCCACCCGCGTTGAAGCGGTTCATGGTCTACCCCAATCCTGCTACCGATAGGCTGACTGTCGAGGCCGGCGGGATGGGTGACGAGGCAATGCTGTACGACTCGTTGGGGCGGGCGGTGAGCAGCGCACGCCTTTCTTCCGGCAGAGCAACCTTTGACGTGTCGGCCCTTCCTGCAGGCGTGTACGTGGTGCAGGTTGGTACGCACACCCAGCGCATTACGCTCTCGAAATAAGAGCGCGACGTGACAGTCACGCTCCAGCGCGCACCGAACCGGGCTGCTCAGGCCGTAGAAGAGCCGGAGTTTGCTCTGGTTGCCGCGTGAACTTCGGTGTGACCCGCCTGAAAACGCTGACTAGCAGCCACCTCGGCCAGGTCGGTGAGCGATAATCCGTAGCAGGCATCGTACATTCACCACGGACCTTGTGTGAGAATCATCTCATGGTGACGCCGGGCAGTGACGCCGAGCGCGAAGAACTCAATCGCCGGTATCAGAAACTTAGGGTGCGGCTAGAGGCTGAACCGCCCGACGATCGTGACACCATCCGCGAGGAAATGCGTGCGATCATGTGGGAGCTTCAAGAGTTGAACCTGGATGATCAGCTTCGAAGCAGCATGGATGGCGGGAGTGAGGGGTGAGTCAACCACGGGACGATCTGGTCGTTCCGGCCGGCGAGGTCGAACGCACGTTCAGCAAGTCGAGGGACGAAAGGATTGTGCCGCGGCTGGGTTCGGATCAGCATCGCCCGTCCGGCGGGCGGGTGAGGGGCTGCGCGTAGAGAACGCGAAGTTCGCGGTCGTTGGGGGTGAGCTACTTTCTCCGCAGACGTGTGCGGTACTCTTTCGGATGCCGTGATGAGTACAATAGAAGGTGTGGACGCTACATTCTCCCGCCTCTTTGTCGGGCGGAAGGCGTGTCGTAATACCAGCTAGAACTCGCGTTGAAGCTGCAGATCACCAACATTGTCCAATATAATCTTACCCATCACCAGCCATGATTAAGACCGTCTTCAAGATCCTATCCGTTGTCATCCTGGCATTCGCGACCGTTGCGCTCTTCGCGAGTCCTGACGGCCCGGACATCATGGCTGACTTCGATCGTGAGATCTTCTCGGGATTCAGCATAATGTTGGTTGCGGCTGTATGGTTGGCTGTGTTGTTCGGCCTCTTTCGACGCAAGAAGGTGAAGGGCTGAGCCGGGCCGAGTGCGGATAAGTACCGTGCGGCGGGCGGATGAGGCGCCCCTTCGTAATCGGTGTCCGCCGCCGGACCACATGACCCAGCGTTGTAAATAGTCGACGTTGCCTACATTGATGCAATGCCGCCCAACGGGAACGCCGCAGCTTACCAAACGGAACTGACATGGCTTTGCGAGACGTACTTCCCGGCCCGGGGGAATTGACCCTCATACTGCTAGCAGTTGGAGCGCTCTTCTGGGCCGCACAACAAGACGGCCTGCTCGATACGGGGCGGACGGTGGAGAACAAGCCCACGGTTGTTTATTCCGCTATTGGCGGCGCGACTGGAGAGCTGGTGTCCATCCACTACACCAACGCCATCGGCGGAACAGACGACGTGCTGGTCGCCCTGCCCTGGTCGCACAGCTTCACTCTTTCGGGCGCGGAATACTTGCGGCTGTCCGTACAGAGGAAGGGAACGCACACTGGTACCGTGAGGGCGGTGATAAGTGTAAACGGATCTATCCTTCAGGAGGCCACGACGAACGATCCGCACGGGAGCGCGATGGCATCCGAGTACGCGCGATGAACCTAGTTTCCGACAAGCCCCATCGTACAGGCGCAGTGGTGGCAGTAAGCGACTTCCATTTCCGGTTACAGCAGGAAAAAGCGTTCGCTATGCGCTGTGCGGTTGGGGCAAAAGGGAGCCGTGGAACGATCGAGACGGCTACCCGACTGAACCTATCGACACCGGTCTTTACGCACGATTTTATGATGGCGGAAATGTCGAGCTATACGAGTTAGGAGTTATGGCTCGATCCGCAGACAAGATCAGTGATGCGCCGTAACTGACCGTCGGGCCGGCCGCGCGGGGAGACGCGGCCGGCCCGACGAAGTGCTGAAGGACGGTCAGGAGACTTAAGAGGCTGTTGAATTACGTGCTCTGTCGCCGAGACGAGCGCATCTCGGTTGAGATCAAGGCGCGAGATCGTAGTCGAATCGGTGATTCGGCGAGCATCTCGCAACGAAGAGATCGGCCGAGAGGCGCCGTCGCAGGCAGGATGACGTATTTCAACAGCCTCATAGGCGGCTCAGTGCTGCACCTTCTCTATGAAGGCCATAGCCAGGAACGCGTTGGCCAGGTTGATCTGGCGGTTGTTCTCCAGCTCGACCCACTTGGAATCGGCCTCGGCGTCCATCCCCATCTCGGCGAAGCAGACCGCAAGGGCCGCCTGGGTGACGGGATTGGACGGATCCGCCAGCGCCAAGTGGCGCATGGCCCCCTCATAGTTTTCCTCGCCTATGTCGGCGAGGGCCATGACTCCATGGCCGAAGTTCTCGAAGAACCCTCCCTCGTTATTCTTCATCAACTCGCGAGCCATGGCACGCGCGCCGTCAACGTCGCCAGATTCCGCGCGAGCTATAGCAACCATGAGCTGATGGATCGCAGGCTCGTCCCCACGCAGTTCCGCCGCTTGGGCCAGGTGTGCGTCCACGTTATTCCCGTCGCCCAACATGGCGTCGGCCACGGCCATCTGCTCGTAAGCGAACGCGGCCGCCGGTGCGGCCCCTTCCACTTGCCCGAAATCCGCCGCCGCCTGAAGATGCTCCATGCCCTCGTCCAGGTCGCCCCGCATAAGGTAGATGTTGCCGATGGAGCGCCGGTAGTTGACCCCAACGGCCGGCGTGACGGCGTGTTCTATGGCTATCTCGAGCTGAGCGACGGCCTCGTCGTCCTTGCCCATTAGCCAGTAAACCTCTGCGGCGCCCACGTAAGCCCCATCATATTCAGCGTCCAGCTCCGCGGCCCGCGCATACTGGTGGAGTGCGGCTCCGTATTGTCCGTCCCACTGAAGCAGCTCCGCGTACGAGTCGTGGGAGTTCGGATGATCAGGCGCAAGCTCCACGTAGGACCGCACCGCCTCCATCGCGCCGACCCGGTTACCACGATTCCAAAGATTGTAGGCCAGGAGGTTGTACGTGGGAGCGAAATCGGGGAAGCGTGTCTTCAGGTTGGCCATTGCGACCGCATTGTCCGTATTGTCTCCCCGGGCGCCCCTGAAGAGGGTCGAATACATCGCCAGGCGTGGATCGTCAGGATACATTTCGCTAAGGGCGGCGAACGCCCTTGATCCGTTGGCTGCGTTTCCTCCCTGCATATCCTTCACGGCGGCAGCCAGTATGAGGTCTGCGCTCGACGCGTAGCCCATCATAGCGATGCCCTCGGCGATGCCGGCCTGACGCTCTTCGGCCGGCAGTCCGGGTACCTGCCACGCGTGCAACACCTTGGCCAGCCCGAAGCCCGGATCCGCCTCCAGGGCCATTTCGAAGTGCCGGGCCCCGCTGCTCGGAAAGAAGTTTAGGTAGTCGTCGATACCGGCCCAGAAGTGCTGCTGCGCCGCCTCGGACTCGGCAGGCGATCGTCCGCCGCCGTAGTCCTGGGACTGACTCGAAATGGGTGCGAGTGCAAGCGCGAGACTGCACGTCACAAGTAGTGTTGTTAACCGGTTCATTGCGTCACCTCCTAGAGTGATCGTGGGAGCGCAGGGGGACAAGAACCGATCGGCAACCCCCAATATAGTGAACCGGGAGAAAGCCGCCCCGTAGAAGCAAAGCACACCTGAGCAGAGTGGCAGGAGGAGGGCTTTCAGCCGACGCTCGTGCGGATAGTCGGCGGGCGGGTGAGGTGCTGCCGTGTGGTCGCGGATATATTGTTGGGCATTCTTGTACGGGGGCAGATGACCGACCCGTGAGATCGCCTCCCAGCAGTGCGGCGCAGTGGCGACCCGCCGCTTTTTCAGGTTAGGGCTCGCCCCTCTGTTCTCCGTAACACGTGCAGTCCTGCAACGGAGTCAATCACGAGGTCCGGTGGTGGTTCACCGGCCTCATCCCCGTCGCGGTACTTGCCGGTTCGTACGAGGATGCCCTTCAGGCCGGCACGCATCGCAGCGCGCACGTCGGTCTCCGCGTCGTCGCCCACGACCGCGACTTCGTCGGGTCGCAGTCCCAGGTCCTTTACCGCGTCCAGGAAAAAGCACGGATCCGGCTTGCCGAGCGTGATCGCCTGCTGCCCCGTTGCGTACTCCAGCGCGGCGACGAAGGGCCCGACGTCGAGCTGGAGGCCCTGGCTCGTCTGCCAGTAGCGGGTGCGGCCGAGAGCCATTAGTCGCGCGCCTTCTTTCGCGAGCTCGAATGCCTGGTTGAGACGGCGGAACGTCCAGTCGAAGCCCAGGTCGCCGAGGACGACGTAGTCGGGCTTTTCCTGATCATTCGGGACGCCGTGGAAGTCGTCGAGGGCGTTATCGGGGACGAAAAGGGCCGCGGACGCAGCCTCCTCGCGCAGCATCGCTCCGGCGACGACGGGCGGGCTGTGCACCTCTCCCGTCCGTGCCTCGAACCCCATGCGCCGCAGCTTCTCGACGATAGACGCTGCACTCTTCGAAGTCGTGTTGGTGACGAAGCGCAATGAAACTCCGTTCCGGCGCAGGCGCGCCACCGTCTTGACGGCACCCGGAATTGGCCGGCCGGACTGATAAAGCGTGCCGTCGATGTCGAGCAGGAGGCCGCGGTAAAGCATTTCGTTCTGAACGCACTTGATACTCGAGCCGTAGGGATGTCGAAATTTAATCACCGGCGAGCCTGTAAATGATGGGCGGCACGTTCTTGACCTGTCCCGGTTTTTCAGGACGCTTGGTTAAACGTTAAGCAGCAAGACGAATTGCCTGCAGGATGGAATAGCGCCACCTCGTTTTGGAATGGAGGATCACCGAGGGGACGTCACTAATGTAGTTATTGGAAGATTAAGTGATAGGGCATTCCTTCACGCTGTAGCGTCTCAATTTGCGGTAGGTCGCTACCTTCACGTCAACCTCCTAGTATTGGAATGGCACATTCAATCTCGGTCAAGAAGATTCCAAGTCTCGCTCGTGAGCATCTATGCACTGACACATTCAGCAGAACGGTGACACGGAGCTTCGCTCGACCAAGACCACCGGCTGATTCAAGCGATACTAGAATCTTCTGCCGCTGGCCGAAACACGTGGGCTTGTCTATACAGGGGCCGGGATTCCCATAGGGTACCCCCCGGATGGACCCCCGGTGCGCGAGCGTCAGGCCGCGTTGGCTAGGCTAGAAGGCCATCCGCTTGGGCGTTGCGGTGGCTGGTTGGTAGAGAGGGTGAGCCGGTTCGCCGGACTTGTTCAACTTCAAGCAGGTCAAGTTCGGGATCATCTGAGTAACGGTCCACGACCTGCCGAGGAACGAGCCAGAGTTTCCCCATGCAGCGACGATGACGCCTGCATCAGCGGACAGCCTCTTGATCCACCGATCATTCTCTGGACCAATGGGATCCTCGGCTTTCATCATGTCCTTGGGCTCAGTCGCCCTGTAGGCGAACAGGTTGACCACGCATAGCCCGCCGAATCCCCAAGACCTAGCAAAGCCGATGCATCGTCGAATGGTCGGATCATCTTTGGATTCGTCAGCCGTCGAAGGATTGAGACCAATGAACAGAGCGTAGGGCCGAGATTCATCCCACGTGCGCCAGAGTGAGTATCGGTACGTTCGGCACATGGAAAAGGTGGCACCAGTCTTCATCTGGTCATTCCGGGGGTCGTAGGGGACGCATGGTACCTCAGGGCCGCTGCTCGATACTTGAATGGCCATTCAATCTTCGTCGAGAAGACTCCATGTCTCGTACGTGAGTAATCGTTCACGAACTAAGTCGGTGAACAATCAATCACGGACACAATCACTAGGACGATGACATGCGAGGTCGCCTGGTAATACCACCGCCGCATCCAAGCGAGACTAGAGTCTTCTGCCGCTGCCCCACACGTCTGTGCATATCCATGCACGGACAATATGGCTGTCGGTCGCATTCGGGCATAACCATTTTCGGACTCCACAAGCAAGACGGAGACTGTCTGCGTTGTTTGGCTACTGCCAGAAACCCACGTGATTACCAGAGCTTCGAGGGCGACATTCCACTTCATCGTCCATGTAGACCACTATCTTTGATTAGAACTTGCCACTGGTCCACTAGCCAACGAACCAATAAATGCTCTTATCTGAAACGGACCAACAGAAGTTGCTTGGCTACATGGCCGAAAATTGGGGTGATAAAGCGAAATGTCACGTATGCGGGGAGTCAGATTTCGGCATCTCGAGCACGATATTTGAAATACGTGAGTTCCACGGAGGAAGCATAGCACTTGGCAAATCTAAGATCCTTCCCGTAGTGCCTGTCACATGCTCGAATTGTGGCGATATACGCCTCGTAGGTGCTATTAAGGCAGGGATCCTGAAAGCAGAGGAAGAGCCAGCAGAGGAAGAGCCAGCAGAGGAAGAGGTCAGCGATGAGCTTTGAATTGGACCGAAAGTTTACCCAAGAGTACATCGTCTACGCCCCTAAAGAGCAAGGAGTGTACCTGATTCAGGAAACTGAGTGGGCGAGGCTGAAAAAGCAGGTGCAAGCGCTGCCAGCAAAGTCTCGCACATTTGAGCGATGGTCTTTTGTCCTTGTAGGAACTGCACTCACTTCACTCTTGCAGCTTCTAACCGCTGCTCCAGACAGCACGGATGAACCAGGATTGTTAGTGGCTGTTATTAGCATTTTCGTCATATCCGTTATCCTTTCAATCGTACTGTACTATGTCAGCAAGCAACAGCGGGATGAGCGCGAGATACGCGCCAAAGAGCGTCTTCCAGACGCGACGGCACTGGCCCGCACAAATGCAAAGGTGAAGCTGGACCAGATGCACGAAGTCGAGCTTGCGGACCAGGCCGACCT
>JADFQN010000042.1 GCA_022561755.1 Bacteroidota bacterium
TGGAGAACATCTGAGTTGGGCTGGGACGACCACGAAGAAAACATCGCATCAGGGCTTTCCGCCGACGACAACGACAATCTCTCCGCGCACCTTCGGCTGCTCCGCGTACCACGCCTGCAACTCGGCCAGCGTTCCGCGTCGGACCTCCTCGAACCTCTTGGTTAACTCGCGGGCTACGGCGGCTGGGCGATCCTTGCCGAGGTGCTCCACGAGCTCACCGAGCAGCTTCACGAGGCGGTGCGGGCCTTCGTAGAGGATGATGGTCCGAGGTTCATTAACAAGGTTTTTTATCCGCGTTCGCCGCCCCTTTTTCTGGGGGAGGAAGCCCTCGAACACGAACCGGTCGGTTGGAAGCCCGCTCGCTACGAGCGCCGGGACGAAGGCAGTCGCGCCGGGGAGGACTTCAACCCGAACGCCCGCAGCCAATGCTTCCCGAACCAACAAGAACCCCGGATCGGAGATGCCCGGTGTGCCTGCATCCGTGATGAGCGCGATGGTGTCGCCCGCTTGCAAGCGTTCCACCAGCCGCTTCGTCTTCCCGTGTTCGTTGTGGATGTGGAAGCTCGTACGCGGCGTATCGATGTTGTAATTGTTCAGGAAGACACCGCTCGTCCGCGTGTCCTCGCAGGCAATCAGGTCCACCTCCCCGAGTACGCGAAGAGCGCGCAGCGTGGCATCCTCCAGATTGCCGATGGGAGTGGGGACAAGGTAGAGCACGTGGGGAACGATGAAGGGTGAACGATGAATGATGAAGGTGGAAAAGGCGTAGAGCCGACCCCGGTGGGGCGTTTTAGGGTTGAAGGTGGAGAAGACGTAGAGCCGACCCCGGTGGGCGTTTCAGGGTTGAAGGTGGAGAAGACGTAGAGACGCCCCGGCGGGGTCGTCTCTACGCCCAAAATTATTTCTTACGGACGAACAACCCCGCCAGCCGCCGTATCGGATCGAGGCCGTTGGGATCGCGGTTTTCACGGCTGGTGAGGTAGATCCCCAGGACGCCGAAGACTACGTTGGCCGCCCACATGCCGAGCCACGGCGGGAGCATCCCGCGGTCGGCGAGCTTCTCGCCCTGCACGAGGGTGATCCAGTAGAACAGAAATACAGCAACGGCCAGCGTGGCAATCAGCCCGACGCCCCCGCGTGCCATGGCGAGGCCGAGGGGCACACCGATCAGCACGAAAACGAGGCACGCAAGCGCGATGGAGTTCTTCTTGTAGATCTCCACGCGGTAGCGGTTGGCGCGCTGAAGCTCCCAGCGGACGGCGTTGGAGGTGGCGTCGGCCTCCGAGCGAAGCGCTCGCGCACGCTGGGTGGCAAGGTCATAGACAGCTTCGCGGGTGGAGTCGGGCAAACCCTCCAGAATGGTTCTACGCGCCCCGATTTGAACGGAATCGTCGCGCGCTGCCGGCATCCCGGGACTACGCGGCCAAGTATGCGACGAGGTAGCGAGGGGACTGAGGCGCTCAAGCGTTGCGCGGAGTTCTGCGAGGCGCATCTCTGCGCCGCGTTCCAGCGAGTCCACCACGGCGATCATTTCGCTGGTGCGCATGGTGCGGTCGGATCGGCCGCCGGAAAGTGAATCGGAGCGCTCGAACGTGAGATCCGAGATGTCGAACGTGAGCCGGTGGCGGTCGAATGAGAGACGTTCGTAGCGCTCTTCCTGTTGGCCGCGGCCTTCGTTACGGCGGTGGAGCTCGCCGTCCTCCAGCTGCATTTCGAGTCGTTGCCCGCCGAATGTCGTGGCAAGTTTGGCGCGGTTGGCAACGAGCACCGTTTGCGTGCCGGGCTTGCTGGTGTCGAACACCGTGACTCCGAGGAGCAGGCCGGTGGAGTCGGGCGGGATGTCTTCGGCTCGGATGGCGTAGCCCTGCAATCCGTTGTAGTACACGCCCGGTTCGAGTTCGAAGCCCGGCCGCGCCACGCGGATGTCGCGCCAGAGGCCGGCCATGCGGTAGTTGGCCTCGGGGAGCATCACGTTGTTGAAGTAGGCCATTCCGGCCGTCAGAACGACCCCCACGAGCAACGCGGGCCAGATGAGTTGAGCCAGCGAGACGCCTGCGCTCTTCACGACGAGGTACGCCCGCGACTCGCTCAGCCGCCCGAACGCGGCCAGCAGGGCAATCAACCACGCCATCGGGACGGCCAGCGTGACCATGTACGCCAGGCTGTACGCAACCAGCTCAATCAGCGCGCCGATCGGCAGTCCTCGTCCGACCAGTTCGGGAAGGTAGCGGATCAGGAACTGCATCAGCAGCAGAAACATCAGCGTGCAGAACGCCGCCGCGAAAGGCAGCGGCAGTGCGCGGAGGATGGTCTGGTGAAGGCGCTTCATGGTGGCAAGGACGAGGAAGGAAGCTAAGGAGGAACACTGCACGTCCACGTAGATTAACTCAAGCTCCAGATTCCAAGCTCAAAATTTCAACTCCGATATCCGATATCCGATATCCGAAATCTGATATCCCAAATCCGAAATCTGATATCCCAAATCCGAAATCTGATATCCCAAATCCGAAATCCGAAATCCCAAATCCGAAATCCGAAATCCCAAATTGCATGACCGTCCACTCTTTCGTTGTCAGCCCTTTCGTAGAGAATTGCTACGTCGTCCATGACGGCAGCGAGGCGGCCCTGGTCGATCCCGGCACGGCGACGCCGGAGGAGCGGAAAGAGGTGTTCGATTACATCGAGTCCAACGACCTACGTGTTCGGCACCTATTGCTTACCCACGCCCACATCGATCACATCTTCGGCTGCGCATACTTCGCGGAACGGTTCGGTGCGCATGTCGACCATGGCGGCTGGCAGCTACACGAAGCCGATCTGCCGCTGATTGCGCACGCGCCGGTTCAGGCCGAGTTGTTTGGCGTGCGGATCACGCCTCCACCTGAGCCCGCGCACTTTCTACAGGAAGGCGACGTGATCGAGCTGGGGGAGGGCTCGTTTTCGGTGCTCCACGCCCCGGGCCACTCGCCCGGTTCGGTGTGCTTCTACAACGAGGCGGAAGGATTCGTAATCGGCGGAGACGTGCTGTTTCAGGGCTCCATCGGCCGGACGGACCTGTGGGAGGGATCGTTTCCAACGCTCATTGAATCCATCAAAACGAAGCTCCTCACGCTGCCGGATGACACAGTTGTGTACTCGGGGCACGGCCCGGCCACGACCATCGGGGAGGAGCGGCGGACGAATCCGTTCTTGACTGGTGAGTCCGCGGGTTAAGCGCGTGGCAGTGGGCGCTGCCGCACACGCCCGGGTTCGACGACTGTGAAGTAGCGCGCGAGGGTGAGTTTCGAGTTCTCGATCACTTGGAGTAGGGTGTCAGCGATCACGTCGGGCTTTGCTATGCCGAGGCGCAGATAAATAACGCCGACAGGCGGCCGCTGAAGCCGGGCCTAGACCAGCGTGCCTAAGTCACGATCCTCTGTGATAAGAAGCCGTGCCTCGCTACCTGCCCGTTGAAGCACATTCGGGTCCTTTTGGCCAGATCCTGTCTCGGCGACGTAGGCGACATCGTGCCCTGCTTGGCACAAGCGCTCGACACAGAGGCGCGGATTGTTATCATCGACGAGGAGCTTCATGACCGGGCTAAGCACTTGGCAGGGTGAACGGCTGCCACCAAGATGACGCCGAGGTCCGTGTCATGTCACGGACAAGTATGCGGAACATCTCCGTTCCTGCTAAGCTGCCAGTGGCTTAACCGTCTCATCTTCAAGAATCTCAGCGGCAAAAGCGAAAGCCGCTTGTAGCATTTCCGGCGTCAGGTGCGGGTAGTTCTCAAGCACCTGCTCCTGGGTCCATCCCGCGCTGAAGAGCCGGAGGACCAGGTCTACAGAGATGCGCGTTCCCTTAAGCGTCGGCTTGCCGACAAGGATTTGCCGGTCCGAGATGATGTATTCGCGCCAGTTCATGCCCGATAATACTGCGATGAGTGCCGAGGGTGCCCTACTCGGCATCCACAACAACATGCGGCATGGTCTCCAATTCCCACGGCCACACAAGCCCTTCCGCAGTCAAGCGTGCATGTTCGGGTCCGTAGAGGCGTTCTACCAGGTAGAAGGCAGGCTCGTAGCTCATTCCGCCACCCACCGACGTAATGAACTTGCCGTCCACCACGAGGCGCGCGTCATCGCGCACGTAGACCGAGGGAAACATCTCTGCCAGCGCTTCGCGGTCGGAGGGAAACGTGGTGGCCGTCCGGCCATCGAGCAGACCTGTGGCTGCGAGAGGAAACGCCCCATCGCAGACGGTGATCACCCAGTCGGCAGTAATTGCCGCTTCACGAATCCAGTCGATCAACCATTCGTCTTCGAGATCGGTGGTCATGCTTCCCTCGGCGCTGGGGATCACGAGGATGTCGGCCCGTGGCGCGTTCTCAAAACCGTAGTGCGCCGACACCGTGAGGCCCTCGAACGTTACAACCGGCTCACCATCCGGTGATACTACGAACGGTCGGATGTAGTTGAGGGAGTCGCGGAAGATGGAGTGGTGGAGGACATCGTAGGGCGCCATCAACTCGCTGTTATACACGCCATCCACGGCTACGAAGGCGGCGGTGCGGATGTGGGCGTTCGTTGCAACCTCGAGAGTCGGGGTGACTGGCTCCGGTTGAGCTGCGTCACTGCATGCACCAAGCGTAACGGCGATCAGAAAGAGAGAAGAACGGAGCATCTTATGGTAGCGGATTCAGATTACGAACCCCCAAACGGCTTCCCCTGCAACATCGACGCGCTGGCGGGCTCGTGGTGGTGGAGGACGCGTTCCAGCGAGGCATAGACCAGATCGCCCATCGTGTGGCACTCCGCAAAAGTCGGCTCGTCGTAATGTTTGGCCAACTGACCCGAGAGGCGCCACACGTTTGCTTGCGACGAGATCAGATCCTCCCGCATCACCTGCATCAGCATACCGTAGCGGCCGTGGCTGGCTCTCAGCCGCCCGGCGATGAGCGCCCGTTCCTCGCGCTGGTACTGGTCCACGGTGCGCGGCGTCATGTGCTCCATTCCGAGGGCAATCATCGGGTTGTTTTGCGGGTAGAATTGCGGCAGGTACACCTGCTTTCTGCCGTGGTGGCTCTGCTGGTCGAAGTCGATGGGCCGCATGCGGTACTGCATCTTCTCGAAGTCGGGCGTGATGTCGATCACGAAGTTGCCCGAGTGCATGTCGCCGAGAAGCCGCACAAAACACCGTTCGTTGAACTTTACGAACTCCTTGGCCAGCCGCACCTCGTTGAAGCGGTTTTTGGGCATGTTCTCACGGATGAATTTATCGGCCGGGATGCCCACGATGTGCTCCTCAATCAGCGTCTCGCCATGGATGAGGTAGTTGATGCGGTTCGGCGAAAGGATGTGCTCGAGTTCAAGGCCGTAGATGCGGTTGGCGTCCACGCGCTTGATGTAGAAGTAGTCGAAGTTCTCGTTCAGCGCGTTGACGATGCGCACACGGAACGGCAGGGTGTTGCCGTAGAGACACATGTCCACGCGGTCGATGAAGAGGTGCTCGACCGTGGAAAGGTCGCCGTCCGATTTTAGCAGCGCGTAGGTGAGCCGCATCGCCTCGTGGATCTCCGCCTGCTCCGTTGGCCCAAAGAAGACCGTGTTCCAGAGTGTGTCGTTGCCCTGTTCGTCGTAGAGGGCCACAGCGTTATCGTGCCGCACGAGGCTGTCGAAGTCGGCGCCTTCCGAGACGACGCGGTTGTAGCCCTCGAGGTACTCGAGGAAGTAGTCGCTGACCGGGTAGACGGGCTTTTTCTTCGATATGAGGTTGAGCTTACGGGCATCCAGCCGCTTCACGCGAGCCACTTCCACAGCCGCGAGGGTAGCAGCGGGTTTTTCGGATGGAGGCCGCCCGCTCATGCGCGCACCCGCTCGATGGCCTCCGCCTGCTCGTCCATCACGTGCTGGTAGTAGGCCTCGTACTGCGGCACGATGTGCTCGATTCCGAACGTCTGCGAAGCACGTTGGAGCGCCGCATCCGCCATCTTTTGGTGGAGGACACTGTTGGTTAGAATCTGCCGCGATGCGGCCGTAATCGCCTCAACATCCCCGAGTGGACAAAGGAAGCCGGTTTCGCCGTGGATGTTCAGTTCGGGCAGTCCGCCGATATCCGTCGACACCACGGGTACGCCGCAGGCCATTGCCTCAAGCGCCGCGAGGCCGAACGTCTCGCTGCCGGAGGGCATCAGGAAGAGGTCGGCGATGGAGAGGATTTCCTCAACGGGTTCCTGCTTGCCGAGGAAGCGCACCTCATGGTAAATGTCCAACTCGCGGGCTAACTCTTCGCATGCGCAACGGTCGGGGCCGTCCCCCACCATCAGGAGTTTCACGCCGCCTTGCTGCCCGTGAAGTCGGTGGCCTTCCGTCCAGACGCCCTCCGAAAAAAGCTGGTGAAAGACGTGGATGACGTCGAGTGTTCGCTTTACCTCGCGGAAGTTGGAAACGTGGACGATCAGGTGCTCGCCTTCCGGGCAGATGGCTTGTTTGAAGTGGTCCTTGGGCGTCCGCTGAAAGCGCTCGATGTCCACGAAGTTGGGGATGACCTCGATGGCGCGCTCCACGTTGAAGTGCTCGTACGTTTCGCGGCGAAGCCAATCGCTGACAGACGTAACGCCGTCCGAGGCATTGATCGAGTGCTCCACCACGGGCCGGTACGAGGCGTCCTGGCCCACCAGCGTGATGTCGGTTCCGTGGAGGGTCGTTATCACGGGTACGTGGCGGCCTTCGCCGTCCAGGATCTCGCGGGCCAGCACCGCGCTGGTAGCGTGAGGGATTGCGTAGTGGACGTGCAGCAGATCGAGATTTTCGTGGCGGACGACATCCACCATTTTACTCGTCAACGCAATGGCGTAAGGCGGGTACTCGAAAAGAGGGTACGTGTTGACGCGGACCTCGTGGAAGTACAGGCGCTCGGCCACGTGGTCGAGCCGCATGGGCAGGTCGTACGCGATGAAGTGGACCTCGTGCCCGCGCGCGACCAGCGCCTTACCGAGCTCGGTGGCCACGACGCCGGAGCCGCCAAACGTGGGGTAGCAGGTGATGCCGATTTTCATAAAGGATGGGGATATTTTGCCGTAAGTAGGGCGCTCCCTGCAAACTCTCTTCTCTGGATGAGGTTGCGCCAGGGAGCCGTTCATTAATTTTCGCGCTCTGTGCGCCACCCAAGTATCCAGATACGGTTGTTTTCATGCTCGAGAGGATAGCCGAGTTCATTCCGTCGAACTTTCTCCGATTCATCGGCCGGCTTCAATATCGGATACCGGTGCTGGGACCAACGATTCGGCGTGTGGCGGCTCGAATTGCATCAGGGGAAGGCGCCATTCAACGCGGTGTCGGGGCTGGGCTGAATTTTCGCACAACGGTACCGGTAGCAGGATATCGCCTCGGGACGACCGAGCCTGAGCTTCAGGAGGCGCTCGCGGAGCACTTGAAGAAAGGCGATGTCGTCTATGACCTGGGCGCCAACGTGGGGTTCTACACCCTGTTATCGGCGCGTCTCGTCGGCCCGGAGGGCCATGTCTACGCATTTGAGCCGTATCCGAAATCGGCTGAGACCACCCGGCACAATCTTGCGATCAACGGATTTGAACATGCCACAGTGATTAACAAGGCGATCGCCGACAAGCCGGGCCTCGAATGGTTCGAAATGGATACGACCCCGACAACGTTCAGGCTGGGCGAGAATCGCGGCCGGAAGGGCATGTGGGTAGCGGTAACCTCGATCGACGCGCTTCTGGAAGAAGGCGAAGTAAGGGCACCAGACTTCATAAAGATTGATGTTGAGGGAGCAGAAAAGCGTGCGTTGCTTGGAATGAAAACTACACTTGGCCTACATCGGCCGACGATTTTGTGCGAAGTCCACTATGCTGTCTTCGACTTTGAGCAGTTTGTTGTGGACGAACTGGGGCCCCTTGGCTACGATATAAGAGCCCTTGATGGCGGTCCGATACCTCGCAGTGGCGCTCGTTTTCACGTCCTGATTACACCGAAAAAACCCTTCCCGCTGAGAAGCTGTTGAAAAACGCCATCCTGCCTGTGACGGCGCCTCTCGGCTGATCTCCGAGTTGCGAGAATCTCGCCGAATCACCAATTCGACTACGATCTCGCGCCTCGATCTCAACCGAGATGCGCTCCCTGACAAGTCGGGGCAGGCTGTCTCGGCGACAGAGCACGTAATTCAACAGCCTCCTAACCATCCCCCAGCGTCACGATGACAGGGAAGTGGTCGCTCACCAGGCGCGGGTCGTGCGCATGGACGAAGTGGACTTCGCGCAGCCTCCTGTACAACTCGGGCGAAAGCAGGATGTGGTCGATGGCGCTGAACTCGCCGGGGTCGATGCGGCCGTCGTCGTTGCGGTCGTAGAAGGAGGTGAAACGCTCGCGCTGCGGAACGTCGTCCAGAACATTGATCAGGTCGTCGTCGGCGCCCGGACCCGCGCTCTTAATACGTTCGAGGACATCTGTGATGGGGCGGGAGCCCCGGATGTCGAGCGTGGCATTGTCGAAGTCGTTAAAGTCGCCCAGGGCGATGACGGCGCGACCCGCGTCTGCCTCCTGTGCCACGAGGCGGCGGATGACCTCGGCCTGCACCTCGCGTCGGGTTTTCCGTTCGACGTCATCCGGGCGGGCGAGGAAATGAACGCCGATCAGCGTGGCCGGCACGCCCGCGATGGTCAGGTGCGCCCAGATGTTTTTAGATACTCCGTAGAGTCGATCCGTAAGTCCAACCGGAAGGAGTTCGCTCGTCCGCCCAACGTCTTCGATGGGCAAGCGCGACAGCAGCCCCACGTTCTGCCGTGTGAAAGTATCCCTGCCCTCTACGAGGTAGGCGGTGTAGCCGAGCCCGCTTAGGGACTCGGCAATCATCATCTCCAGCACGCCCTTCGTTTCGGTTTCGGTGATGACTACGATGTCGGCATCCAGTTGGCGGATCACGCCGGCTACCAAATCGCGATGAGCCCGCGCGGCCACGGGGTTCGACTTCCACGGGAAGTCCGCGCCGCCTTCTTCGCCCTCGCCGTCAAACAAGAACTCGCCGTTGAACGTCGCAATCCGGATGCCTTCGGTGCGGTACTGCGGAGGCCCGCTGGGCGCGAAGGCTTCGGGGCCGTTTCCACCTCCCGGATCTGGCTGCGAGCACCTCAACCCCGTCACCACCAGAAGAACGAGGAGGAAGGGGAGGAGGCGAAAGGCTGGCATCACCGGATCGTTGGCGGCGTTGGTGCAGGGTTGCGAGCCGAAAGATAGACGCCTGGGAGGTTGCCTGGTTAAGGGGTTCGCTGCCGTAGTAGACTCATCTTGAATCTGACAGGCTCTCCGAAAAAAAACGAAGGCGAGCCTTACGGGGCCCGCCTTCGTGGGGGACGACATCCGCGTTACGGCGCGGATGTCGGGGTTTCGACTGCGGCGTCAGGAGATGCCGGAGTAGAAGCGGAACCGGCGCGCATCAATGCGTTGGTTCGTCAACCGAACCGGTCTCTGGCCTCGGGTCCAGCGCGGCGCCCGGCGGCCTCGCATGGAGCGCTCGCTGTAGAAATGGCGCGTGGTGATGGCAAACGGCCGCTCGGACTCGTCCGAGTAGTACACGTTGTGCGCCACCTTCATGGTGCGCAGCCACCCGCGCGCGTTGGAGTAAGGCGAGAGGCTACGGTAGAAGCGGCGCTTCCGGCTGCCGCGATTGAAGGCGCTGAACTGGTACGGATCGAGCACCACGCCGCGGAACGAAGATTCGCCACGGTAGCGCGTTTCCACGCGGTTGCGGACCACCCAGGCTACGAGCGCCTGCTCTTCTGCGCGCTTGGTTTCCGAGTAGATGCAACGCGCCAGCCAGAGCACGTTGTTGTTGATCGTCTCGCGGGAAAACTCCGGAACGTCGGTCCCGAGTGTTTGGCTCACGCTAACCATCGGCACGATTCGGCCCGTGGATACGCCGGCCGTAACCGGGCTGAGCATCTGGAACGCCGAGAGCATCGTTACCGCAAGCAGGGCAATTGCCAAGACGGGGACCATGAAAGTATTTTTACCCAGAGGGCGCATTGGGTATGACGTGCTAGTGGGGTGTGCGCAGAGGAGCGATACTGGGTGCGCGGTGTGTGGGTTAGCGAAAACCTTGCCGGTACGGCATTTGGCTTGTGAAGAGTATGTTGGCGGTCCCACTCCGGCAAAACAACGTGCCCCACTTGTCTACCGTCGCTACTATAAATGCGGCTATCTCGCGCTAAAGGCCGCTGACGTGCACCAGGAGGGGCTTTGTTGAGATCGTATCAATCCCCTATGAGGCACCTGTACGGCTTTTGTTTGGTGTTTGAGGATCACCGCCGCCGCCTTCTTTCCGAAACACCGTGTCTTATCTAGGGCCTGTTCACACTAATCGTGAAGGACCATTTCGGGTCATTCCGGGCCGCTTCGGCGTTGCACTCGTCGTCCGGGGAACCCTCCCTCCAGGGGCGGCGCACTGCGCTGCTGTGTAGGCAAGTGGGGGGCAATCCGTGGATTCCGCGAAGCGGGAGACGGAGGGTGTTGCCCCGACCTCCTCGTGCGCCTTGAATCGACCTCAGACTGCCCTCGAACTAATCTCAAAACGCTAGTGTGAACAGGCCCTAGCCTCCCGGCCGCATGGCTCAACCACTTCGCATTCTGGCCGACGCCAATATCCCGCTCGCCGCCCAGGCCTTTGGTGGGTTTGGTGAGGTCCGCGAACTTCCGGGGTACACCATTACGTCCGCCGAGCTAGCCGATGTGGACGTTCTTCTGGTTCGCAGTGCCACACAGGTTGACGAGCAACTGTTGGCGGGCTCGCCGGTTCGGTTTGTGGGAACGGCTACGGCTGGCACCGACCACGTTGACGAGGATTACCTGAGGCGTGCTGAAGTCGGGTTTGCGTCGGCGCCTGGGTCCAACGCAACGTCCGTTGTCGAGTACACGTTGGCCGCGCTAATCTCGACGGCCGCGGATATTGGCGTAGGCCTGCGCGGATGCACGCTCGGGGTTGTGGGATGTGGATGGATCGGCGAAGAGGTGGCGGTGCGGGCTGAGGTGCTGGGGATGGACGTACTTCGCTGCGACCCGCCGCTGGATGCGAGGCATCCGCCGCCTTCGCCTTACGTGGAACTGGAGCCGCTTCTGCAACGATCGGACTTCGTAACACTCCACACTCCGCTTACACGAACTACCCAGACAGCTCACGCCACCCATCATCTGATTGATTCGGCAACTCTTGCAACCATGAAGCCGGATGCGGTACTCTTCAATGCGGCGCGAGGAGCGGTGGTGGATAACGGGGCGCTCAAAGCCGCACTGCAAACCCACAGTATTGCCGGGGCGGTGTTGGACGTGTGGGAGGGCGAACCCGAGGTCGATACCGATCTGGCGCGCCTGGTTCGCATTGCTACGCCTCACATCGCCGGGTACTCGTTCGATGGAAAGGTCGAGGGGACGCGGATGTTGGAAGAAGCTCTCCGCGCCTGGCTCATAGTTCGTGCGGATTACGTCCCGCCTGCCTGGGATTGCGGGGCCGCACTTGATTCCTTGCGGACCAAAGACCTCACCCTGTACGCCTTGCCCGTTCAGGACGATCTGGACGGCCTCAAGGAAGTCCGTTGGCTAAACGTTCTCGTGCGCCAGGCCTACAGCCTTCGCAAGGACGACACGCGCTTCCGGCAGGTTGTGTTGGCCGCCGCCCCCTCCAAGCGAGCCGCCGCCTTTCGCGAGCTCCGCAGGAGCTACCCTGTCCGCCGGTCGTGGGGCCGGTTTACCGTGAAGACGATGATTCCCAAACGGCTAGAAGACGTGGTGAGGAGGGGGCTGGGGATGGCTGTGATGGAGTGAATACGTGATTACGTGATTACGTGATTTTTGATGAGAGCCGACTGTTTGAAATTCCCCTTTCGAGGGGGAAAATCCCCGCAGTACGACGGGGAGAGGGGGATGTCGGATTTGCTGTGGCTGTGGGAGTTGGCCGCGGCCACACCCTCCGACCTCCCAAACTCGGCGGGGACAAGCTCTGGACAGGAGACAAAAAGTCCCCCTTCCAAGGGTGTGGATCCCGCCGTACGGCGGGAGGCGGGGGATGTCGGATTGGCGAGGAGCGGCATAACGCACAACAAAAACGCTCGCGGCTCCATAGCCTATCGCGGCCACACCCTCCGACCTCGCTCCGCTCGGCCACGACCATCAGCGCGCTTGCCTTCACCGCGGCGCGATGCGCCGCCCCTCAGAAAGGGACGGGTTTTGAAGCGGCCTTTTTGAGGACTCGCGCCCGCCCCATCATCTTCACGTATTCAGGTAATCACCTATTCACGCCTCACCTTCCAAACCCGTAATTCCTCAGCATTCCTTCCTTATTGCGCCAGCCGGAGCGGGTCTTGACGTGGAGTTGGAGGTAGACGGGCTTGCCGAGAAACTCCTCAATGCCCTTCCGGGCTGCCGCGCCGAGGTTCTTGAGCGCCTTGCCACCCTTGCCAATTAGAATGCCCTTCTGGGCATCCCGCTCGACTACGATCTCGCAGTCGATGAAGTCCTTGCCGGCCTGGCGGGTCTCGTACGTCACCACCATCACCTGCGTGGAGTAGGGGATCTCTTCCCGGAAGCGGTTGAAGATGGCCTCGCGGACGATCTCGGCGATGAAAAACCGCTCCGGGTGCTCCGATAGCTGGTCCTTCGGGTAGTAAGGCGGGCCCAGGGGCAGGCGCTGCTTCACCTGCTCCATGAGTACATCCATGCCTTTGCCGGTTTTCGCGGATACCGGAACAACCTCCTCGAAGGCTCTGACGCCTGCATACTGTTCCACCAGCGGAAGCGCTTTCTCCGGAAGGATGAGGTCCATCTTGTTGAGTACCAGAAGCGCCGGCTTCGTGCTGCGGTCAATCCGGTCCAGTGCGCCCCTGGCGTCGTGTGTGGGGGCGGGCTCGGTGGCATCCACCATGAAGAGCAGGATATCCGCGTCGGCGACGGAGCGGTCCACGTCGTGCATCATCTTCTCGTGGAGGAGGTACCGGGGGCGGACGACGCCCGGCGTGTCCAGAAACACGATCTGGTTCACCTCATCAGAATAGATGCCCAGGACGCGGTTCCGCGTGGTGCTCGGCCGCTCCGTAACTATGGACAGCTTCCGGCCGAGAATGTGGTTCATCAGCGTGGACTTGCCCACGTTGGGGGCGCCAATGATGGCCACGTAGCCGCTTCGGTGATCGGGTGGCAGCGCATGAGGATCGAGGAGCGGTTCCATCCTGCATGGTACGTCACCCAGCTCGCGCTCGCTCAAGTACGCGGATGGATTCTTCCCCAAACACAAAGCGCGGAGCCGTTGGGCTCCGCGCCTGACCGGAACGCGTGAGAGCAAGCTAGATCTCGTACCCTGGTGGCGGGTCTGGGTTTGGTGGAGGAGGCGGTGGAGGAGGTGGAGGCGGCAGTGGAGGCGGAGGTGGAGGATCTGGGTCTGGGCTTGGATCTGGGTCAGGATCTGGGTCAGGATCCGGCGTTGGCGGTGGTGGATTCGGATCAGCCGGAGGATCCGGAAGCGGAGGCCAGGGGGAAGGAACGGTTGTCGTTGGCGGAAGCGGTGTGTCGCCATCCATAGCTAGCGACACCGGGCGTATCGTAGTGGCCTGGCGCGTCTGGTTGGCACGAGACATGTTGTCCTGGTCGCCTGCCAGACGGATTACGCGGCCACCGGCTGCCTCGAACTCCACGCGCACTCTGCGAAAGTTATCCGGCTCAAATCCATCCGTGACGACGGTTTCGCCGTCGCGAGAGATCAGGCTGATGTTGAAGCCGACGAGCGTCTCCGTGCTGCCTCCTTCTAGTACCCAGTTGCCCGAACCATCGTGGACAAAGCGAACCACACGGTACAGCGTCGTAGGTACACCATTCACCTCAACCTGCTGAAACGTGTCTTCCAGCCGGTATGCAACGGCGACGAGCGGAGACGCATCACCCAAAGATGGATTGGCGAGGGTCACGAAGCGCAACTCGTTGGTGTTGCCGGCACTGGACAAAACACGCGCACGTTCCCCGGTCTGGTCGGAGTTTCGGATGTTTTCGATGTCGCGCTCGAACGTCTCCATGATGGAGAACGACTGCACCTGAACGATGTGGTGGACCGTCGAATCGATGGACGCCTGTTGTCCGCGCTGCTGCACGAAGAGAAGCACGCCCAGAAGGGACGCGCCAACCAGAATGGCGGTGAGGTGATCGAGGATCGCGGCCATGGGGGAGAGAGGGAAAGAAGAGCATGGTGCTCATCTGTCCGCACCCTTTGCGACAGGGGTGCCGCTGTGCTGAATCCCGCAAATACCTGGTCCAAAAGCAACCTTTTCGATCCGGGTCGCCGGACCTATGGACCTACCCTTAATATTTCCCGTTCACTGGGTCGTGCCGCACGATCCTTTGGGTTGCCCCGTCTCGCTTCCGTTCTCAATGCGGGATGGCATGAGGCCAGATCGGCATATCCAAACAAAAAGCGCAGGGACCCCGAACAGCCCCGCGCTTTGTACCGCCGTTCGTGTACAGCTACGTACGAATCTCGAAAATGCCGCGTCTCAGCCGGAACGGAAGACCGGACGCCAGCATCGTACTGAACGCGGGCAAGGGGTGCCCTGAGGAAACACGAAACAACATTACTCCTCAGAATATGCGACCAGGAGCAATCGCGGATCGGGTTCTCGAGGCGGGATGAGTTCAGCGGTCGTAGGCCGATAGTGGATCGTGGCCGAGCCGCTAAAATTAAGGGAGCCGCCGGTAACGAGACTTCCGTAGATGTCGATGGTGCCCTGGTATCGGAGCGAAGCGTTCGTAAACAGTTGAGCCCAGACCTCGTCGTTGCCGTTCAGAGCTATATCGCCGTCGGAGTAGATAGCTATGCTGCTCGTCTCGCCATCCGGGTACGTCGCTACGTCCGAGCGAAGGAAGTTATCAACCCCGGTTTCGCCCTCGGCAATGAATATTGCGTAGCCTTCTACAAGGAGGCTTTGCAGACGCATACTACCTGGGCAATAGATTACGCGCGGGTCGGCCGCACTCCCTCCCATCAGCGTACCAGATAGATCACAGTTCCACTGGCCGAATGGGTCCCACGAACCGGGCATGTCCGTGCTCACGTTCACGTCCATTCCGAAGTCATTGGCTAATTGGAGTGGTTCCACCGTAGGGATAGGTACAGTTTGTGCGTGAAACGCTGATGGATCGCTATTGGGATTGTATCCTGGTTGAAAGGTCGAATCGGCGTTCGTCGCAGTGATTGAGCCTGAGTATGAACCGAAGCCTGATACCCGTGCTGCATCACCATTGACCACGAGGTTGGAATTCGTATGCACGTTGGCATTTAATGTGGCCGCCGTGGAGTCCGTGACGCCGATTGATACTATGTCTCCTGTCCCACCCAGGACCAAATCGCCACCAACCAACAGGCCATGTCCGAACCCGGAAAGAGGGGATTCGGGGGCGGATTCGATGACTTCTCTAACGGTTCTCGTCACATGGCGGTTGCCCGAGGCAGTAACCGAGCCCTCGGAGATTATCGTCGCGGTCGGCCCGGAGATGGTCACCTCGACGTCATAGGTACCTTGGTTGAAGTAACCTTCAAATGATTCTTCTGTGAACGACCTTGCGAGGTGTTGTTTTGCTCGCTCGCTACCAGCAATCGCCGCACTTCTGGCGAGTACAGCGTACTCGTCGTGAGCTACTCCGCGGTTGGTTTCGCGCATCTGCTGCTGGGTACTCATGAAGTAGAATCCGCCTATAATGACAAAGGCAAGGACGGCGGTGATTGAGGTGAAGTTTCCCATGATGATTGATAGGTGCTGTTGTTTAGATCAACGGGTTGAGGATCGGGGGATGAATGACGGTTTCCCAGCGGGAGTCCGTAAATTCAGATAGGCTTGACGCAGACGAGCGGGTGATCGGTGTCATGGCGTCAAGGCGAACGTGGAGGCCGGCGGCGTCGTCAGGTCCTGACGCAGGCGCGCCGGAGGCGTCCAAAAACTCTATCTGCCAATCGAAGAGCTGAAACGCAGTTCCGCCATCCGGCTGACCGTCTACAAACCGCTCTATGCGGTAGGTCTGGACACCATCGTACACCTCTCCCATCGTCCGGCGGTATTCGACCAGTTGCTCCGCACTGCTTCCAGGTGAGACGCGAGCGAAGAATTGGAACGAACTATCGACCTCCTGAACGGACACAGCCCGACTGAGACTGCGGACGTCGTTGAGCACGACGTCCTTGAATGAGGCGACGTGTCTGTTTAGACTGTAAAAGGCAGTCGCATCTATGGACTCCTTCTGGCCGGCTTGAAGGTTGCTCGCGAGAATTAGGAGGACGACACCTCCCACCATGACTGCTATGATGTTGTCGTAAATAAACTGCATGTGGCTAACCGACAGGGAGAAACGGACGCACTACCAGGCACAACGAGTGCCGCACGAATAGAGCTGAGAAAGCGTAACGGAGACCGCGGGCTGGATGCCCAATGCCGTGACGCGGATGAACACCTTCTTGAAACCAGTCGGAACGGTGGAGGTGGTCCCTAAACTGGTGTCCAGCACATAACCCACAACGGAATCAACGCTAAAATGCAGCGTGTCTAGTCGCGTCGTTCTGGAAACGGTGTTCGTGACGGCGTCGAAATCATCGAGATCGTCGGCTTCGACGTCAGGACCTGCACTATGAGCTGCCTGTCTCTCGGGGAACGAATCGAAGAGATGCTCGGGATCGGAAGGGAGTGGCAAGAGGCTTGATAGTTCCGAGGCGGACATGATCCTGCCATCTTTGGTCGTCTCGTCAAAAGCGAGAAGACGCATTTCGTTCAGCCGGTCGATGCCAACCTGCGTGGCCATCGCAGTGACCTCGATGTCAACTTTCTCCGTTTGAGTTCGCATGGCATGACGCGCCTGCTGAAGCGACAGGAGCATGACGATTCCAATTGCAAAGAGGGCCAACTTCGATTGAGGCATAGCGAGAAGATCAACGGGTTGGTTCACTGGATCGCACGGCCCCAATGCGCAAATCGCACGATATTGCTCCAATTCCCCAATAGAAATTCCAAACGGAACTTTCGTCTGACGAAACGAAAGCGGGAATTATCGGCCATCTCGTTCTGGCGTTGGCCGTCTCATTCCTGGATTGTTAGATATCACTTCGTTCATAGGTCTGACTTGCATGCGTTCCATTTCTCGTCAACATTGAACGCAGTTCCGTCATTTCGAGGATCACCGGCCCTAAAATGCACGGTCAATCGAAGGCAGCGGCAACGGCAAGCAGCATGGTGCTAAAAAAGATGTTGATGCGCTGGATGGCGCGGCGCCCGGCCTGCTGATCCATGGGTACTGCTTCGGGCCCGGCAAGCGTGGACTCCAGGATCTGATCGCGGAAGAACGTGATCGCACGCAGCACGTCTGTGATGCCCATGTCGATGCGCAGGGCGTCCTCGGCATAGGCGCCGCCGATGGTGCGCACTTCATCAAGCAGCGGCTCCAGCTCGCCATCTGCGGCGGTGAGCAGCCGGCGGAGGAGCTGCATCAGGCGACGGCCCGATTCCCGCTTTGCGTCGCGCTCGGAGGCATCGAAACCCGTGACCCAGTTGGCGTCTTGTTGCTGGGCGAGTTGGGCGCGAGTATGGGCGAGTGCCTGGTCCACGACGTGCTGGGCGAACTGTGCCTCGTCCTCGGCGTGCGCGCTCGCGCCGAGGAGCCGGTCAATCTCGGTGCGCGGAAAACGGCGGTGCCCGCCCGGCGTCACCATGACGAGGATATCGCCCTGGTCGGCCCAGCGGCGCAGCGTGGTCGGGTGGACGCCGAGAAGTGTGGCAGCATCCGTCAACGATAGGAGTTCGGAGGACTTAGCCAAGTTCGGCATCCGAGTGGTGTGCTAAAACTGATTGAAGTTGACTAAATCTGAGCAAATCTATACATAGCCTGCTTACTTTGCAGCCCTGATCGCTCACACGGCCGTCGCCTTGGCCCTTATCAATATACCCGCGCGCGCGTCTGCGGTCATTATTCTGACCCGTGCGCTCCTGCTCGTGCTTCTGACTGCGCGCGCCGGCGCCGCCCAACAGCCGGATTCGACGGCGTCGGATTCGCTCCGCTTCTATGAGATGGCGGACGTCATGGTGACGGCCACGCGCGGCTCCGACCGCCTCGGCGATCTGGCGATTCCCGCCGAGGTGTTCTCCCGCGAGGATGCCGAGGCGCGCGGCGCGGCGCGACTGAGCGATCTGCTCGCCGAGGTCGGCGGCTACACGACGGTCCATGCGTTCGGGACCGGTGTGCAACTCCAGGGCCTCGGCCCCGCCTACACGCTCATCCTTCTCGACGGCGAGCCTGTAATCGGGCGGACGAGCGGAACGCTTGACCTCGGCCGCCTCGCGCTGCATGACGTCGAGCGCGTCGAGGTCATCCGCGGGCCATTCTCGTCGCTCTACGGCAGCGATGCGCTTGCCGGGGTCATCAATCTGATCTCGCGGGCGCCCACGTCGCCCTGGCAGGCCACCGCCTCCATGCGCCTCGAATCGCATGCGACGGCGCGCACCTCCGTCGATCTGGCGATGAAGCAGGGCGGCGTGCGGGCTGGGCTCGGCTTCAACGGGCTTCGCTCCGGCGGTTACGACCTCGACAGCACCACCCCTGAGCCCACCACGCCGCGCTACACCGACTACACCGCAAGCGGTCACGTCGCGGTGCCCGTCACCGACCGGCTGACCTGGCGTGTGCGTGGGCGGCTGGCACAGCAGGACCAGCGCGAGGGTGTCAATGTGAGCCTCCCGCCGGGCTCGATGCCGCTGACCGCCCTCGGCCTCCGCACCGACTGGAGTGTGAGCAGTGCCCTCGAGCAGCGCTTCGCGTCAGGCACAAAGGCGGCGCTACGCCTCTACACCTCGCGCTTTCAGACGGAGACCGAATTCGGGTCGGCGGACGACCTGCTGCAGAGCCGCTTCGACCAGGCCTATACCAAGGGCGAGGGGCAGGTCGACGCGCTCGTCGGCACCCACCACCTCATCACGGTGGGCGGCGGTGCGATCCTCGAAGCTGTCGAGGCCGACCGGCTGCGCGGCGCGCGGCGCACCTCCTCGAACCTCTTTGCATTCGTGCAGGAGCAGTGGCTGGCATCGGGGTTGCTGGAATTGACGGCCAGCGCCCGCTTCGATGCCCACAGTGACTATGCGAGCCGCCTCAGCCCGATGCTCGCGGCGCTCGTCAAGCCGCACGAGCGGCTTCGTCTGCGCGCCTCGCTCGGCAGCGGTTTTAAGGCGCCGACGTTCCAGCAGCGCTACCTCGACTTCACCAACGCGTCCGCAGGCTACAGCGTCTTCGGTGCGAGCGACCTTGCGACGGCCCTCGATGAGCTGGAGGTGCAGGGGCTTGTCAGCCGCTATGAGGACGCCTTCGAGCCCGGCGGCGCGCTGCGGCCTGAGCGCTCGCTTTCCGTCAATGTCGGAGCAGAGGCGCATCCGCTCGGCGCGCTACAACTCAGTGCCAATGTCTTCCACAACACGGTCTTTGATCTAATCGAAATCGCGCCCGTGGCCGTGCTCACGAACGGGCGGCAGATCTACTCCTACTTCAACCTCGACCGCGTGCGGACGCGCGGCCTCGAACTCGGTGCGGCGGTCGCGCCGCTCGACGCCCTCACGCTCACCGCCCGCTACCAGTACCTCGATGCCGTCGACCTCGCTGCGCTGGAGGCGGTTCAGGCCGCGACCATCTACCGGCGTGATGCAGGCCGCGACCGCCCCGTGCGTCCCGACGAGTACGGCGGGCTGTTCCAGCGCTCGCACCACAGCGGCAGCCTCGAACTGCGGGGCACGCTGCCGAGCCCCGACCTGACCGTGTCGCTGCGCGGCGTTTTTCGCAGCCGCTATGGCGACTACGACCGCAACGGCAACCTCGTCCTCGACGACGCCTCCGAGTACGTGGCGGGCCACGCGCTCTGGCACGTCACCTTCACCCACGCCGTCACCGACTGGCTGACCTTGCAGGGCGGCGTCACCAACCTCTTCGATTACACCGATCCGGTTCGGGTGCCGTCACAACCGGGTCGCCTCTGGTTCGGCGGGCTTCGTCTCGCGATGTCTACCCATTGACCCCTTTCGTTCACTCTCACCAGACTACACTACTCCCCATGGCCCGACTCACTCGTTTTCTCCTCCTCGCGTTGATAGCCCCTGCCTTCACGGCCTGCGACTCAGCGGAGACCGTCATCGTCCCGGACCCAATCCAGGCCGAGGTGGTCAATGACCTCCCTGCCGATCCCATCACCGGCTTCGACCCGGACACCGGCCAGCCGATCGGCGCCGACGTGTTCACCTTCTTCAGCCTCCGCACGGGCGCCATCGTCCCGAATGCCGACTCGGCCTCGACGGCCTGGGACCTCGGCTTCAAGGGCACCACAATCGTCGTCAACAGCGGCTCCAGCGGACCTGGTGAGGGCGCGGCGCAGGTCGTGACCGGCAGCTTCGAGGAGGTCGCGGAGGCGCCCGCGGAGGGCTATGCCACCGACAGCGAGGCAGGCAACGCGATTCCGACGGGTTCGGGCAACGGCTGGTACAACTACAACGGCCAGCTCAACCTCATCACGCCCATCCCGGGCCGCGTGCTCGTGATCAAGACCGCCGACGGTCGTTACGCCAAGGTTCGCATTCTCAGCTACTACGAAGGTGCACCGGACACACCGGACCCCACGCAGGACACGGCGCGCTACTACACCTTCGAGTATGTCTTCCAGCCGGATGGCAGTCGCACTCTCGCCGACTGACACTGGCATGCGTTCGTTCGTCCACTACCTGCCCATCGCCACCACCGTAGTGGCCGTTGCCTTCGGCCTCGTGCTATACCGGCACTGGCGGCGCAAACCCCAGGCGCTCTACCTGTTGTGGTGGATGCTAGGCGTGGCGTTCTATGGCGTCGGGACGCTGACCGAGAGCCTGACGACGCTCTTCAGCTGGCACCTGTGGACGTTCAAGGCGTGGTACATCAGCGGGGCACTGCTCGGCGGCGCCCCGCTCGCGCAGGGCACGGTCTACCTGCTCATGCGCAAGCGGACGGCCCACCGGCTCACTGCGGCGCTGCTGGCGTTCGTAAGCGTCGCCGCGTTGGCTGTGCTCCTCTCCCCTATTGACTACGCGGCAGTGGAACCGTACCGGCTGTCGGGTCGCGTGCTGGGCTGGCAGTGGGTGCGGGCGTTCTCGCCATTCATCAATGTCTACGCATTCATCTTCCTCGTTGGAGGTGCGGCCTGGTCGGCGTGGACCTACCGCAAGGCCGGCGCTGGGAACCGCCACCGGGTGTGGGGCAACGTGCTGATCGCCATCGGCGCGCTCCTGCCCGGCATCGGTGGGTCCTCGGCTCGGCTCGGCTACGTGGAGGTCCTCTACGTGACGGAGCTCATCGGCCTCACCCTGATCTGGTTGGGGTACCGTGCCATCGTTGCCGATACTAGTGCATCGGTTCACGCGAATCAGGGTGCTGGGTCAACAGCAGCCGCACCGGTTTAGCCCTGCGGTAGGGGGCGCAGATTGTGAGCAACGCTCCGAAACGGGTTTGGGCTCAGGGCACCGTCGGTAGGCCAGTGGAGTTGCGGCAGCGGTTTCGGCAACCCTCCGCATCTCGCCCGCGCGTTCTACAAGGTTGTACAGAGCCTCACACGGCGCGGCCCACACCCATCCTGACCGCCGAATTGGTGTGACGCCCAGCCCGCAAAAAACGCGGGGTTCCCGCTCATTGCCGCGTGAGCCGCGCCAGGGCCTCGAATCGCAGAGCGTTGGTCTTAGGCTTCGACGACCGACGTGATGACGATGGCGACTTCTTCCACAGTTCCGCTCAGGGCCGACACGTCGAACGGCAATGCCGGATCGGTCGTGATCGTCAGGCCTTCCGGGGCCGCGATGCCCATCGGGTAAAGGCCCGGCGCGAGGTATAGAAAGTCTACCGTGTAAACGCTGTCCCCGTCGAGGTCGGTGAAGGGGATGGAAAGCACGTCGCCGCCTTTGTCGAGTTCGGCAGAGAAGTCGGCGAGGGTGACGCCCTCGGGGAGCGTCACGTCGTCGTCGAGGACGAGCGATACGCTGACCCCGCCAGTGAAAGCGAGGTCGCTGGCATGGACTACGGGGTGCATCACCCACATCCCACTGTTGCCTGCCTGCCGGCCATACGACTCGGTCACGTCAAAGTCGAGGAGTACGATGTTCTGGTCGCCTTCGATCTCGGCCAACTCGTTCGGGAGCGTGATCTTCAGGCCGCTGGAGGCATAGGACGGCATCTGCAGCTGCCCCTCCGCCACGACGCCCTGCTCGGCGGCGTAATCATCGGACGAGGCGTAGATGGTGGAACCGCCGTCGTCGTCTTCAACCTCGATGTAGCCGCCGCTTATGACCAGGCGAAGCTGGTGGTACCGGCCCGC